>JBJTCH010000001.1:0-7515 GCA_046091745.1 Opitutaceae bacterium
CCACCCACGACCCGACGGCCCACGCGGAGGTGGTGGCGATCCGGGACGCCTGCTCCCGGCTGCGGACGTTCCAGCTGGCGGACTGCGAGCTCTACACCAGCTGCGAGCCCTGCCCGATGTGCCTCGCCGCGCCGCACCACGACGCACCCGAAGGGTCCGCCGCGCCCGGAGGCGGCTCCCTCGGAGGCCAGTCGGATCGCTTCCCGCATGTGATCTTCGTGCTGCATCGGTCGGGCGAGGAGAGCAGGAACCCCGCCACCTTGGGGAGTCGGCCTGCGGACGCCGTTTGAGGTTGGTGTCGCGGGCACGTTTCCTGCAATGAGATTAACCCAGCATGGAGACCCGCCCGATCCCTCCCGGCCTTGAGATCCGCGCCCCACTAGGCCCCCGCTACGCGGAGATCCTCACTCCCGAGGCCTGCGCCTTCGTGGGCGACCTCGTGCGGCGCTTCGGCGGCCGTCGCCGCGAACTCCTCGCCCGCCGCGCCGAGCGCCAGCGCGCGATCGAGGCGGGCGCGCTGCCGGACTTTCTGCCGGAGACGGTGGCCGTGCGCGCCGGCGACTGGCGCGTGCCGCCCCCGCCGCCCGACCTGGTGGACCGGCGGACCGAGATCACGGGCCCCGTCGACCGCAAGATGGCCATCAACGCGCTGAATTCCGGCGCGCAATGCTGGATGGCCGACTTCGAGGACGCCAATTCGCCGACGTGGGACAATGTCATCCGCGGCCAGATCAACCTGTGCGACGCTGTGCGTCGCTCCATCACCTACACCTCGCCGGAGGGCAAGGCCTACGCGCTGAAGGAGCGGACCGCGGTCATCGTCTGCCGGCCCCGCGGCTGGCATCTCGAGGAGAAGCACGTGCTGCTCGACGGCGAACGCGTCCCGGCCTCGCTCTTCGACTGGGGTCTGCTGTTTTTCCACAACGCCCGCGAGCTGGTGGCGCGGGGGAGCGGCCCTTACTATTACCTGCCCAAGATGGAGAGCCATCTGGAGGCGCGGCTTTGGAATGACGTGTTTCTGCACGCCCAGGCGGCCCTCGGGCTCCCGCGCGGCACCATCCGGGTGACGGTGCTCATCGAGACGATCACCGCCGCGTTCGAGGCCGAGGAGATCCTTTACGAGCTGCGCGAGCACGCCTCGGGCCTCAATTGCGGACGCTGGGACTACATGTTCAGCTTCGTGAAGAAACTGCGCACGCGCCCGGAGTACCTTTTCCCCGACCGCACGCTGATCACGATGGAGTCGCCCTTCCTGTGCGCGTACGTCACGCACGTCATCGACGTCTGCCACCGGCGCGGCGCCTACGCGATGGGCGGCATGGCGGCGCAGATCCCGATCCGCGACAACCCCGCCGCCAATGCCGCCGCCCTCGCCAAGGTGCGCGCCGACAAGGAACGCGAGGCCCGCGCCGGCCACGACGGCACCTGGGTGGCGCATCCCGGGCTGGTGCAGACGGCGCTGGAGGCGTTCGCGGTCCACATGAAGGGACCCAACCAGCTGCACGTCCTGCCGCCCGCGCGGATCAGCGCGGCCCAACTCCTCGAGCCCCTGCCGGGGCCGATCACGGAGCAGGGTGTGCGCTGGAACCTGCACGTCGGCGTGCGCTACCTCGAGGCCTGGCTCGGCGGGTCCGGGGCGGAACCCATTCATCACCTGATGGAGGACCTCGCGACGTCGGAGATTTCGCGCTCGCAGCTCTGGCAGTGGCTGCGCTTCGGCGCGCATCTTGACGACGGCCGACCCGTGACCGCGGAGCTCTACGAGCGTTTGCTGCGGGAGGAACTGGCGGCCATCCGTGCCGAGTACGGGGAGGAAAGGTTCTCCTCCGGGCGTTTCCCGGCCGCGTCCGAACTCTTCCTGCGCATGTCCCTTCGCGCGGAATTCGACGAGTTCCTGTCGCTGCCCGCGTACGAGTTGCTCGACTGAGCCTCACCGATGGCCGTCGCGCTGGACCAGCTCAACACCGGAGGCGAGGCCGCCTTCACGGCGGCGCTCGGCCATCTTTTCGAGCACTCCCCGTGGGTCGCGGCCGGGACGTGGGCCGACCGTCCTTTCCGCAGCCAGGAGCAGCTCCACGCCGCGCTCTGCTCCCGGATGCGCGCCGCTCCCCGCGAGCGCCAGCTGGAATTGATCCGCGCTCACCCCGACCTCGCCGGCCGCCTGGCGCAAAGTCGCCGGCTCACGGCCGACTCCACCCGCGAGCAGGCGAGTGCGGGGCTCGACCTCCTGACGGACGCGGAGCTGGCGGAGTTCGTCGCTCTCAACGCCGCCTACACGGCGCGGTTCGGTTTCCCTTTTGTCATCTGCGCGCGGCTCAACGCGAAGGACGCCATCCTGGAGGCGATGCGCCGCCGGCTCGGCCACGCGCCGGAAACCGAGTTCGCCGCGGCGCTCGAGGAAATCGGCAAGATTGCCCGCCTGCGTCTGATCGACACGGTTTCGGCCTGACTCACCTGCATCCCGATGCCCGCCAAGCTCAGCACCCACGTCCTCGATCTTACCACCGGCCGTCCGGCCGCCGGCCTCCGGGTCGAGCTCCGGTCCCTCGCCGGCGGCGGACGGCTGGTCGCCGCGGTGGTGACGAACGCCGACGGCCGCACCGGTGCGCCGCTTCTCGAGGCGGCCGCCATGGCCGAGGGCCCCTACGAACTTCTTTTCTTCGTCCGCGACTATTTCTCCGCGCGCGGCGTGCCCTGCGATTTCCTCGACCGGGTCCCCATCCGTTTCACGATCACCGATCCCGACGCCGGTTACCACGTTCCGCTCCTGGTCACGCCGTGGGCGTACCAGACCTACCGGGGCAGCTGAGCATGACCAAGGACGTGCAGGAACTCGCTCGCCGGTTGGCCGAACTCGGCCGCATCACCGACGAACCGGGGCGGCTGACGCGTACGTTCCTTTCCCCCGCGATGGCGCGGTCCAACCGCCGGGTCGCGCGCTGGATGCGCGCCGCCGGTCTTGCCGTCCGGTTCGACCCGGTGGGCAACGTGATCGGGACGACGGCGCGACGGGGAACCCGGGCCGGCCGGCGCACGCTGCTCCTCGGGTCGCACCTGGACACGGTCCGGGACGCCGGGATTTTCGACGGCGCGCTAGGCGTGCTGCTGCCGCTGACCGCGCTGGAGGTGCTGCGCCGGCGCTGCGTGCGTCTGCCTTTCGACGTCGAGGTGATCGGTTTTTCCGAGGAGGAGGGCGTGCGTTTCTCCAGCGCCTACCTTGGCAGCGAGGGTTACGCGGGGAGACTGACCCCGCGCCGCCTGTGCGTGACCGACGCAAACGGGATCACCGCCGGCGAGGCCCTGCGACGGTTCAACGGAGGGCGCTTTTTTCCGCCGCGCGCCGCGCACCGGGCCGCCGATCTTCTCGGCTATGTCGAGGTTCACCTCGAGCAGGGGCCGGTGCTGGAATCGAAAGGAATGCCGGTCGGCGTCGTCTCCGCGATCGCCGGGCAGAGCCGTTTCCAGCTCACGTGGAGCGGCCGGGCCGGTCACGCGGGCACCACACCGATGGCGCTGAGGCGCGACGCCCTCGCCGGAGCAGCCGAGTTCATCCTCGCGGCGGAGCGTTTGGCCCGCGCGACGCGGGGACTCGTGGCGACAGTCGGCGTCTGCGGCGCCGGTCCGGGCGCCGCCAACGTGATCGCCGGGCGCGCGGTCCACACCCTTGACGTCCGGCACGAGCGCGACGCGGCGAGGCTTTCCGCCGTGCGTCGGTTGCGCGCCACGGCCGCCGGGATCGCGCGCCGCCGCGGGCTGCGGGTGAAGATCGCGGCCGTGCAGGACAATCCGGCGGTTCCCTGCGATCCCGCCCTCAGCGGCGCGCTGGCGCGCGGGGTCGCGGCCGTCCAGGGCAGCGATGTCCGACTGGTGAGCGGGGCGGGGCACGACGCGGTGGTGCTGTCGGCGCTCACGCCGGTCGCGATGCTCTTCGTCCGCTGCCGCGAGGGGCTTAGCCATCATCCGCGGGAACATGTCTCCACCGCGGATCTCGCGGTCGCGCTGCGCGTGCTCGTGCGGTTCCTCGGGGAGTTTCACGGATGAGCGAGCGCCGGCTGGATCTGATCGTGCGGGGAGGGACGCTGGTGACGCCGGCGGGCTTGGTGGCCGCGGATCTCGGCGTCACGGAGGGACGCATCGTGATCGTGGGCCCGGGCATCGTCGCGCCCGCGCGGCGCGAGTTGGACGCGACGGGGGCGCACGTCCTGCCCGGAGTGATCGACGCGCACGTGCATTTCAACGAGCCCGGCCGCGCCGGCTGGGAGGGCCTGGCGACCGGTTCCGCCGCGCTCGCCGCCGGCGGCGGCACCTGCTTCTTCGACATGCCGCTCAACTCCGAACCGCCGGTGACCGATGCCGAGCGGCTGCGGGAAAAACGCCGGCTGGCGGAGAGGAAATCGCGCACCGATTTCGCACTGTGGGGCGGGCTCGTGCCGGGAAACATCGACCAGCTCGCGGGATTACGGGACGCCGGGGCGATCGGACTCAAGGCGTTCATGTCCGAAAGCGGCATCGCGAGTTTTCCGCGGGCAGACCGCGCGACGCTGCGCGCGGGCATGAAGCGCGCGGCGCGGCTCGGCCTGATCGTGGCGGTGCACGCCGAGGACGAGGCCGCGGCGGCCGCCGCCACGCGGAAGCTGCGCGCGGCGGGTCGCACCGACGCGGCCTCCTACCTCCGCTCGCGGCCGGCCGGGGTCGAACTGGCCGCGATCCGCGAGGCGCTGGAGTTGTCCGGGGAGACGGGCTGCGCGCTGCACATCGTCCACGTGACCACGCCCGAGGGGCTGGCGCTCGTGGCAGCGGCGAAGGCCCGCGGCGTGGACGTCACCGCCGAGACCTGTCCCCACTACCTGCTGCTCAACGCCTCCGCCCCGGTGCGGCTGGGCGCCGTGGCGAAGTGCGCGCCCCCGCTGCGCTCCGAGCGCGACCGCCGCGGGCTCTGGGCCGCGCTCCGCGCCGGGCGGGTCGACACGATCGGCTCCGACCATTCGCCAGCGCCGCCCTCCCTCAAGCACGACCCCGACTACTTCGCGCTCTGGGGTGGCATCGCCGGCGTGCAGCACGGCTTCGAGTTGCTGCTCGAGGCCACGCGGCGTTCGCCCGCGCGCGACTGGCCGATCCTCGCCGCGGCCACCTCACTCGCGGTGGCGCGCCGCTTCCGCCTCCCGGCCAAGGGTGCGCTGGCGCCGGGATTCGACGCGGACTTCCTCCTCGTACGACCCGCGCCGGCCCGCCGGCTGGCGGCCGGGGAACTGCTCACCCGGCATCCGCTGAGCCCTTATCTCGGCCGCCGCAGCCTCCTGCGGATCACCCACACCTTCGTCCGCGGGCACGCAGTGTGGGAGGATGGCCGGTTGACGCCCCGGGCGCAGCGGGCCCACTTTCTTGCCCCGTCCCCCTGATTTATGCCCGAGCTCTTTGGCCACACCCGCGCACGCGTCGCCGCCCGGCACGCGCTCATCACCCCGGAGAATCACGTCAACAGCACCGTGCCCGGGATCACCGGCGCAACCGCCGTCGTGCTGATCAACCCCGCGATGGGGGCCCGGTTCGCGCAGACTCTGGTGACGTTCCAGGCCGGCGGCCGGGCGCGCTTCGCCGACGAGGGCGTCGAGACCTTCGGTTACGTGCTGGCAGGCGATGTGGTGGTCACGCTCGCGGGAAAACGCCGCCGCGGCCGCGCCGGCATGTACTTCCTCGCTCCGCCGGGACAGGCCGCGGAGCTCCTGCAGCCGCGGGTGGGCACGCAGGTGATGCTTTTCCAGAAGACGTATGCGCCGGTGGCTGGCGTCGCCGCGCCGGAACCGATCCTCGGGGACGCGGCGGAGGTCGCCGGGAAGCCGTTCCTCGGTGATCCGGCGGCCAACCTGCAGGTGCTGCTGCCCGACCATCCGGGCTTCGACCTCGCGGTGAACGTGTTCGCCTACCAGCCGGGCGGGCACCTGCCGTTCGTCGAGGTGCACGTGATGGAGCACGGGCTGGTCATGCTCGACGGCGAGGGGGTCTACCGGCTTGAGGACGAATGGTACCCCGTGCGGCGCGGGGACGTGATCTGGATGGCGCCTTACTGCGCGCAGTGGTTTGTCGCGATGGGCAAGCAGCCCGCGCGCTATCTCTATTACAAGGACGTCAATCGCCCCGCGCTGTAACCGAACGGCGCGCTTCCTGCTGAAAATAAACGTGTCCTCCTCCCGCCCGCGCCTCGCCTTCACGTTGAACGGCAAGCCCGTGGCGGCCGAGGGCGTCGACCCGCACACGACGCTCCTTGAATTCCTACGCGCGCGGGGGCTCACCGGATCCAAGCGCGGGTGCGACGAGGGCGACTGCGGCGCCTGCACGGTGGCGGTGGTCGAGCGCGATGCCGACGGGCGTACCACCTACCGCGCGATCAACAGTTGCCTGACGCTCCTGCCGATGGCGGACGGTCGCGAGTTCGTCACGGTCGAGGGGCTGGCCTCCGGGCCCGGGGCCGCGGGGTTGCATCCGGTGCAGGCCGCGATGGTGGAGCACCAGGGGTCGCAGTGCGGCTACTGCACGCCCGGTTTCGTGGTGTCGCTGCTCGAAGGCTACCACCGCGCCGTTTGCGGCACCCCGGAATCCGTCAACGACCAGCTCTGCGGTAATCTCTGCCGCTGCACCGGTTACCGCTCGATCCGCGAGGCGGCGCTCGCCGTCCTCGCCGCGCGGAACGAGGCGCCGCCGGCCGGCCCGCTGGCGGCGCGGCTCGAGGTCCCCGCCGTCGACCCGTCGCCGCTGGAATACGGCACGGTGCAGGGAAGTTTCCATCGTCCCGCCTCGCTGGCCGGACTCCTTGCGCTGCTGCGGGCGTTTCCCGATGCCCGGCTGGTCGCCGGGGCGACGGAGATCGCGGTGGAGGTGAACAAGAAGTTCCGCGTCTTCCCGCGGCTGGTCTCGGTCGAGGCGGTCTCGGAACTGGCCGTGCTGACGCCGACGCCGGAAGGCGGCTGGAGGATCGGCGGTGCCGTTCCGCTCACCGCGATCGAGGAGAAGGTCGCCCCGGGCTGTCCCCCTTTGGCGCGGATGCTCCGCTGGTTCGCCGCGCGGCAGGTCAGAAACCGCGCCACGCTGGGGGGCAACCTCGCCACCGCCTCGCCGATCGGCGACAGCGCGCCCGTGCTGCTCGCGCTCGACGCGACGCTCGTGCTGGCCTCCGCGGAGGGGGACCGGACGCTGCCGCTCGCCGCCTTTTTCACCGGCTACCGGCGCACCGTCCTCCGGCCGGGAGAGATCATCCGCGAGATCGTGCTCCCGCCTTACGCCGCCGCGGAGGGCTGCACGCGTCGCGCGGATTTCCTCAAGGTCTCCCACCGGCGCGAACTCGACATCAGCATCGTCTCGGCGGCTTTCGTTGTGGACACGGACGCCGCCGGCGTGGTGCGTCACGCCCGTCTCGCGTACGGCGGCGTCGCCGAGCGCCCCCTTCGCGCAATTGAGGCGGAGGCGGCGCTGGTGGGGCGGCCGGTCGGCGAGGCGACCGAGGCGGCGGCGGACGCGCTC
>JBJTCH010000002.1:0-15599 GCA_046091745.1 Opitutaceae bacterium
CACCGCGTTGTAATCGCGCCGGGGCTGCGGCACGCCCTTGCGCTCGTAGTGGGCGAGCCACTCGGGCCGCGCGGAATCGGCGTCGCGCTCGGCGTTGCGCAGCGGGCCGTGCACCGCGTTGAACGCGAGGTAGCAGAAGAACGACCGCTCCCGGTGCGCGCGGATGAAGTCGATCGCGCGGTCGGCGAACAGGTCCGTGGTGTGGGCGCCGGGCGGGACAGGCGCGCCGTTGGTGACGACGCGCGAGTTGGCGCGCAGCCAGTACGGATGCGCCCCGCCGAGAAAGCCCGTGAACGCGTCGAAGCCGCGCTCCGCCGGCGAATTGGCGGCCTCGTAGCCGAGGTGCCATTTGCCGAAGGCGCCCGTGGCGTAGCCGGCCTCCTTCAGCAACTGCGGGAGCAACCGGAGGTCCGCGGCGAGCCGCCGCTCGATCCGGCTCTCGGGATCGTCATCCGCGTCGGGATCCCCCGCCGGCCGCGGCGCGGACTTCGCGGCGCGTTTCTTCGCCTTCGCCTGCGCGCGCTCCTCGGAGCGGGGGCCCTCCGAAGGCCCGCGCCACATGCCGGACGCGAGCGAATCGAGCCCGGTCAGGACCGAGGCGCGCGTCGGGGCGCAGAGCGGGTTCACGCGGAAACCCGTGAAGCGCACGCCCGCGCGGCCGATCGCGTCCATGTGCGGCGTCTCGAGGTCGGTCTTCCAGAAGCCGGTCGAGTCGCCGTAGCCCTGGTCGTCGGTGATGATCACGACGATGTTGGGTCGCGCCGCGGGAGCGGCGGCAAGGACGGGAAACGTGGACAGGGCCAGCAGGGCAAGCAGGCGGATCATGGGGTGCGGAATCCGAAACACGAAACGGCACGTCGGTCGAGCCGGCCGGCCGGGGTTTTGTTTGCCTCCCTTCTCGGCGCCCGCACACCTTCGCGCCGCCCTACCCCCCATGAAGCCGAAGCTTGTTTTCCTATCCGCCATCCTGCTCGCCCTCGCCGCCGCGGCACGCGCGGGTGAGAACTGGCCCCAATTCCGCGGACCCACCGGCCAGGGCGTCGCCGATGCCACCGGCCTGCCGGTGACGTGGAGCGAAACGGAGAACGTGAAGTGGAAGACGCCGCTTAAGGGCAAGGCGTGGTCCTCGCCTGTGGTGTGGGGTGCGCAGATCTGGGTGACCACGGCGACCGAGGACGGCCGCCAGCTCGGCGCGATCGCCGTCGACCGCGAGTCGGGCCGCATCGTGCACGACCTCGCGTTGTTCACCGTCGAGCAGCCGCAGTATGCCGACAAATTCAACAGCTACGGCTCCCCCCCCCCGGTGCTCGAGGCGGGCCGGGTTTACGTGACGTTCGGCTCGGCCGGGACCGCCTGCCTCGACACCGCGACGGGCAAGGTGCTGTGGGAACGCCGCGACCTCCCGTGCAACCACTGGCGCGGCGCCGGCTCGTCGCCGACGCTGTGGGAGAACCTGCTGATCATGCATTTCGACGGCGCCGACCACCAGTATGTCGTCGCCCTCGACAAGCGCACGGGCCGCGACGTGTGGCGCACCAACCGCTCGATCGACTTCCAGGACCTCACGCCCGAGGGGAAGCCGATCCGCGACGGGGATTTCCGGAAGGCCTTCTCGTCGCCGCTGGTCATCACGCACGAAGGCAAGCCGCTCCTCATCAGCGCGGCCTCGAAAGCCACCTACGCCTACCATCCCGTCGACGGCCGCGAACTCTGGCGTGTCGAGGAGCGGAAACACCACTCCGGCACGGTGCGGCCCGTGGTGGGCAACGGATTCGTCTACACGGCAACCGGCCTCGCCAAGGGTGAGTTGTGGGCGGTGCGCCTCGGAGGCAGCGGGGTCGTCACCGACACCCACGTCGCGTGGAAAGTCACCCGCAACGTGCCCAACCGTCCCTCGCCGATCCTCACGGGCGACCTCCTTTTCATGGTCGATCACGACGGCGGGGTCGTCACGTGCCTCGAGGCGCTGACCGGCAAGGAAGTCTGGAAGGAGCGCCTGCCCGGTGCCGGCAGCTATTCCTCGTCACCCGTGCTGGCCGAGGGCCGCTTGTATTTCTTCAACGAAAACGGCCACGGCACGGTCATCGAGGCGGGCCGCGCGTTCAAGGTGCTCGCCGCGAACAAACTGGACGGCGGCTTCATGGCGTCGCCCGCCGTCGCGGGCCGCGCGCTGTTCGTCCGCAGCAAGACCCACCTGTACCGGCTGGAGAAGTGATGGCGCGACCGGCCGGTTGCATGTCGCCGTTCGCGGAACACGCGTGACGCGGCGCGGGCGCGCGGGTTGAATCCCCGCGAAACCCTGAAACCCCATGCGCGAAAAGATCCAATTCCTCCTGCGCGGCGAAGAGATGCCGACGCATTGGTACAACCTGCTGGCCGATTTTCCGGAGCCCCTGCCGCCGCCGTTGCATCCCGGCACACGCGAGCCGGTGACGCCGGACCTGATGACCCCGCTTTTCCCGGAGGCGCTTGTGGCGCAGGAGATGAGCGCGGAACGGCACATCGCCATCCCCGACGAAGTGCGCGAGGTGTATTCGCTTTACCGGCCCACACCGCTGCTGCGCGCCGTGCGCCTGGAGCGCGCGCTGCGCACCCCGGCCCACATCTACTACAAGTACGAGGGCGTGAGTCCGGCCGGCAGCCACAAGCCGAACACCGCCATCCCCCAGGCGTACTACAACAAGGTTGCCGGCACGCGGCGCCTCGCGACGGAGACCGGCGCGGGTCAATGGGGCTCGTCGCTCGCGATGGCGTGCCGCGTCTTCGGACTCGAGTGCGTGGTGTACATGGTGAAGGTGAGCTACAATCAAAAGCCCTACCGCAAGATGCTCATGCAGACGTACGGCGCGACGGTCTACCCGAGCCCGAGCGAGCATACGGAATACGGCCGCAAGGTTCTCGCGGCCGACCCCGGCAGCAACGGCAGCCTCGGAATCGCGATCAGCGAGGCGATCGAGGACACGGTCACGAATCCCAACACCAAGTACGCGCTCGGCAGCGTGCTGAACCACGTGTGCCTGCACCAGACGGTGATCGGCCAGGAGGCGATCCGGCAGATGGAGCTCGCGGGCGAGGAACCCGACGTCGTGATCGGTTGCACCGGCGGCGGCAGCAACTTCGCCGGCCTCACGTTCCCCTTCGTGGAGCGGAAGGTGAAGCGCGGCCGCAAGCACCGCATCATCGCCGTCGAGCCGGCTTCCTGCCCCTCGCTGACGAAAGGCGAGCTGCGCTACGACTTCGGTGACACCGCGCAGATGACACCGCTGATGATGATGCACACGTTGGGCCACGACTTCATGCCCCCGAGCATCCATGCCGGCGGGCTGCGCTACCACGGCATGGCGCCGATGGTGAGCCATTGCCGGAAGCTCGGGTTGATCGACGCGCGGGCCTACCCGCAGACGCGCGTCTTCGAGGCCGGCCTGCTCTTCGCCCGCACCGAAGGCATCGTCCCGGCGCCTGAACCTTCGCACGCCATCGCGGCGGTGGTCGAGGAGGCCGTGCGCTGCCGCGAGGAGAACCGCAAGGAGGTCATTCTCTTCAACCTTTGCGGCAACGGCCACCTCGACCTCGCCGCCTACGAAACCTACCTCTCCGGCCGGATGCAGGACCAAGGCTGAACCTCACAGCCGGCGCGAAACTCCCCGTCGCGCCGGCCCACCATCCGTCAAAATTCGGTCGAGACCGTGAGCTTCCAGTTGCGCGGCTCGTTCAGGTAGACGCGCAGGTAGCCGTTCTCGGTCGCGTTGTAGCGGCCGACGCCCGCGAGATAGGAGTTGAACAGGTTGCGGGCGTTGATCTGCGCCGTCATCGGCAGCTTCCAGCGCGGCACGACAAACCGGTAGCCGGCGAACGCGTCGACGAAGAGCGTGGGCGTGCCCCACAGCGCGCGGCCGTCGATCGACGAGTACTTGGTGAGATTGCGGCTTTGGAAACGCCCGGCGCCGCCGACAAAGAGGCCCTTCAGCCGGCCCTCGGCGAACCGGTAGCGGCCGGTGAGGTTGGCCTTGTACGGGCGCGTGCCGAACGGGTTGTTCTGCAGCGCGGCCATCGCGTCGAGGTTCTCGTGCGCCGTGCGGATCTGCGTGTTGACAGTGTTGAGCAGCGCGGCGTCGGCGCCGGCCGCGGCGCGCCACTTCGGCTCGTACTCGGCGAAATACGAGTAGACCTCGCCGAAAAAGTTTTCCCGGCGGCGGTTCGAATACGAGACGCCGAGGCGGAGCGTGAGGGACTTGGTGGGGTTGGCGACGAACTCCGCCTCCCAGCCTTTCGTCACGGCGTCGATCGTGGCCGCGTTGAAGTACTTCAGCTCCGAATCGAACTGCGCCTGCGTGATCCGGCCCGCGTTGAGGAGCGCGTTGTAAATGTTCACCATCGCGGTGCCGCCGAGCGAGGTCGAGGTGTTGACCGAGAGCCCGTCGGGGATGATCGCGGCGTCCTTGGTCTGGCGCGTCTCGTACGTGCTGAACCGGAAGAAGAGTCGGTCGTCGCCGAGCACGTCGATCATCACGCCGTAGTCCTGCCCGAGCCCCTCCGTGGGCGGCGGCGTGCGGCCGGTGGGCAGCACGGTGCGGTCGAGGCGCGGCGTGCCGCTGTTGCGCGACTGGTTGTAAAAGAGCGAGACGCGCGAAGTGGCGTGGAGCACACCGCCGGCCGTGAAGGTCTGCGGGCGGTACGCGTTGCGCTCGATGGTGCCGTCGAAGTCCCACTCGTTGAGCACGAACCGCCCCGACGTGTAGCGCGGGTCCTTCGGGTCGCTGATGCGCCCCTGGCCGTAGGTGTCGAAGGTGATGCGGTCGACGCGGTAGCCGAGCGTCGTCACGAGCCGGTCGCGCAGCCAGTAGCTCTGCGACGCGAACATGTAGGAACGGGCGTCCTGGATGGTGTGGGTGTTGGAACGCGTGCGGGAGACGAAGGTCGATCGCACCGTGCTCCCCCCGGCGGCGAACGGAGCGATCTCCTGCGTCGGGTCCGCGGCGAAATAGGTCTCGAACCGGCCCTCGGTCACGTATCGCCGGCGCCAGGGCTGGTTGGCGGCGGCATCGGGATTGGCGGCGTTGGAAAGCGCCTGGTTGTTCTGGTCGACGAGGATCTCGTTCTGCCAGCGCCGCACGCGGTCCTGCCGCGCGTTCTCGGCGAGACCGGCGACGCGATGGCGGCCGAACCAGCGGCCGAGGCTGAACTCCCACGCGGCGCTCAGGCGCAGGGTATCGTTGACGTCCCTGAACGGATCGCGGCCCCAATTGTCCTCGAGGTAGAGCTGGCGGACGCGCGGATTCGGGACCGTGGCGCCGCTCATCGTCGCGAGCGAGACGTTGGGGTCGCCGGTGAGGAAGAGGTTCGGGTTGATGTTACCGCGCGTGAGGATGCGGTTGACGTTGTGGAAGTAGGCGAGTTCCGCGACGAGGCCGCGGGTGAGGCGCTGCTCCACCTTCACCTGCCAGTCGTTGAAGTTCTGCGTGCGCAGGCCGCCGGGACCGGTGAGGTTGTACGCGTAGCCCATGAGGGATGGCGGCAGGAGCGTGTTGGAGGGGGCGCGGGCGCTGTAGAACTTCGAGCGAAAGTTCACCATCAGGTTGTCCTGCGAGAGCAGCGTGTAGCGGTTGCCCGTGCCGAACGCGGTGGTCGCGGGGACGGCCGTCGTGTCGGTCGTCGGCCGGCCCGCCGCCACCCACGAGGTCAGCGAGTCGAGGGCGTTCCAAGGCAGGGAGATGTTGTTGGCGGACGCGCCCGACTGGTAGCTGCCGCGGAACGCGGTGTTGCGCCACGGCTGGTAGCTGAAGGCGCCGGTGAGCCGCTTCTGCTCGTTCAGGTCCCACTTCCGCCAGCCCTTCGCGTCCTGGTAAAGCCCGAGCAGGCGGACGCCGAATTTTCCCGGCACGAGGACGTGGTTATGGTCGAGCTCGAAACGGTTGTAATCCCAGGAACCGAAAACCGCCTTCGTGGTGGTGCGCGTGCGGCGCAACTCCGCGAACTTGCTCGTGAGCGCCATCGTGCCGCCCGGAGCGCCGAGGCCGAAGAGGATCGAGTTGGGTCCGCTCGCCATCTCCGCGCGCTCGATGTTGTACAGGTCGACGGGCACGCCGGACTGCGCGTAGTTGACCGAGGACGAGCCCGCGACGCCGCGCACGCGGAAACGGTAGTCGTTGCCGGTGGAGTCGCGCCCGGGCGGGTTGTTGAAGCCGTTCGTCGCGTCCTCCACCTCGCGCTCCACGTTGGTGGCGTAGGCCAGCATGCTCTCGAGATCGGTCGCCGCGATGTCCGAGAGGAATTCCTTCGTGAACGGAGAGATGCTCGCCGGCGTGTCCTTCAGCCGCGAGTTGAGGCGGCTGCCCGCTGTCGTGTTGGCCGCCTGGTAGCCGGCGTCGTCGTCAGCCCGCACCTCGAACGGCGAAAGCTGCACGGCGTCCGGGCGCTCCGCGGGCGCGGCGACGGGAGCGACGGCGGGCGTAACCTGCGCGAACGTGGCCGGCGGCGGCAGGAGGGCCAGCGACGTGAGGCAAATGACAAGGGCGAAGCGAAGCGCGGTGGAACTCATGGGGCGCCGAAAGCGAAGGTTCCGCGTTCCGCGGAGTCAAGGAGCCCGCCGGCGCGCTAACCGCCAACGAAGCACGATCAATTCGCCGCGATTCCACGCTGCGCCCAACGGCCCAGCGGCACCATGAGTGCGCAAAGGACGGCCGGCGCCCACGCACCGCAGACGAGCAGCACGGCGGCGTCGACAAACGGAATGACGGCGAGCAGCTGGCCCACCGCCCGGCCGATCTTCGCCGCGGGCGCGCCGGGCAGGTACTCGCGCCGCGCAAGCAGACTCAGCGCCACGATGTAGACGAAGAGCGCCCCGAGCCACGCGAGCAGCGCGGGCGTGATCCCGTGCCCCGGAAGAGAAGCAACTGTGAGCCCCAACAGGACGCGGCACCCGGCCATCAGCACGACCGAGCCGGTCCAGCGCTTGTGCGTCCAGTCGTAGGCGAGGATGACGCCCGCCAACGCGGCCGCCCAAGCGGGCGAAGCGCCAGCGAAAACAAGCAACCCGAGCCCGGCCGCCATCTGCGCCGCGGCCACCGCGGCGGCCGTGGCGCGCGACACCGCTCCGCGCGGGATCGCGCGTTCCGGACGATGCCGCGCGTCGAACGTGGCGTCGGCCACGTCATTGAAGGTCGCTCCCCCCGCGTAGATGAGCCAGCCGGCGATCACCGCGAGTCCGAGCGGTCCGGCCGCAGGGAAAGGAAATCCCGGCGCGGAAAGCACCAGCGCCGCGAGCACGTTGCCCGCAACCGAGGGAAAGTTCCCCGCGCGGGCGAGATCGAGCCAGACGCGCGTATTCATGTCGCCGGTATCGTCGTCACGCGCGGGCCGCGGCGTCCGCCAACTCCTGCGGCGCGAGTCCGCGCCGCGCGAGCGCGGCGACCGTCCACGCGTACTCGCGCACCAGCTGGTCCTCAATCGGCAGGCGCAACGACGGCGGCAGGACCTCCCACGTGTAGGTCTCCATCTCGAGGTGCGCGCAGGCCGCGGGCCGCGCCGCCAGCCAGTCGAGCGCTCCGGAGAGATGATCACGGGTGTCGCGGAACGGTTCGCCCGGCGCCGCGTGCAGCGGCACATGGAAATGCACGCGCCACTCTTCACCGGCGGGCGAAGGCTCCCGTTCCGCCAGCGCATCGGGCAGGTCGGTGAAACGCCGCCGCACTTTGCCGGTGGCGGGATCCCCGGCGACGACTTGATGCAGGTACACCGGCTCGACAAACGCCGCGAGCGCCGCGCGACCCGCCGCATCGGGCGTCACCCGCAGGGCGGAACTAAGATGCAGCTTGCTCAACCGCAGTCCGGCGGCGGCAAGGCGATCGAGCGCCGGCGTGGCGGACTCGAATTCCACCGCGAGGTGGCAGCAGTCGTAGTTCACACCGACGTGGCGCAGGAGTCCGTCCCGATCGACCGCGGGCTCGGCCGCGCGCCATTCCTCGAAGAACGCGACCGTCTCGGCGGTCGTCTCGATCTCGCAGCACGGCTCGGGCTCCAAACCGAGGTGGAGATCGCGGCCGGTGCGCGCGGCGAGTTCCGCGATGCCGCGGGCGCATTCCGTCAGGCGAGCGAAGATCCGCGCGCGGCGGGCCGGCTCGGCGGCGACGAACGCCTTGAAGGAGGCCGGGACGGTGCTGACGCTCGCCGCGGCGCCCGGCGGCGCGAGCTCGGCCAGCAGGGAAAAGAGCCGCAAGGTGTACTCGACCCGCTCCGGCGTGGACCAGTCGGGCGCGTAGACCTGCTCCTTGACGCGGGTGCCGTGGAAGCTGCCGTAGGGGAAGCCGTTGATCGTGAAAACGTAGCAGTCATGGCGCTCGAGCCACGCGCGGAAGGCGGCGAGTTCCGCCGGACGCGCCAGTTCGTCGCCGGCGCGGCGGCCGAGGCGCAGACCGATCGCGTAGGGACGCCCGGGCGCCACGCGGCGACGTACCGGAATCGTGTGACGCTCCAACGCCGAGAAGGTCTCCGCCCAGGTCTCCCCGCGATGCACATTCGTGCAGTAGGCGAGGTGCAGGCCGGACGAGAGTTGCATCCGCGGAAACGGGCGATGGCCGCGGCCTCAGGGGGCGTCCGCGACGCGGAACCGCGGGCACTGCGAGAGGAAGCGCACCGGGTTGCGGTAAAGGACGGCGTCGACGAAGTCCTCGCTGTGCCCGCGGCGGCGCATCTCGAGCGCGGTCTTCGGCACGGCGAGCGGGTCGCTGACGCCCCAGTCGCAGGCCGAGTTGAGCCAGATGCGTTCGCGCCCGCAGATCTCCAGCATGTCAACCGCGCGGGGCGGGGACGATTTTGAGTCAGGGTAAAGCGTGATGCCCGCCCAGAAGCCGCGGTCGAGCACGTGCTGGATCGTGTGCTCCTCCACGTGATCGATGATCACGCGCTCCGGCCGCACGCCGCGGTGCGAGGAGAGCAGGTCAAGGATGAGTCGCGTGCCCTTGAGCTTGTCCTCGAGGTGCGGCGTGTGGACGAGGATCAGCTGATCGTGGCGCACAGCCAGCTCGACGTGGTGCTCAAGGACGGTGAGCTCGTTGCGCGTGTTGCGGTTGAGGCCGATCTCGCCGATGCCGAGGACGTTGGGCCGCTGGAGAAACTCGGGGATGAGCGCCAGCACGTCGCGGGCGAGGGCGAGGTCCTCCGACTCCTTCGGGTTGAGGCACAGCCAGCTGTAATGCGGCAGCAGGAACTTCGCGGCGCGAGCCGGCTCGTACTCGGTGAGCTGGCGAAAGTAGTCGCGGAAACCGGAGACCGAACCGCGGTCGAAGCCGGCCCAGAACGCCGGCTCGCAGACGGCACGGCAGCCGGCGGTGACCATCGCCTGATAGTCGTCAGTCGTGCGGCTCACCATGTGGCCGTGAGGCTCGATGTAGCGCATGGCGGGATCAGCGGCGACGGGACGCGCGTGTGTTCACGGGAACCGTTGCGCGCCAGGCACCCAACGCGGCCTTGCCGGAGGAGACGGCCTCCGGCTCGGTCGTGGGATCGCTCAATTGTTCGAGGATCCGGCGCGCCCGCTCGGGGCGGCCGTCGGCGAGGAGCGCCGCGGCTTCACGCAGGGCGGCGCAGCGGAAATCACCGTCGACGCCGTGCCGCTCGACGCGGTCAAGAAACGCGGCCACCTCGATGAGCTTCGCGCGCACGGGGATGAACCCGTGGTCAATGATCGCTCCGCCCGGCAAGGCAGGCCGGGCGGCGGGCGTTTTTTTCTGTCGGGAAGCGGCCAAGGCGAAGACCGTCACTACACGCGATCGCCCGCCGCTCCCGCAAGGCAAACCCTCGGTTGCCGCCGCGCTCGACGCCACGCCGCGTGCAGCCACGCTACCGACCGTGCCCGCGTCCCGGGAGCAATTGATCCTCGTCGACGCCCGCGATCGCGCCACCGGTCGCGCGGAGAAACTCCGCGTGCACCAACTCGGGCTACGTCACCGGGCCTTCTCCGTGTTTCTCGTGGATGCGCGCGGCCGCCTGCTCCTGCAGCGACGGAGCGCGGTGAAATACCACTCCGCCGGGCTCTGGGCCAACGCGTGCTGCGGACACCCCCGGCCGGGAGAGCGCACGGTGGCGGCGGCGCGGCGGCGGGTCCGCGAGGAGTTGGGCGTGGACGTCCCTGTGACCGCCGGCTTCCGCACCTCGTACCGCACCACGCTGCCGAACGGCCTCATCGAGAACGAAATCGTGCACGTGCTTTTCGGTGTGTGCCCGGCGCAGCTCGCACCCGATCCGAAGGAGGTCGGCGCGACCGCTTTCCTGACGCTCGACCCGCTGCGGCGCGACATCGCGCGCCGACCGCGTCGGTACGCGTACTGGCTGCGGCATTATCTCCGCGAGCACCACGCGGCGGTGCGCCGCGGGGCGGCCGCCGCCCGCCGCGAGGCTCAGGCCGAACCCGACACGGCCGCCACGTAGGGCTCCTCGCGCAGCGCGGGGGCGCGGCGCCCGGAGAGCAGCTGCCACCAGACGCGGGCGTTGGCGACCACGACGATGGCGACGAGGATGAGAAATGCCCCGGTGACGACGGCGTCGACGCGGTTGTTGAACAGCTGAGCGCCCCATGCCTTGAGCTCGGCGGGCGTGCCGCCGCCGGCGATCCGGGCCTCGAGACCGCGCGCGATCGCGAGGAAGCCCACGGGAGCGGGGCTGAAGATCTTCATGAGGCCGGCCGAGACGGTGACCGAAAGCAGCCAGCCCAAGGGCAGCAGCGTGGCCCAAATGTAACGCGAGCGGCCCATCTTGATCAGCACGGTGGTGCCGAGGGAAAGGGCCAGGACGGCGAGCAGCTGGTTGGCGATGCCGAAGATCGGCCAGAGGGAGTTGATGCCGCCGAGCGGATCGACCACGCCCTGGTACAGGAACCAACCCCACGCGGCGACGAACAGCGCCGTGGCGAGCACGCCGCCCGTGACGGAGCGGGTATCGCGCAGCGGCGCGTGCACCGTCCCGAGCAGATCCTGGACGAGAAACCGCCCCACGCGCGTGCCGGCGTCGATCGTCGTGAGGATGAACAGCGCCTCGAACATGATCGCGAAGTGGTACCAGAGCGCGAGGGCGGCCTTGCTGCCGACCACACCCGCGAACATGTGCGCCATGCCGACGGCGAAGGTCGGCGCGCCGCCCGTGCGGCCCACCATCGTTTTTTCACCCACGCTGTCGGCGAGGGCCTGCATCTCGGCGGTCGTCACGGGGAAGCCGAGCGCGGTGACCTTGGCGGTGACGGCCTCGGGCGTGCCGGCCATGTTGATCGCGAAATACTGGCCGGGCTCCATCGCGCAGGCCGCGATGAGCGCCATGATGCCGACGCACATCTCGGCGACCATGGCGCCGTAGCCCACGACGCGGATGTGCGACTCGCGCGCGAGCAGCTTCGGCGTGGTGCCGGAGGAGACCAGCGAGTGGAATCCGGAGATGGCGGCGCACGCGATGGTGATGAAGCAGAACGGGAAGACGGGGCCGGCGAAGACCGGACCGGTGCCGTCGATGAACTTCGTGACGGCGGGCATCCGCAGGTCGGGCGAGAGCACGATCACCGCCACCCCGAGCGCCATCACCGTGCCGATCTTCATGAACGTGCTCAGGTAGTCGCGCGGCGCGAGCAGCAGCCACACGGGCAGGACCGAGGCGAGAAACCCGTAGCCCATCACCCACCACGAGAGCGTGGTGCCCTTCAGCGTGAGCATGGCCTCGAGTTGGGTGCCGTGGAGGAACTGTCCGCCCCAGACGGCCGCGAGGAGAGCGATCACGCCGAAGCCGCTGATCCAAGCGAGCGCGCGCCCGTTGTTTCCGGCGGACCGCATCGCGAGCCCCATGACCACCGCGATCGGCATCGTCATCGCGATGGTGAAGAGCCCCCACGGGCTCTCCGCCAGCGCCTTGACGACCACGAGCGAGAGCACGGCGAGCAGGATCACCATGATGGCGACGATGCTCACGAGGGCGACGGCGCCGGCGAACGGGCCGACCTCGTCGCGCACCATCTGGCCGAGCGACTTGCCGCCGCGGCGCGTGGAGCAGAACAGGATCACGGAGTCATGGACGGCCCCGCCGAGGGTGGCCCCGATGAGCATCCAGAGCATCCCGGGCAGATAGCCGAACTGGGCGGCGAGGACGGGGCCGACCAGCGGCCCCGGGCCGGCGATCGCGGCGAAGTGATGCCCGAAGACGACCCACTTGTTCGTCTTCACGAAGTCGCGGCCATCGTTGCGCACCTCCGCGGGCGTCGCCCGGAGATCGTCGAGCGTGAGCACCTTGGCCATCAGCCACGCCGAATGGAAACGGTAGCCGATCGCGAAGACGCAGAGCGAGGCGACGACCATCCAGAGGGCGTTGACGTGCTCGCCACGCGACCACGCAAGCACGGCGACGGACGCGGCGCCGAGGAGCGCGACGGCGCTCCAGCCGAGGATGCGCAGCGGCCGGTAGGACACAGACGGGGAAGTTTGAGCGGATTCCATGGGGACGGTGGGGAAGCGCGACGATGCGGGACGGCAGGGGCCCGTGCAAGTGCGACGGCGGAACGCGCCGACCGCCATTGCCCTTGCCGTCGACGCGGACGCCGGATCGCTTCGCCGGATGAACGCCGTGTGGCGCCTCTGCCTTCCGCTGCTCGCCACCGCCTGCCTCGCCGCACCGCGGGAGATCGGGCCCTGGCGGGCGATTTTTGTCGGGGTAGACATCGCGGAAGGCCGCGCGACGGCAGTGGACGCGCGTCCCCAGCGCGCAATCGCGGTGCGGATCGACCTGCGGGCGCCGGGGATCGAATTTGTTTCCACCGAGGGCAACGGCGATGCGCCGGGGGAAACCGACAGCGAGACCGCCACCGCGTTCGCACGCCGGCACCACGCGCAGGTCGCGATCAACGCCAACCTGTTCTCCCCCTGCTGCGGACCGGGAGGAAAGGACCTGGGCGGCCTCGCGCTTTCGGCCGGGAAGATTGTTTCCCCGCCGGTCCGCCATGGCCCGGGCGATTGCGTGCTCGCGATCACGCGTGACAACCGCGCGGTCATCACGCGGAGCGATCCCTCGTTCAACGTGGAGAACTATTGGACGGCGGTCGCGGGGACCGGAATCATCGTTAAGGCAGGCCGGAATGTCGCCGCCTCCAATGACACCGGCGGCGACAAGTCGCACCCGCGAACCGCGGTGGGTTTGGACGCGGATGGGAGACAGCTATTTCTGCTCGTGATCGACGGACGGCGGCCCGGAAGGAGCGAAGGCGCGACGCTGGTGGAACTGGCCGATTGGTTGGTGCAGCTCGGGGCCCACGAGGCGCTCAATCTCGACGGCGGCGGGTCCACCACGCTGGTCGTCGAGGAACGGAGCGGGCCCGAGGTCCGCAATGAACCCGCGGACGGCGGATGGCTCTCCACGCTCCTGAACCCATTTCGCGGGCGGGAAGCGGCGCAACGGCCCAACGGCAATCACCTCGGGATTCGCGCCCGACCAATGGCCGAACGCTGATCCCACGCGGCGAGCAGAGCAAAAAAGAGGCCCGGGCGGCAAAGCCCGGGCCTCGGGTGAAAACCTGCGCGAGCTCGTTACGGCAGCTCGTAAACCTCGACGAGCGCGATGCCGGCGGCGCCGCCGGAGCCGGTGACAAGTACCGTATAATTACCCGGGGCGAGCGTGCCGATGAGGGCGGAGTCGCCGGCCGACAGCGCGAAAGCTCCGGCCTGCGCCGATGCCGCGGTGATGGCGTCGCGGTCCGCCGACGTGGTCCAATTTGTGTTCTGGGCCACGATCGTGGCACCCGATTGCAACTGCAGCACCGGCTGGGCCAGGACGCCGCTCACGCCGAACACTGCCAGGCCGGGGCCGACCGTGCGCACGAGCACGCGTTTGCTGGCACCCGCCGGCACGACGAAGCCGGCGATGAGCGTGTTGTCGCCGGAGCCGGCGGACGCCCGGGTCGCGATATTGAGCATCTTCTGGCCGGTGGCCGCGGTCGACAGATCGTACACCTCGATGAGCGCGATTCCCGCGGCGCCGCCGGTTCCGCTCACCTGTGCCGTGTAATTGCCCGGGGCCAGCGTGGTGAGGATGGCGGCGTCGGTGCCCGCGGAACCCAGCGCGAAGGCGCCCGCCTGACGGCCGGCGGCGTCGATCGCGGCGCGATCGGCGGCGATGCCGGAGTTCACCGCGAGCGACGTCGCGCCGCGGAACAGCTCGAGCCGCGGCGTCGCGAGCACGCCGGGCACGTTGAACGGAGCCGCGCCCAGCGTCGGACCCACGGCGCGGATCAGCACCGGCTTGGACTCCTCGCCGGAGATCACGAAGCCGGCGATGGCGATGCCGTCGCCCGAGCCGACGCGCGCGCGCGTCGAGATGTTGACCAGGCGCTGGAGGCCGAGGGCGGCCTCACCACCGCCCGCCAGGGTCGCGTTGATCGTGCCCGCGACGGATCCGGTAAGCAGACCGGTCGAGGCGTTGATCGCGGCGGTGACGACATTTCGGCCGGTGGTCACCGAAACCGCGCCGGAGGTCGTCACACTGCCCGAGGCGCCGTCGGCGGAGGTGCCTGCGGTGACCAGCGCGTAGGCGCGACCGTCGGGGCCCGCGATGATCTGCGCGGAGGCGCCGCTCGCCGCCGCGCCGGCCTTGTAGAGACCGGCGAGGGTCTGGGTGGCGCCGGCCGGGGCGCGGTTCGCGGAGAAGGAAACGGTGGCGGTGCCACCCGTGGTGCCCGTCACCGAGCCGTCGGCAGCGATCGTGCCGGCGACCACGAGGGAGACGCCGCTCGACTGGGCGAACGAGAAGGCGCCGGAGTCGTTCACCGTGAACGAAGTCCCGATCACCGGAATGGAGGAGCCGGAGATGAAGCCGAGCAGCACGCCCGAGTTGTCGTCGCGCACCTGCAGGGCGAGTGAGCCCTGATTCGAGGCGAAGGTCCCGAAGTAGGTTCCGGCGTAGCTGCGGGCGGCGACCCGCAGGGCGGCGGAAGCGGAGGTGACCGAACCGGCGGAGTTGCTGACCACGGCGTCGTAGGTCCCGGCATCGGTGACCTGCGCGGCGGAAAGCGACAAGGTGGCGTTGGTCGCGCCCGCGACGGCCGCGCCATTCTTCCGCCACTGGTAGGACGGGGCGGGCACGCCGATCGCGCCGACCTCCATGCTCACCGCGCCGCCCGCGACGACGGAGCGCGCGGCGGGCTGCACGGTGATGACCGGGGCGGAGGCGGCGGAAACGACGGACACCTGCGCCACCGCGCTGGTCGCGGTGCCGAGGGCGTTGGTGACCTGCACATCATAGTTGCCCGCGTCCGCCGCGGAGCCGGAGAGCGTCAGGCTGGCGTTGGTCGCGCCCGCGACCGCCGCGCCGTACTTGCGCCACTGATACGAGAAGCCGCTGCTGCCCGTGGCGGCGACGGAGAGGGTTGCGGAGGCCCCGGAGAGGACGGCGACGGAACGCGGCTGCTGCGCGATGACCGGGGCGGTGTTGACCGTGAGGACGCCGGCCGCGGAAGTCACGGAGCCGGCGGAGTTCGTGACCGTCACCGTGTAGCTGCCGGCGGCGGAGGCCTGCACCGCCGAGAGCGCGAGACTGGCGGCGGTGGCACCCTCGATGGCGGTTCCATTGCGACGCCACTG
>JBJTCH010000003.1:0-4851 GCA_046091745.1 Opitutaceae bacterium
GTTTGAAACGGTGAAGGCCGGCCGGGTGAAGAATCCCGCGTTGCTGCTCGAGCCGCAGGCGCGGCGCCTGACGCAGATCTTCGATGAGGAGCAGGATTGGGTGGTGACCGACCTGGAGGGCGGCGAGCTCGAAGAAGGAGAGGATACCGAGGACGAGGAGGTGCTGGCCGCGCCCGCGGTGGACCCATATTTCGCGCGCCGCTCCGGCGGCCGCCGCGTGAAGGAGATTCCCGATATCGCGGATTTCCTCAGCGATCCGGATAAGGCCGTGAGCGGCTGAAAACCGCCGGCTCCGGGGCGCAAGTAACGCGGCGCGTTACGAGCCGGCACCGCGCCCGCCCCGGACGACGCGGTAATTGAGGATCAGAAAGACGACGACCGCGGACGGCGGGATGGCCCAGAAAGCGGCCCACATCACACCGAGTCCGAGCCAAACGGTGCACGCCTTGAAGGCGGCCAGGTTGATGACGTAGCTGAGGCCCACCGCGACCAGGTATTCGCCGAATTGTTTCCCCGCGTCGGTACGCGCGCTCGGCAAAGCCCAGAAGCGGTTGGCGAGATAGTGCGTCGCGGTCGACACCACCCACGAGATCGAGAAGGCCGCCGTGGCGCCCATCGCGTCGCGCAGCAGCGCGAGCACCGCGAATTGCACCGCCGCCGAGCCGCCGCCGACGACGAGGAAGCGCACGGCGCGACGGCGCGTCTCGGATGCGGGCAGGGCGATGCGGGCCATGCCGCAGCGCAACCCGCACCCGCGCCACCGGCAACCGCAATCACGGCCGCGCCCGGCGGCCCCAAGCGACGGATCGCAGTTCCCCGGAGAAGACCGGACCGCTCGACGTGCCGCCGATCGGGTTCACGCCCGCCGCAACCTCCACCGGATCAACCACGAAAAACTCCGCCGGCTCCCGCCAGACCTCCCGACCGTCCAGTTCCACGCGCAAATCGCCGAGCGCCACATTGCGCGGTCGCCACCACGCGGACGGCGCGCGCAGCGACGGGACGCTGACCCGCACCACGACCGGCCGCCCCGCGGGTAAATTCACGGGCGGGCTGAACCGGCCCGGGCTGCCCCAGTGATCCAGAAAGAAACGCACCGTGCCACCTGCCCCGTATTCCAAACCGATGATATCCCCGCGCCCGGGCCTTCCGGTCACCAACAAAGGCTCGCGGGCCCCCGTCGCTGGCGCGGCCGGCAGCGTGAGGCGCAACTCCACCTCTCCGCGGGGACTGAAACGCCGCGCTATTTCCTCTCCGACGACGGCCGCCTCGGCGCGCAGCGCGGACAGCGCGGATCCGTCACGGGCCGAACCGAGAACGCGAAGCCCGCCGGAACTGTTTTCCGCCAAGCCGATCCGGACCGCACGTTCCCCTTCGACGCCGCCAAACCACGGCGAGACGTCGAGCACCTCGACGGAGTCCCAACGCAAGCGAAGACGACACAACGCGGCGGCCGTCGCGGAAGATGAAAGACCGCTCCAAGCGGGGTGTTCCGCGGCGAGAAGCAAGGCGCCGGTCTCCACGTGGAGCGTATGCGTTTCTCCACGGGAATACGCCAACGGAGGCGTCCGAACGCGGCGGCCGTGGGCCGATTCCACCTCGATGACGACGCGTTGTCCGGGCGCGTGCACCAACCAGACCCGTTCGCAGGACGGCGCGCGGCCGAACTCCGCCAGCAGCGACCGCGCGCCATCCGCCGCCGGCTCGATCGCAACGCGCAGCTCGAGCGGTCCGCGTGCCACTCCCCGCCGCTCCTCCAGCAGCGCCGCGGGCCGGTTGAACCAGCGCGCGGTCTCGCGCCAACCTTCGGGATTTCTCTCCACGAAAAGACCGTCGAGCTGCAGGCTGTAGAGCACCGCGAATACGCCCGAGAAAACCGCGGCCGGAAAACCAACGAGCGCGGCGCCGGCGGAGCCGATCCGCGGAAAAACCGCGCCCAGCCAGCGATGCGCGCCCAGCCAGCCGACCGAGGCGAGCAACATGAGCGCCGGGGCGAAGTCACTCTGATAGCGGGCCAGCGAACCGAAAAAGAGCACGAGCGTGCCGGCGAGCGCGCCGAACAAAACAAACGTCACCGCCAGCCAAGTTCCCAGCGCGGCGCGCTCCCGGCGGTCCCGCCGCCAAAGCGCCAGCGGGGCCGCCAGGGCGAGGCACGCGAAGGGCAGATTCGTGAAAAGCCCGTAGACGTCGTCGTGTCCGCCAAATCCCGGCGGCTTCGGCGGGAGGGCGGCGGGACGGGTGAACGGGAAAGCCGACGACCAATCCGCGACGGAGAAAAAATACCGCCACACGTTGAACGGCGCGTGCGTGAGCCGGAAGTGGGCCATCTTCGACTCGTAATCCAAACTGAACTGGTAGGCCTGGCCGAACTGGAGCGGATTCCCGAAGCGCGCGTGGTTGTGCCACGCCATCGCCGACCCGACCAGCAGCAGCGGCACCAGCGCCGCCCGCAAAGGCGACCACGGCAACCTCCTCCGCTCCCGCCACCAGACGAGGAGCGGCACCGCCAGCATCGGTCCGGCGATCAAGTAGGTCGGACGCGAGGCGATCGCCAAACCGAGGCACAACCCCGCGCCGGCAAACCACCACGCGCGGCTCCGCAAGTCGGCGGGGCCGAGCGAACCCACGCCCTGCGGATCACCGGACCGGCGGCGCAACGCGCGCACGAGGACGGGGCGCGCCGGATGCAGGCTTCGCCACACGCAGTACAGCGCCAGCAGCGCGAAGCATGAACCCGCTCCGATCGGCAACTCCCACATGTGCGGCCGCCGCAGCAGCACCGGCCCGAGACCCGCCAGGCCGAGCGCGAGGACGGCAGGACCGACGATCCACGCACCCGCCTCCGGAAAATAGCGGCGCCGCACGTCGAGGAACAGCGCGACGGACACGAGGAACCCGCCGTAGACGAAGATCAGCACCGCCACCGCGAGCGGCAGATCGATCCCGGACCAAAGCCGGAACGGCAGCATGAGGGTCACCACCGGCGCCGCGCCGAAATACAGGTAGTACTTTCCCTCGAAAAAGGACGCGTCGTGCAGCGCCAGTCCCGGCGGCCGCTGGGTGGGATCGTACGGATCCTTGATCTTCAGCAGCGCCTCCGGCACCTCGACCTTCAGGTGAAGCTGCCCGTCGAGCCAGCCGTCGATGAGCAGGTTGTAGTAGTCGCGCTGCTCGAGTCCGAATTTCCACGGATCACCGCTGGAACGAACCGTCCAGACGTAAAACCACCCCACGGCCGCGCACAGCGCCGCGACAAGCACGCGTTCGCGCCAAGGCTTCATGGCGTCGCGGGCGGCCGCACGGGGGAAAACGTCACTTGCTTCCCCGTCGCCCTTGGCTTCGCCTTCGACATCAATGCCGACGCAATGAACCGCGCCGAAACCGAGCAACCCCAATTTGCCGTGATCGGCTGCGGACTCATCGGCCGCAAGCGGGTCCTCGCCCTCGGACCCAAGGCGCCCTTGCTCTACACCTGCGATCTTGATGCCGCGCGCGCCACTGCCCTCGCGGCGGAAGTGCCCGGCTGCACCCCGGTCACCGACGCCGCGCGGGTGTTCGCCGACCCGCGCGTCACCGCGGTCATCATCTCGACCCTCAATGCCTCCCTGGCCCCACTTTCACTCGCGGCGGTGCGGGCGGGTAAGCACGTCCTCGTCGAAAAACCCGGCGCGCTCCACGCAACGGAGTTGCGCGCGGTGGCCGAGGCGGCGCGGAGCAACGGCGCCAAGGTCCGTCTCGGCTACAACCACCGTTTCCACGGCGCGATGCTGAAGGCCCGCGAGCTGGTCGACGCCGGCGCGCTCGGCCCGCTGATGTTCCTGCGGGGACGCTACGGTCACGGCGGCCGCAAAGGCTACGACCGCGAATGGCGCGCCGACCCCGCGCTATCCGGCGGCGGCGAGCTGATCGACCAAGGCGTGCACCTGATCGACCTCGCCGGCTGGTTCCTCGGGGAGTTCCCGACGGTCGAGGGCCATGCCGCGACGTACTTCTGGGACATGGCGGTCGACGACAACGCGTTCCTGTCCCTGCGCACCGCCGACGGCCGCACGGCGTGGCTTCACGCCAGCTGCACGGAGTGGAAGAACCTGTTCTCCCTCGAGATCTACGGCCGCACCGGCAAGATCATCATCGACGGTCTCGGCGGCAGTTACGGACCCGAGCGGCTGACGTACTACCCGATGCCGATCGAGATGCTCGGCAAGCCCACGCCGCCGGAGATCCACGAATTCCCCACGGACCGCTCCTGGGCCCTTGAGACCGCCGCCTTCGTCGACGACATCCGTCTCGGCCGCGAGCCGTCCCCCGGCCTCGCCGAAGGCATCCGCACGCTGGAAGTGGTGGAGCGCGTTTATCGAGCTTCAGAACGCGGCGCAGCACGACCGCAGGGAGAAGGGATTAAGGGAAAGGGGGAGTGAGGGAGTTGGCCACGAACGACAAACTTCATCAGTTTGGCGCCTATCGTAAGGCGTGTGAGCTGTTTGACCTGGTGGTGGCCGACCTTTCGCCGTTAGCGCGCGAACCGATCTGCATGCGACTGGTTTCACAGCAGGTCGGCAGCGCCGACTCCGTGTCGGCGAATATCGAAGAAGGCTACGGCCGCTCCTCGCGAGCCGAGTATATTCGTTTTCTTGTGATCGCACGCGGATCCGCCCTCGAAACCCGCGGACGCTACGAACAGCGCCTGCGACATTGGCTCCCTTCCGAAACCATCAGCTCCAGGGTCGCCCTCTGTGACGAGATCATAGCTATTCTCAGCGCCTCCATCCGTAAACTGCGCGCCCGTTCGGACTGAGCCTCACTCAGTCCCTCACTCCCCCACTCGGTACGGTTTCAGGACATAGGTGACAG
>JBJTCH010000004.1:0-9297 GCA_046091745.1 Opitutaceae bacterium
CCTCCGAAACCCTGAGTTCGTGATTCCCAGATTCGCTCCTGTCTCCGTGCCTCGGTGTCTCCGTGGTGAATGGACTGCGCTTCCCAACCGGTTCCTGCCGACCGGGTAAACCGGGGGAGAGCCGGAAGATCCCGGCGGGGAGTCAGGCTTTGCGCGGAAGCACCCGCGCTGGGGTTTCCATTTGGCCGCGAGTGACGCCCAATTGATTGATCAGGCGCAGCTCGCGCCAGAGTCCGGCGCCGGTGACCTCACCGCGTAGCAGTTGCGCGTAGCGTTCGAGGGTGGTGCGGGTTTCCTCCGGCGACTCGTAGATGAACTCGACGCGGAAGCGGGCCGCGCCGAGCTCGCGCAGGCGAGAAACGTACTCGGCCCCGGTTTGCGCGCGGTTGTTGTAAACCGTGTTCCGGCAACCGGCGTCGGCGCGGAGCGGGAGCTCGGCCCCCACGCGGTCGCGCAGCGCAACGCGGTGGGTGTCGCACGGCCGGCCGCAGTCGCGGTAGTCGCGGCCGGACGAGAGGAACGCGCAGAACACGCAGTGCTCCATGTGAAACATGGGCATGTGCTGGTGGATCGTGATGTCGAACCAGCCGGGAGGTGCCGCCGACAGCAGCGCCTCCAGCTGCGTGATGTTCAGGTCGTAGCTTGCCGTGACGCTCTCCAGCCCATGCCGCGCGATGAAATGCTGCGCCGTCCACGGGTTGGCAACGTTCAGGGAGAAGTCGCCGCGCCGCCGGTCCTCCGCGAAGAACCGCAGGTGGTCCGGGTTGCGCACGAGGTAGCCGTCGGCCTCGCACGAGCGCACCTGACGCAGGATCCATTCCTCGCCGGGTTTGAAGACGCGGGGCGGTGCCACCCAGATCGACGCATCGCCACTATCGGGCGCGGCGGAACGCAGTTCGCGGAACCGGAGGACGGTGTCGCGGTAGCGCTTCGGGTTCTCGAACTCGCAATAGATCGTCCGCACTCCCGCCGCCCACGCCGCGTCGAGTTGCTCCGGCAAACGGATCACCGCGATCAGCTCAGGGGGTGCGGAATTCGCGGGAGCATCGCCGCGGAAGCGGTCCGCGCGGACATCTGCCTCGGCGTGCGTCGTCCAGCGGCGCGGACGGGCCCGGAGGGCGTCGAGTTGCGTGGCGGCGTCGCGCCGCAGGCGATTGAGCTCACTGACGGGCAGGATCACCGGCCCCTCCAGGCGGCTCTCGAGATTTCCCAGCCGGAACGGCGTTCCGCCGAGTCGTCCGAGTTGGTCCGCGAGGCGCTCGGGGGTGAGGGGTTGGCGTTCCGCGGTGGCCAGCGGCACTGCTGACTCCACCTGCACGACGTGGCCGTCGCCGTCTTTGGCGATGAGGGTCAGCGGTGTCCCGGCGTGGCCGTGCACCTCGAGGGTGATCGGTCGCTGGAAGCGTACGGTTTCACCCTCGAAGGTGGCGCGGAGCTCCCGGTCGAGCGCCGGATCATTCGTCTTCCAAACCAGCTGACCGGCGTGGACGCGGCGCCAATCGATGTCACCGCGACCGAAGCGCAGCGTGACTTCGCCGGCACCGTCAGGCTCGACCTGGTAAACGCGACCGCCCTCCTCGCGTTCCTCGGGCCGGCCGGCGTCGAACACGAGCCCGTCGCCGGGCTTGACGGGCGCGGCCGCTCGGACGATCGCGGCCTCGCCCGCGAGGCGAACCACCTCGCCGACGAAGACGCCGCGCTTGGTACCGAAGCGGGCGTGCACCAGCTCCTGGTTGTTGATCCCGCCGAACCAGCCCGAGTGCAGCCCGCGGGAAAACGCCATCTGCAACTCGTAGCGTTCCGGTTCCGGTACGCGCCGTGACCCCTGGTCGGGGGCGTTCGCCAACCGGTCGAGCGCGGAGCGGTAGACGCGGGTGATACTGGCGACGTACTCGGGTGACTTGAGGCGTCCTTCGATCTTGAGCGAGGCGACGCCCGCCTTCACGAGCTGGGGCAGCACGTCGATGCCCGCGAGGTCCTGCGGACTGAGCAGGTAACGCCGGTCGCCGAGGTCGATCTGCCGGCCGTCGGCGAGGAGGTCGTAGGGCAGCCGGCACGCCTGCGCGCATTCGCCGCGGTTGGCGGACCGCCCGCCCAGCGACTCGCTGGTCAGGCATTGACCGGAGTAGGCGACGCACAACGCGCCGTGCACGAAGACCTCGAGGGGCAGGGCGCTTTCGCCGAGGGCGTCGCGGATCCGGCCGATCTCGTCGATCGAGTTTTCCCGCGCCAGCACGACAAGCTGGGCGCCGAGCTCTCGGGCGAATTCCACGCCCGCCGCGCTCGTGATCGTCATCTGCGTCGAGCAATGGATCGGGAAATCCGGCGAGAGCTCGCGGATCAGGCGGCAGACTCCCACGTCCTGCACAATGGCGGCATCCACGCCCGCCGCGATGAGCGTGCGCAGGTAATCGGCCGCCTGCTCCAGCTCGTTGGTGAAAACCAGCGTGTTGAACGTCACGTACCCGCGCACGCCGCGGCGATGGAGAAACTCCATCAAACGCGGCAGGTCGGATTGCGTGAAGTTGCGCGCCCGCATGCGCGCGTTGAAGCGATCGAGGCCGAAATAGATGGCGTCGGCCCCGTTCTCGACCGCCGCCCGCGCGCACTCCCAGTCGCCGGCCGGGGCCAGCAGCTCCGGACGCGACGCGGCTCCGGTGACGGGCGTTCGCGCGGAAAGAGGAGCCGAGGCGTGGGACATCGGAGGGACGGTGGACGCGGGGCGCGCGAGCGCAACCGCAGTCAGGCTGGGCTAGTCCTTTCGGGGTAACGGGCGCGCACGTGATCGCGCAGCAGCTGGAGAAATTCCTCGGCGCCGCGGGTCTGGTAGCGTTGCAGGTGGCGGATCACGACGAGCTCACGGCGCGGTTCGTCGCCGCCCAACCGGAGATAACCGAGCGACTCACGGTCCTCCTCGTGTCGGGCGAGCTGCGGCAGAAGCGAGATGCCAAGCCCGGCGGCGACGAAGCGTTTCAAGGTCGCGACCTGCGTGCAGCGGATCCCGATGCGTGGCTCCAATTGCTGGTCGCCAAAGAACGTGCGCACCTGCGCGGCCAACGCGCTCGAGTCACCCAGACCCACGAAGGTTTCCCCGGCGATCGCGCGCACATTGATTTCCGCCTGGCTGGCGAACGGGTGGTCGCGGCCGACGGCGAGGAGCAGGGGTTCCGAAAGGAGCGGCTCGATTGCCAGTTGGCGGTCCTTCACCGGCAAGGGAACCACCGCGAGATCGAGCGTGCCCTCCAGCACGGCGCGGATGAGATCGGTGCGGAAACCCTCGTGCGCATCGATCATCAGGTGGGGGTGGGAGGTGCGGCAGCGGATGACCAAGTCGCTCACCAAATAGGGCATCACGGTCTGCACCGCGCCGATCGCGATGCGGCGTTCGAGGCCGGAATGGTCGTTGATCTCGCGGGAAGCGTCCTCGACCTCGCGGAGGACGCTCTTCGCTCGCGGGAGGAAGGCCGTTCCGGCCTCGGTCAGCACTGCCTTGCGCCCGAGTCGGTGGAAAAGCTTCTGGCCCAACTCTCGTTCAAGATTTATAATCTGCTGACTTAAAGAAGGTTGAGTCACATGGCAGAGCTCCGCGGCGCGGGTGAAGTTCTGGGCTTCGGTGACCGCGAGGAAGTAGCGGAGCTGGGTAATTTCCATAGTTAAAAACAATCATAATCATAGATAAGATCAATTTCAACTATCGGAGCTGTCGTGGTAGTCTGTCCCCGTCGAGGCGCTGATGCCTTCGGCGAACCTACCAAAAACATGAAGAAGAACCTCCTGATTGCGGTCCCCTTCGGCCTCTCCGCCGTCGCCGCTATGGTGCTTTCGATTTACTCCGAGCTAACGGTCGAGTCGGTCATCGGTTGGGCCAGCGTGGGCGCGTTGCTCGCGGTGGCCATGCTCGATTACCGCGTCGTCTCGCGCCGATCGGGCCAACGCTCCTGATCGGTCGGGCGTTACTCGATTCCCTGACCAAGCAAACGGGGCCCGGAGCAATCCGGGCCCCTTTTCTTTTGCGGGAAAAAACGTTTATTCTTCCTGCACGCGCCGGGTGGTGCCCACCCTGCAGCTGTTCGGTTCAACCCAGAGAAATCCCGCCATGAACGTCCCCGCTCGATTCCGCCACCTGGCCTTCCTCGCCAGTTCCGTCCTGTCGTTTTCCCTCCTCGCCGCCGCGGATGCCCCGGCTCCCGATGTGCCTCCGCGTGGCCCTAACCCGAACCCCGGCTCGCGTCGTGGTGCGCCGGAGGCGGGCCTCGGTATGGAACGCCGGATGCAGCAGGGACCGCGGCGGGATTGGAACGAGGTCGAGCGCACCACTTTCCTTGGTGTCGAGGTCACGCTTGTTCCACCGGTGCTCGGCGCCCAGCTGGGTTTGGCGAAGGGCACGGGACTCGTGGTTGAGCGCCTCTCGCCTCGCAGCCCCGCCGCCAATATTTTGAAGGAGCACGACGTCCTCACGATGCTCGATGATCAGATCCTCATCGATGTGCGGCAGCTGATGGTGCTCGTGCGCAACCGCAAGGAGGGCGACGAGGTCACGCTCACTTATCTGCGCGGCGGGGCCAAGGCGACCGCCAAGGTCCGGCTGCTCGCGCAGGACATGCCGAAATATCCCTACGGCGGCATGCCGGTGCCGATGCCTCCTCGGGCGTTCCCGCGCGGCGGTCCCGGTGCGATGCAACCGCAACCCGCCCCGGCCGAGCCGGGAGTCGAGGGGAACGTGGCTCCCGACGCACCGCGGCCGGAACCCCGGACCCAGCCGGGGCAACCCAAGTCGATCTGACCGGATTCCTCCGAGGCGGCCGGGTTTCAGGATCCGGCCGCCGCCGTTTTTGCGCGGAGAAAAAAGCCCACGACAAGCGCGACGAGGCTCGCCCAGACGAAGCCCATGAAAGCGCCGGACGCGGTGAGCACCGCCGGTCCCGTGAATTTTTCCATCAACGGCAGGATGCGTTCGCTCTCCGCCTCCGAGAGCCCCTTGGCCTCCAGCGCATTCCTCTGCATCGCACCGAGCACGTCGCTGAAGCCGGGATTAATCACCGCGAAGTAGACGTAGTTGGGCAGGATCCCGAGCAGGGCGGCGAAAAGCCCGGTCAGGACGCCGCTGCCGAAAGCCGGCGCGAATCCCCACTCTTTTTCCGGCGGGAGTCCCGCCCGCCGCTCGCGCACCGCGAGGGTGAGCCCGGCGCCGCAGACGCCGAGGATCAGCAGCGTTCCCAGCCACTGCGTCGCCGCGAGGCGCTCCGCGCTCGCATGCACACCGGCGAAGAAGAAACCGAGCGTCACGAGCGCGTTGGCGATCGCGATGCCGGCGCCGTGGAGGAAGGCGATTTTCACGAGGAGGATTTGCGTGCGCCGCGCCTAGGAGTTGTCGCCGTCGAGCGTGCGCCCGAGGCCACCGAGCACGGATCCTTCCTCGCGGCCGCCTTTGCCGATGCCCGGCGCAGCCGCCACGATCCGGCCCGCGAGGCGGGAGAACGGGAGTGATTGGAGCCAGATGCGGCCGGGCCCGCGCAGGGTCGCGAAGAAGAGGCCTTCGCCACCGAACAGCGCCGTCTTGATGCCGCCGACATACTGGATGTCGAAGTCGACGGTCGGCTGATAGGCGACGATGCAACCGGTGTCGATCCGCAGGGTTTCCCCCGCTGCCAGCGTGCGCTCGTGGAGCGTGCCGCCCGCGTGGACGAACACCCAGCCGTCGCCCTGCAGTCGCTGCATGATGAAGCCTTCGCCTCCGAAAAGCCCGGCACCGATGCGTTTTTGAAACGCGATCCCGATGGTCACGCCGCGGGCCGAGCACAGGAACGAATCCTTCTGCGCCAGCAATTCACCGCCGAGCTCACCGAGGTTCACCGGCAGAATCTTTCCCGGGTAAGGCGCCCCGAACGCGACGTGGCGTTTAGCCCCCGCGCGATTCTCGAAGAGCGTCATGAAAAGCGATTCCCCGGTGAGCAGCCGCTTGCCGGCCCCGAGGAGTTTTCCCATGAGGCCGCCCCCGGCCGGGGAGCCGTCGCCGAACACCGTCTCCATGGCGATGCCGTCCTCCATGTACATCATGCCGCCGGCTTCGGCGACGACCGACTCGCCGGGGTCGAGCTCGATCTCGACGAACTGCATTTCGCTGCCGTGCAGGGTGTGCTGGATCGCGTGCATCCGCGGGGCGAGGACCGGAGGTTGGTTCACGGGGTGAAAAGGGACGCGGTGCAGCCTGCGCGGCGCTTCGCGCCGGACAATGCCAATCGTAAAACGCGAGCAGCGCCTCCGGCTCAGTCGAGGCGGATGACCGCCTTGATCACGCCCGCCGAAGGTTCGAGCCAGCCGGGGAAAACCGCCGGCACTTCCTCGAGGCGCGCGTGGTGCGTGATCCACGGCCGGGTGTCGATGCGGCCGTCGCGGATCAGCCCGATGATGCGCGGGAAGTCCCGCGTGAGCGCGTTGCGGCTGGCGAGCAGCGTGAGCTCGCGCCGGTGCAGGAACGGCGCGTGCGGCAACTCCATCGGTTGCTGCGTGATTCCGACGTACACGACGCGACCGCCGAAAGCGGCGAACTCCAGCGCCCGCACCATCGAGCGGTGGTTGCCGGTCGCGTCGATCACGACGTCGGCCAGTTGCCCGTTGGTCAGGCGCGCCAGCGTCTCGATGTCGCCCGCGTCGCCCTTGGCGAGCAGGGTGTCCGCCACGCCCATCTTTTCGCGGACGAACGCGAGCCGGCCTTCCGCGATGTCCATGACGACGGGCCGTGCGCCGGAGAGTTTGGCGAACTCCAGCGCGGAGAGCCCGATCGGGCCGGCGCCGATGATGAGGATCGTCTCGCCGGCGCGAGGCGCGCCGCGGTCGACCGCGTGGCAGCCGATGGCGAGGGTCTCCACGAGCGCGCATTGGTCGGGCGTGAGGCCCGGGGCGGGGTGGAGTTTGCGCGCGGGCAGGGTGATGCGTTCCGCGAGGCCGCCGTCGCACATCACGCCGAGGGTGCGGTTATGCTCGCAGCAATTGGTGAGGCCGCGGCGGCACGAGTAGCACTGGCCGCAATTGAGGTACGGCTCCACGGCGCAACGGTCGCCGGCCTTCACGTGGGTCACGCCCTCGCCGACGGCCTCGACGATCACGCTCAGCTCGTGGCCCGGGATGCGCGGGTACGAGAAGAACGGCATCTTGCCGAGGTAGCCGCTGAGGTCGGTGCCGCAGACCCCCACGCGTTCGACGCGCAGGAGGGCGTCGCCCGGCGCGGGCGCACCGGGGGCCGGCACGTCGATGATCCGCCACTGCTTGGGTTGCTCGAGCTGGAGGGCCTTCATGGTCGGGATGTCAGTTGTTCTGCGGCAGGCCCTCGAGGTGGCCGAGATTGCGCACGGGCGCGAAGATCGCCTGCACCTCGCGCAATAGTTCCGCGTCGATCGGCTCGGCGAGCCACTGGGCCCATTGGCGGATGTTGGCGGGGTTGGCGCTGCCGGCGACGGTCGTCGCGAGGTCGGGGTTCGCGCACGAGAACTGGAGGGCCAGCTTGGCGATGTCGGTGCCGCGCGCGGCGCACAACTGCGCGGCCCGGCGGGCGGCCGTCTTCACGGCCTCGGGCTCCTTCAACCACGCGGGGAGCGTTGCGTTGGTGAGCAGGCGGGCGGAGAACGGGCCGGCATTCATCGCGCCGATGCCCCGGGCCTTCAGCACCGGCAGCACCTCGTCGGCGAAGCGCGTGTTCTGCAGGGTGTACTGGTTGTAGCTCAGGACGCAGTCGATGTCGGTCTGGTCGAGGATGAAGCGGAAGATCTTCATCGGGTAGCCGCTGAAGCCGATTAAGCGCACCTTGCCGGCGGCCTGCGCCCGCCGCAGCGCTGGCAGGGTCTCGTCGACGATCTGCTGCATCGGCACGAACTCGATGTCGTGGCACAAGACGATGTCGAGGTGGCCGGCGCCGAGGCGGTGGAGGCTCACGTCGATGCTCTCGGCCACGCGCTTCGCGGAGAAGTCGAAGTGAGCGAGGTCGTAGCGGCCGAGCTTGGTGCAAAGCGTGTAGCTGTCGCGCGGCACGCCCTTCAGCGCGATGCCGAGGAGCACCTCGCTCATGCCGCGGCCGTAGAAGGGCGAGGTGTCGATGAAGTTGAGTCCGCACTCGAGCGCCACCCGCACGCTGGCGAGCGCCTCGTCGAGCGTCACGCTGCGGAACTCCGCGCCGAGGGAGGAGGCGCCGAAGCTGAGGACGGGAACGTGGAGGCCGGTGCGGCCGAGGGGGCGGGTCTGCATGGGAAAGGTGCCGACGTTGGGCGCATCTCGCGTTCGCGGCAATGCCGGGGGTGGGCGGTTGCCTTTGCGTTTGCGGAGGAACCCCGGCGCCCCTACGCCTCCAGCCCAAGCCCGCTCCCAACTCCCCGCCGCCTTCCATGATCAAAGCCGTCGTCAAGACCATCACCCTGCTCGCGATCCTCTTCGTCATGCTCTACGTGGGCATGAACAACACCCATGCGGTGGACTTCCATTTCCCGCTCGCCGGGACCACCGCCAAGCAGCCGCTGCACGCGTCGGCGGCCCTGATTTATTTCGGCATGTTCGCGGTCGGCCTGCTCGCCGGTACCATCCTCGCCGTGGGCGGCGGTGGTGGCGGCAAGGGTAAATCGGCGAAGTCCAAGTAATTTCGGGTGACGCCGGCTGTTTCAACCGCGCCGGCCGCGGCCGGCTCCTTCGCCGCGGTGCGCGGCGCCGCCGGTTTTTTCCGCGCCGGTCGTGATGACGCCGGCCGCTGGTGGTTGATCGACGCCGAGGACCGGCCGTTTTTTCTGCGCGGTGTCCACGGCGTGAGCCCGCCGGGCCTGCCGGATGACGGCGCGTTGCCCAAGGATCCCGCCGCGCGCCTGCGCTCCTGGGGATTCAACGCCGCGGGCGTGGGTCCCGCGCCGTTGCGCGAGGATGGACTCGCCTTTCTCGCCACGGCGGAGCTGGCGCAGGCGGGGGTTCGCCTCGCCGGGCCGGGGCTTTCGCTGCCGGATGTTTTTGATCCCGATTGGCCGCGGTTGGTTTCGGCCCGCGCCTTCGAAGTTTGCCGGGCGTATGCGTCCGACCCGGCGTTGATCGGCTGGATCAGTGACGACGGGCTCGGTTGGGCAAGCTCGTCGGACGGCGGACGTCCGACCCTGCTGCAACTGTGCCTCAGCCTGGAGCCGTCCCATGCCGCCTATCACGCGGCGTGGGAGTTCACGCTGGCGCTGCACGGCGGCCGGCTCGAGGCGGTGGCGCGCGCGTGGGGTGTGGCGCTGGCCAACAAGGAAGTCGTGCGCGAAATGACCCGCGTGGAGACCGGCCTCGCCA
>JBJTCH010000005.1:0-18664 GCA_046091745.1 Opitutaceae bacterium
CTACCGCGGCGCCGCCTGCGGGGCCCGCTACGCCGAAGCCGTCCGCGCCCTCACCCCGCGTCCGACCCGGATCGTTTGAGCCGTCCCCCCGCGATGGGGTCAGGGCGTTCAATGTTCAGGTCCCTTCACTGACGCTTCGGAAACGAAACATTGAACGCCCTGACCCCATCGCGGGGGGACGGCTCAAACGATCCGGGTCGGACGCGGGGTGAGGGCGCGGACGGCTTCGGCGTAGCGGGCCCCGCAGGCGGCGCCGCGGTAGCGGGCGAGGGTGGCCTTGGCGGTGACGGCGGCGTCGAGGGTGTTCTCGTCGTAAGGGGTCTTCCGGACGTACGCCATCAGCTGGCCGAGCCACTCGATCGCGAACGGCCACGGGTCGGAGATGTCGACGTAGGTGTCGGGCTCGAAGCCGATCGTGTGCCCGGGGCCGTTGTCGTACAGGTAGACGCGGGAGGGAGTCTTGACCGAGGCGTCGTCCAGCACGCGGGGCGCGAGGCGCAGCGCGGCCTTGCTGATCGCCGCGGCGGCCTCGTGGTCCGGGTGGCGGTCGTTGGGCCAGAGCATGAAGCCGACGTCGGGCTTCACGTCGGCCACAACCTCGGCGACCGCGCGCACGTGCGCGTCGTTGAGCTGGAAGCGGCCCGAGGCGAGGCCGAGGAAACGCGTCTCGATGCCGTGGGCGTGGGCGAGGGCGGCGCAGGTTTCCTTGAGCTCCGCGCCGCGGCCCTTCGCCGGCGGCCAATTGTCGTAGTCCCCGATGAGCGACAGGATGACCACGCGGTGGTTCTGGTGCGCGGCCTGGATGAGTATGCCCGGCAGCCCGAAGACGCAGTCGTCGTAGTGGGCGCCGATGGCGAGGAGCGTCTGACGGGCGGGGGCGGCCATGGGAAAAAGACGCCGAGGAACCGGGCTCAGCCGTTACTGGTGCGGGTGGAGACCTCGATCACGTCGTGCGGCGCGGCTTCCTTTTGTCCGGCGGGGGAGACGCGGATGTAGCGGGCCTTCGAGCGCAATTCACCGAGGTTGGCGGCGCCGAGGTAGCCCATGCCGCTCTGCACGCCGCCGATGAGATTGCCGAGCACGTCGTCCACCGAGCCCGAGACTTCCTTCAGCGCCTCGATGCCCTCGGCCGCGACCTTGCGGGTGGTGTCGGCCTTGTCATGCCCGTAGCGCGCGGCGCTGCCGGCCTTCATCGCGGCCAGGGAGCCCATGCCGCGGTACTGTTTGTAGACCTTGCCGTTGATCTCGAGGATTTCGCCCGGCGCCTCGCGGCAGCCGGCGAGCAAGCCGCCGAGGATCACGGCGTCGGCCAGCGTGAGCGCCTTCACGATGTCCCCGCTCTTGGTGATGCCGCCGTCGGCGATCAGCCGCGCGCCGGTCTTCCGCGCGGCGGTGCCCGCGACGTGGAGGGCGGTGAGCTGCGGGATGCCGACGCCCGCGACGATGCGCGTGGTGCAGATCGAGCCCGGGCCCTGGCCGACCTTGATGGCGTTGGCGCCGCAACCGGCGAGGAACTCCACGCCGGCGGCGCTGGTCACATTACCCGCGATCAGGGTGAGATCCTTGAAGGCGCCGCGCACCAGGCGCACGACGTCGCCGACTCCGGCGGTGTGACCGTGGGCGGTCGAAACGGCCACGCAGTCAACGTGCTCGGCGACCAGGTGGCCGACGTGCTCGATGATGCGGTCGCGGTCGAGGGAGCCATCCGGCTTGCGGACCGGGGAGAGGGCCGCGCCGACCACGAGGCGGAAATCATGGTCGCGGGCCGGTTTCCGGCGCGACTTCGACTCGGCGGTGATGCGCTCCACGTCGGACGCGGTGATGAGGCCCCGGAGCCCGCCGGCGTCATCGACGACGAGCATCTTGTTGATGCCGACGTTTTCGGTGAAAAAACGGTCGGCGGCGCGGATCGGGTCCTTCGCGACATCGGATTGCCGGGCGGTGCGCAACTGCGCGCGCGGGGTCATGACGTCGGAGACGGGCTTGGTCTTGTAGCGGTCCTTGACGACGTTGCCGGACAGGAGACCGACGAGTGCGCCGGTGGAGTCGACGACGGGGAAGGTGGAGAACGCGAAGCGTTTTGAATCAATGCGGGCGAGAATGTCGCCGATCAGCTGGTCGGGAGTGACCGTGATCGGGTCCTGGATGAGCCCGTGGATGTGGCGCTTCACCCGGGCGACCTCCTTCACCTGGTCGCGCGGCGCCATGTTGTAGTGGATCAGGCCGAGGCCGCCGTTCAGCGCCATGGCGATGGCCATCCGCGACTCCGTCACGGTGTCCATGTCGGAGGAGATCACGGGGATCTGCAGCCGCAGGGACGCGCTCAGCTCGGTGGCGGTATCGGCGTCCTTGGGGAGGAGCTCCGAGTACAACGTGGCCAGCGAGACATCGTCGAAGGTCAGGCCGGTGGGCAGATTGGCCCGGAAGAACGCGTCGGCGGGCAGGAAAAACTCGACGTCGGCGGAGGCGGCGGAAGAGGCAACCTTGTTCATGGGTTGCCGTGATCGGAGTAGGCCCGCGCGGCGCGGGCGCAAACGGAAACTTCGCCGCGGATCGCGGCGCCCGGGGCGGCCGTTACTTCTTTGCCGCGGCGGGCGCGGTGAACGTGATCTTGTCGACCATCTCGAGCAGGCGGCGACGCAGGATCTCGTCCTGCTCCTCGGTGCTCTTGCCGTAGGACTTGCCCTCGATGACGCGCTCGGCGAGCTCGATGCTGACCACGTAGACGAAGCTGTTGCGCACGAAGAGCAGGTTGCCGCGCTTGGCGACGGGCACGGCCTCGCCTCCCAGTGGCTGGACGCGCTCGGGGAACATCGTGCCGCCCGGGACGAGCAGGTACGTCAGGAGCGAGCCGTCGAGGGTGCCCGGGACGAACTTGGCGCTCTCGATCTGGACGCCGTTGAAGTTCTGCTTGAAGTCGGCGAGGACGAAATTGCCGAAGAAGTAGATGAGGTAGTCCTTCGTGCCGCGGGTGGAGTTTTCCCAGCGCTGGGTGGCGTCCTGCTGGAACGCGGCGATGCTCACGTACACGTTGAAGTCGTCCTGGAAGGTGACGACGTTCGGGGTGTCGGTGACGTCGCCGCCCAGTTCCGGCAGCACCGGGATCTGCACGCGGAACTGACCGGTCGGCGAAACATAACTCTTGCCCTCGATCCGTCCGGCGAGGTCCTGGGCCTGGGCCAGGGTGCCGAGGCAGGCGAGGGAGAGGATCAAGGCGGCGGGGAGGCGGGACATGGGAAAGGCGGAACGAGTAGCGGGCGGCGGGCGGGATTCAAGCCCACGCTGGCGCGCGGCGGGCGAACTCGATCCACCAGGCGACCGGGATTTCCTCGGGCCGGGCGCGTTCGTCCAGCCCCCGTGTCGCCAGGAGTTCGCGCCAGAAGTCGTTTCCCGCCGGCAAGGCGCCCCGCAGCAGCGCGCCGATCTGTTTGCGCCGCTGCTGGAAGCAGGCGCGGATGCAGGCCTTGGCTCCGGCGGGAAGCACGAACGGGGCCGGGCGGCGCACGAGGTGCAGCAGGTGCGACTCCACATCGGGGCGCGGGTGAAAACAGGCGGCCGACACCTTGTGCCCGGGGGCATTCTCGTAGGCGGCCTGCAGGAAGACCGAGATGGCGCCGAACGACTTCGTGCCCGGCGTGGCGGTGTACCTCTGCGCGGCCTCCTGCTGGAGCATCAGGACGAGGCGCGCGGGCAAAGGGCCGCCCAGCACGGCGTCGAGCCACGGCGTCGCGATCGCGTAGGGCAGGTTGGCGACGACCTTGAAGGCTTCGCTTGCCGGCGTGAGGCCCGCCAGCGGGTGTTCCACGGCGTCACCTTCGAGGAGGTGAAACGTTTCCGGAAACCGCGGGGCGAGCTCCGCGGTGAGGTGAGCATGCAATGTCCGGTCCTTCTCCACCGCCCAGACCTTGGCGCCGGCCTCGAGCAGCGCGGTCGTCAGCGTGCCCAGTCCGGGGCCCACTTCCACGACCTCGTCGCCCGGCGCCACGCGCGCGAGCTCGAGCGATTTGCGGACGATGTTGCCGTCGACGAGGAAGTTCTGGCCGAGAAAGCGTTTCGGCGCGTGGCCGAGACGGGCCAGCAGTTCCCGCGTGGCGGTCGGCGAGAGCGGCATCGGTCAGCGCGGCGCGCGGCCTTCGTCCACCTCGTAGTAGTCAAAAAACGTGAGCAGGTCCGCGCGGTGCGCGAGCCCGCTCTCGGCTTTCTGGCGCTCGAGGGTCGGGGTCGCGTCGTCGCGCCAGCCGCGCTTGGAGGCGAATCCGTTCCAGATCAGACGGTCGGCGTCGTTGATCGCGCGTCCGTGGGCGTTGATCCACGCGAGCACCTCCTCATCGGTGCCGCCCGCGAGCACACGCTCACGCAGGTCCTCGTACTTGATGCCGAGGAAGTGGCAGAGGCGTCCGTCGAATCCGCCGCCGAGGAAGGCGTGATGATCCGGATGCAGCGCGCCGCGCGCGTGCAGGCGGATCTTGTCGAGGGTGCGCGGAAGAAAATACAGGCCGCCGAGGCGGTTGAAGGCGGTGACGGGACGTTGATTCACGGGAAAAAGGTCAGAGGGCGCGGAACGACGTGATGAGCGCGGCGGGGTCGGGCGCGCGCATCAGGGCCTCGCCGACGAGGACCGCGTGCGCCCCGCAGGCCCGCGCGCGGGCGGCGTCGGTCGCGGTGGAGATGCCGCTCTCGCTCACGGCGATCACGTCGCGCGGGAAAAGCGGGATCAGCCGTTCGCTCAAACCGAGGTCGGTGCGGAACACGGCGAGATCTCGGTTGTTGACGCCGATGATCGACGCGCGGTGGGCGACCGCGCGCTCCAGTTCCCGCTCATGGTGAATCTCGAACAAGGCATCGAGCCCGGCGGCTCTCGCGGCGCCGTGCAGCGTGCGGATCTCCTCGTCGTCGAGCGCCCGCACGATGATCAGGATGGCGCTCGCGCCCGCCTCCCGCGCCTCGAGCACCTGGAGCGGGTGCACCATGAAATCCTTCCGCAGGCACGGCCGCGCCGGCGGCTCGGCGCGGAAACGCGCGGTGACTTCCCGCAGATCCTCCAGGGTGCCGCCGAAGTATTTTTCGTCGGTCAGGACCGAGAGCGCGGCGGCGCCGGCCTGCTGGTAGACGCGGGCCTGGGCCGGGGCCGAGGCGCCGGCGCGGATGTCACCGGCCGACGGCGAGCGGCGCTTGATCTCGGCGATCACCGCGAGGCGTCCCGCCGGGTCGCGCAGCGCGGCGGCGAACGACGGCGGCCGGGGCAGGGCGGCGTCGGTCCTCGCCAACTCGGCCTCGGTCACGGGCCGCAACCGGTCGGCGATCTCGCGGCGTTTCCACGCCATGATCTCGGTGAGCTTGTCGGACATTGCGGGCGACGAAACACGGCGGGCGCGGGAAAAACCAGACCGGAGTTGGGCGGTTTTGGCGTGAGTTCCGCCGGCGCCCCGCCTTCCTCTCCGCCGCATGAGCGCGATCGACGACCTGCGGAGCACGATGGCCCGGCTGCGGGCCCCGGACGGGTGTCCCTGGGACCGGGAGCAGACGCACGCGAGCCTCGTGCGCTGCCTGATCGACGAGGTGAGTGAACTCATCGACACGATCGACCGCGGCGACGCCGCCCACATGCGCGAGGAACTGGGCGATGTGCTGATCCAGATCGTGTTCCACGCGCAGATTGCGGCCGAGGAGGGGAAGTTCAACTTCGACGACGTCGCGCGCGACATCAACGACAAGCTGGTGCGCCGTCACCCGCACGTGTTCGGCGCGATGCGCCTCGACACCTCGGAGCAGGTCATCACCGAGTGGGAGAAGATCAAGGCGACCGAGCGGAAGAACGGTCCCGTGGCGGCGGCTGGTGCGGTTTTCAAGGATCTGCCGCCGCGCCTGCCCGGGCTGATGTTCGCCGAGGCGGTTTGGAAGCAGGTCGAGAAGAAGGGCCTGCCCGCCGAGGGCGCGGTCGACGTCGCGCGCGTGCGGGAGCTGGGCGCGTCGCTGGACGCGGAGACGCTCGGGCGCGCGCTGTTCGAGTTGGCGGCGGCGGCGCGGGCGAAGGGCCTCGATCCCGAGGGGGCGGTGCGTCTGCACGCGACGCAGGTCATGCGCGATGTCGAATCCCGCGTCCAGGCCGCCGCCCGCTGAGATCCCGCCGGACGTGCGGGCGGAGTGGTGGGATCCGTTCGCGGACCACCTCGCGCACGAGCGCCGCTATTCGCCGCACACCGTGCGCAATTACCGGCAGGCCTTCGCGGATTTCCACCGCTGGCTGTCGGATCCGGCGGTCAATCTTTGGGAACGCGGCCTTGGCGCGCTGACGGCGCGCGACATGCGGGACTTCGTGATCGAGGCGCAGCGCCGGTTCGACCGCCGCACGCTGCACAACCACGTCTCGGGCTTGCGGAGTTTCTTCCGGCACTGGATGCGCCAGGGGCGCCTCGCGCGGGATCCGTTCCTCGGCGTGCCGCTGCCGAAGCGGGAGAAACGTCTCCCGCAATTTCTCACCGAGGAGCAGATGCGGGCGCTGCTCGCGGCCCCGGAGAAGTTGCGCACGGAAGGGAAACTCGACGCGCACACGGCGTGGCGGGACCGCCTGGCGATGGAGTTGCTCTACGGCGGCGGGCTGCGCGTGAGTGAATTGGCGGGTCTGACGCACGGTGCGATCGATCCGCAGGGCGGCGTGGCGCGGGTGCTGGGCAAGGGACGCAAGGAGCGGCTCTGCCCCTTGGGGCGCGTCGCGTTGGAGGTGCTGCGAAAATTTCGCGCGGAGTTCACGCCGGGCGCGGGGCTCGCTTCACCGGTGCTGGTCAACCGGGACGGCCGGCCGACTTCCGTGCGCGAAGTCCAGCAGATGCTGAAACGCCATCTCGCCGCGGCCGGACTGCCGCCGGACCTCACGCCGCACAAGCTGCGCCACAGTTACGCGACCCATCTGCTCAACGCCGGCGCCGACCTGCGCCTCGTGCAGGAATTGCTCGGCCATGCGCAGCTCTCGACCACGCAGGTTTACACGCACCTGAGCATGGCGCGCCTCCGCGAGGTGCACGCGAAGGCCCATCCCCGGGCGTGAGCGATCATCATCCGAAAAGGCGCCCGATGTAGCCGAGGCTGCAGCCTCGGATGATGTTGATGAACGTTCCGCCGGACGTGCCGGCTGCGGTTCCGTTGGCACTTTCCGTGATCTCCGTTTGCTCCTGTTCGCCGGATTGGAACAGGAGGTAACAGAGGCCGCGGAGATGGATCCTCCGATTTGTCACCTCTCGGTTATTTCCGGCCTGTTTAGATGCGGATTTAAAGGGCCCGGCACTGAGGCGGGAACTCATCTCCCCGCCACCGGCGGCGCCGCGAGCAACGCGATCCCCAGCGGACGCTGCGCGCTGGATTTCGCCGCTTCAGCTTCGAGGAACGCCTCGACGCGGGTCTGCACCGCGGGCCGGTGGCGGCCGAGGCGGCCCCAGCGCAGCACGGCGTCGGCATAAGTGTTAAACTTCACATTCGGTCCCACGCGGTCGCCGACGCGGTCATCGGCCAGCAGCACCAACCGCAGTAGCGTGGCCTCGACCGCCGCGAGATCCGCGCGCTCGAAGACGATGCCGCGCTCATGACAGAGCACCAGGAAGTCCACGTTGATCGAGGCGTGGGAAATGTCCTCGAACGTTTTGTCGTCCCCGCTGAGGTGCGGCCAATAGCCCCAAACCAACGAGCCGTCGGGACCGGCGCGCATCCGGTTTTTCATGAACCGCGCGAGGCGCTCGATCCGCTCGCGGTGGTCGGTGCGGCCGGTGGCGTCGTCGATCGCGAGCCACGTCCGGGCGAGCGCGTTCTGCATGTTCAACGGCAGGTGTTTCCCGAGGAAAGGGCAGACGACATGGCCTTCACCGGCCCCGGGGCCGTCCCGGTATTCGTCCGCGAACGCGGCGACCGACTCCTCGGCCGCGCGTAACAGCCGCGCGGCGTCGGCGCCGAACGTCGCCTTCAGTTTCGCATCCCTCCCGACGGTCGCGGCGAAGCGCGCCAAAGGAGCGGCGAGCATCCCGGTGTGCACCGCCCAGGCGAAGCGCCGGCCTTTCGAGTATTTGGTCGAACCCCAGGCGGGCATCACGCGCCCGCGCACTTCGTCTCGCAGGGCCTGCCGGTCGTCGCGCGAGGCGAGCACGTGGTCGGCGAGCGCCACGAATTGCGCGGCGTGACGCGGGTCGCGCCCCGTTTCCAGCATTTCGGCCAGCGCCGCCAGCAGGTAGCTCTCGCCCCATGCGAGCGAGCCGCCCTCGGTGGTGACGGGCTTGCGCAGGGCCTGCCGCACGGCGGGCTCAACCAAAGCGTCAAATTCCGCCCGCCGGATCGCGGGGTCGCCGCGGAGCGGTGCGAACGCGGTGGCGACAAGGAGGGCAATCGTCGCGAGCGACGGAGGTTTTCCGAGGTCGGGGAACCGCATGAGATTTCGGATGTGGATGCCCTTGCTCAGGGCGAGCCTCGTTCGCGGCCGGCCGCGGGAACGTTCACCACGTCAGCCGGCGGGAGACGCTGTTGCCGGCGACGTCCTGCAACGTGACCTCGAGCGACGTCGCGTTGGCTACGCGCGCGAGCGGCACCTCCAGCACAAAAGTCTCCTCGCGGCCGTCGCGCACGCCGTCGACCGGCTGTTCGACGGTCTCGCGGTGGTTGTTGCTGAAGACGACCTCCATGCCTTCCAGCAGCGAAAGGCGGTCGCGGCCGCGCACGGTGACCACGATCGCGTTCGCGGTGCGCCCCGCGGTGGCGTCGAGAATTTCCGGCGGGGAGTGGTCGATCACGAGTTGGTCGGTCTCAAAGGTCTGGCGCAGGCGGTCCGCGGCGGGGCGGGGGGCGGTTTCCGCCGAAACGAGCCGGGTGAAATAAATGCCCTCGGGGAGCGCGCGGGTGTCGAATTGCGCGAAGGTCTCGCGGGCCGAGGTCACGAGGTCGATCCATCGCTCGTCGCCCTCGCGGCGGATGGAGAAGGTGTGCAGCAGGTTGTCGCCGTCGGGGTCGTTTACCGTCCAGAGGATCAGTTGCGTGCCCGGGCTGGGGACGACCGAACTGTTCAGGAAGGCGTTGCGGCGCCGGTCGTCCTCCTTCGGGCCTTGCAGCAATTGGTTCAGCGTGATGCTCGTCGCCGGCGCCGGTTCCGGGGAGGGAATGATCCCGTAGCCGTGGAGCACGGTGCGGTATTCCTGGAGAACTGGCCGGCGGTTTTGCGGCAGCACGAAGAGCGTGGCCCGGTCGACCTCGACGTCCGGTTTTTCCGGCAGGGTTAGCCTCAGCCGCAGGTAGCGCCCGCGCAGGCCGCCGGAACGCCAGCCTTCGTCGGCCTCCGCGGCGAGGCGCGTCCACGGACCCCAGCCTTCGACTTCGTCACTGCCGGCGCTGGAGCGGATGTCAGCCGCGACTTCCGCGGGTGCGAGGCCGCGCAAACGCCCAAAGCGGAGGGCTCCGAACGCCGAGGTATGTCCGAGGTCCAGGCGGCGCGTCTCGGCCGAGCGATCGCCTTTCGCCGCGAAGTCGAGCAGAGCGAAGCCCGGGGCGTTGTTGCGCAGGACGAGGAAGCGGTCGGCACCCAAGGTGCCCGAGGCGAGGGGCAAGATGTGATTGAGCTGCGCCGACGCGCTGCCGGGAAAGGTGAGCGCCTGGCGCGCCTTCAGGTCGTAGCCGCTGATCTCGCCTTGTTCGCCGCCGGCAAGGATCAGGAAATCACCACGGCGGGCGATGCGGTAGAACGCGGTGTTGGCGCGGACCGACAAGGTTTCCGCGAATCCCCCGGCGGGGATGCGCAACAGCGCGGCGCGCCCGCCGAATTTGTCCGGCAGCGCGGCGGGCGGTGGAACCTCACGAGCCGGAGCGGGAGGCGGGTTTCCGTTCCCAGGATTGTTCGGGTTACCGGCGCCCGGCGCGGGTTGCGGCGCGGGGGCCGGGGCGTTGGAGGGCGTCACGCGTGGGTCGCTGCCCTGCGGGGCGAAGATCACCGTCGCGAAAAGATCGCCGTTCACGTCGGGCAAGAGGTCGGTGATCTCCGCGTCGCGGTTCTCGTGGAGAATGACCGGCGCGCCGCCCGTCGCGGGATCGGTGGCGGGTGACGTCGCCGGGTCGCGGGGGAACGCGTAGATGTTTCCGCGGGGCGAGGAGCCCGCGGCGATGCGGCCGTCGGTCATCACGACGATCCGGCGCACGTTGCGGTCGCGGATCTGGCCGAAAATCGAGAAGCCGCGGCCGGCGAGCGCGTCGCGGTCGGAGACCCGCTGGTCGTGCACGCCCGCGGCCGCGAACTTCGCGAGGTCGACCCGGTAGATGCGGCCCGGGTTGCCGGTGGCGACCAGGGCGGTCTCGGAGTCGAGTTGGATCAGGTCGAAGATCGAGTCGACCGGCAGCAACGTGCGCGCGACGACCGTGCCGTCGCGCAGGAGATTGAGCGCGCCCTTGGGGGATGTGCCGGCAAGCACCGCGCCGTCGGCGAGACGCATCACGGCGAACACGTGCGGATCGGACACGCGCCCGAGCTCGCGGACGACCGGGGCCGTGGCATCGGTGGCGACCGTGACCTCAAGGATTTTTCCCTCCGGGCCGGTGCCGACGAGAAAACGATCCGGTGCGCCGCCCGGTGCGAGGCTCCAGAGCAGGTCGGCAGGTGCCGCGCCGGCGAGATCCGTGAGAACCGGGCCGGCCACGAGGCGACCGTCGGAACGCGTGGCGAGGCCCATGAGATTGCGGCTCGGGACCTCGCGGAAAAAATCGATCTCGGCCTTCTTGGAGAGCGGCTCGGCGCGGAGGGTGACGATCGCGGCGAGCAGACAACTGGAGGTGCGGATGACGCGGCGGAGCACGGCCAAAGACGGATGCGAAGCGCGGTCAAAAGCAAGGCGGAGCTCCTCCGCTCGGGCGGACTTGCCGCGGCACGGGTGCTGTAGCCGGGGTCCGGGGACCCCGGCCGATGCCGAAACGCTTTCCAAGCCGCGCGATTGCGCATCTTGAGCGTTTTCGCGGCCAACCCGGATTGCCGCAAAAAGGCGCAGGAGGCGCAAAGAGGGATCGCGATCGATGTAGCCGCGGCCGCCCGGTGGTGATCGCGCCAGAGCCCGGCATCGCGAAGGTAGTTCCGATCCCGCCGGCCCCACCGGGGCCAGCCACAGAGCCGGGCCCACGGAACACACGGAAAACATGGAAGTTCTTGAGCGCTTCGCGGTCTGCAGGCGTTGCTGATTAGCTCCGGGAGTGAGCAACCGCGGGTGGACGAACCGAGACGGATAAACGCGTTTCATCTGTAGCCGGGGTCCGACGATCCCGGCGCAGGAGGTACCCGCGACGGCCGAAGGCGGTTCAAAACAACTCGGAGTTCACCGCAGATTCCGCAGATGGCGCAGAGGATGGAGAAAGTGGCCGGACCGAAGATTGAGCTGTGGTAAGTTTCCGAGTGTTCCGTGGGCTCCCCCGGCTCGGTTTCGTGCTTTTGGTGTGGTGAGTGGTTCACCTTCTCCGGGCCTACGTGGCTCCGTGGTGAAACTCCGGTTCCGCGCGGCGGTTGACCGCGGCGATCGCGGCGTGTGAGGTCGGCGCATGGCCAAGTGGCTCCTCATCGACGGTTTCAATCTCGCCTACCGCTGTTTCCACGCGCTGCCGGAGCTCACGCGCGCGGACGGGTTTCCCACCGGCGCGCTCCACGGCTGGGTGAAGTCGCTGTGGAAACTCGTCGATCTCGAGCGGCCCGACTCGACGCTCGTCTTCTTCGACCTCGGGGAGTCGGCCGAGCGCGTCGCGCTCCACGCCGCGTACAAGGCCCAGCGCGAGCCGATGCCGGACGCGCTGCGGCGCCAGATCGATCCGATCAAGGCGCTGACGCGCGCGATGGGTTTCGCCGGGATCGAGGAGCAAGGAGTCGAAAGCGATGATCTGCTCGCCGCCGAGGCGGTGCGTCGCGCGAACACCGGGGACGACGTCGTGATCGTGAGCAGCGACAAGGATTTCGCGCAGATCGTGAACGACCGCATCCGCATCATGCTGCCGCCGCCCTCCGCCAACCCGAAGCTCGGCTGGCGCCTGCTCGACGCGGCCGGGGTCGCGGAAAAATTCGGCGTGTCGCCGTCGCGCATCGCCGCGTACCTCGCGCTCGTCGGCGACACCTCCGACAACATTCCCGGCATCAACGGCGTGGGGCCCAAGACCGCCGCCAAGTGGCTGGCCGATTGGGACACGCTCGAGGGCGTCATCTCGCACGCCGCGGAACTGAAGCCGGACCGCTTTCGCGAGGTTGTTGCGGGCGATGCCGATCGCCTGCGGCTCAACCTGAAGCTGACAACGCTCAACCTTTCCCTGCCCGCGGTCGCGCCCGAGTGGCGGACCCCGCAGCCGGCCGAACTCGTGCGAATGCTGGACGAGTTCGAAATGCGTTCCACGGCCGCCGAAGCCCGCCGCCGTTACGCGGTCGCCGAAGCTCCTCCCGCCCCGCCCTCCACGGCTCCCGCTCCCACGGCCAGTACCGCCGGTCAGCAAACGGAACTCTTTTGAAAATCCGTACCCTCCGGCTGCGGCTTCCGATTTTGTCACGTGTTACGTGACTTTTCGCGCGGGGCGGCCACCGGGGCCCGGGTTTTGGAGGTGGACAGTAGGTGGAGTCGGGCTTCGCGCCGGGTGGGTCAGGGGGTTCCGGCTTCGGCGAGGCAAGACTGGAGGCCTGCGTGCAAGGCGGTACGGTCGAGGTTGCGACCGATCAAGAGGAGGGTGTTACCGCGCAGCTCGCGGGGTCCCCACACGCGTTCGAAACGGGCCTCGGGATACGGATTCACGCCTTGGACGATCAGCCGGCGCTCTGATCCATGCACGGCCAGTACCCCCGGGTGCTCAGAATTTCGTCACCTTTCGTAAAAAGAAGCTCGGCGACCCACGCGTTGAGCCGGTCCTCGTCGAGTTCCCCCGCAGTCGTGACGCCGACCGTTCCGATGTCCTCGTCGTCCTGGTTTACGCGCGAGACGTTCATACCAGCTGGGCCAGGTAGGAGGTCTCCCGATGCGCGCTACGCGACATTGTCACTTCGGTTGTCTCGAGCACCGTACCGTTCTCGAGGTGTAAGATCCTCGTCGATACGCGCCGGGCGAACGCGAGGTCACCGGTCGCGATCAGGATCGCCGCGCCGCGGCGGCGCAGGCGCCTCACTGCCAGCGCGAGGGCCGCGACTTCGCTGGCATTGAGATCCGTCGTAGGTTCATCCAGCAGCAACAGGGGTCGGTCCTCCAGAATCGCGAGGCTGAGCGCCAGTTTCCGACGTAGCGATGGAGGATAATGCCCTATCGGGCGACCGTGCCACTCTCGTCCTAGTCCGCCGAGCTCCAGCAGGTCGCGCAAAGCGTTCTCCGGGATGTTCCGGCCCAAGCGACGGCAGTATCCCTTGGCGTGGGTCAGTCCGGTGACGTCGGACGGAAAATGAAGCTCCGACGGCACAAACGAAATGTAGCTCAATGCGATCCCGGGATCGAAGGCCGGATTGAAACCCTCGATCGACATTCCGCCGGATGCGTTGGGATGCAGTCCGAGAAGGCATTCGAGCACCGCGATCGCCCCTGAGTCCGCCGGTCCCGCCAGAGAGACGATCTCTCGCGGGGCGATCTGCAGGTCGATCCGGTCCAGCACCCGCCGGCCGAGGCGGATGAGAGACAAGGCTCGGGTGGAAAGGATGGCTGGATGCTGCCGTCGGCGTGCAGACTTGGAGGTTCGCCTGAAAGAAGTGGCGTTTTCCGCGACTCGGGCGGGACCGGGCGCAGAGAAACGGCTTGGGAGATCGAGTGAAGGGGAGGGAGTGGTGGACATGGCGGTTCTGGCAACGGACGAATGAGCGCGCCGGCTCCCGGTTCGGGAATGGGCGCAAACAGCGGGCTCGGCGCAGTCGGCGCCGCCCGCGACATCGACCTAGTCAGACCGCCGGAGGGCCGCAGCCGGGCGGGAAAAGAAACGCGGCCTCACGAGCTGCCGGGCCTTGTGCCAATGAAAGAGTAGCGGTGGCGCGCCGAGACGACACCCGCAGCAGCAGCGGGGAGGAGGCGAAGTCAGCTTTGCCCTGGGAGAGCTGCTTAACGATGCAAAGGTCCTCCTCCGCTTCGGGGCCGGGCACGGGCTGACCATGGGAGTGTTTGCAACCCACGCGAGCCGAGGAACCGGGGGCGGGGTGCCCTGGCGGGTCATCGTGCCCATGCAACCAGGCATGTAGCGCCGGACTGGCGGCCGCGAGAGTCACCAGCGCCATAACGGCGGCCATCGCGATCGCCACGCTGCGGAGCAGCGGGGATCGGGTCGGCATCGAGGGGCGGCGCATCATGCGGGGAAGTAGAGATGAGATTTTCGGGATTACCAGTTCGGCGACGATAATTTCGCTGGTGGCTTCCGGATCAGGCGGATCGCGGCTAAGCCGACGGTGCGGGCACGATCCCGGCACGGCTTTTCCCTCCCTTGGGTGATCGGCCCCGACGTGGGTCGACAAATGTCCCAGGTGTCCATGTAGGATCCTGTGCATGGCCTCCCTTCCCGATCCCTCGGTCCAGCCGGTTTTGGCCGGCTGTTCCGCTACGGAGGGAGCAAGAGTTTTTCTTGGCTGGGATTGTCCATGGTCGGTTCTGTTCGCCGCTTGGCTGGCTTTGGAACCGGAGAAACTGCGGCGCCGGCTGGTGGTGGTTCCGACGCGGGAGGCCGGCCGGCGGCTGCGCGAATCGCTCTTGGCGAAGGTGGGCGGGGGCGGCACGGCCGCGGTGCTCGGGCCCCGGCTGGCCATGCCGGAGGATTTTTTCCGGCCGGCGGAGCAGCTGCCCGAGTCCATCCGTTGGGCCGGGTGGCTGCAGGTGCTGGAGGAGACCGATGACGCGGACGTCGCGACCGTTTTTCCGGGCGGAATCGGCGTTCGCGACCGCGAATGGCGGCTGGCCGTCGGGCGGCAGATCGAGGAGGCGCGCGACCAACTCGGCTCCGGCGGTTGGGATTTCGGCGCGTTGGCGGAGAAAGTGCCGGAGGAGGCGCCGCGGTGGCGGGAACTCGCCGCGCTCGCGGAACGGGTCACGGCGATTTGGCGCGAGTGGGGTTTTGCGGACGTCGTGGCGGAGCGTTGGCGTCTGGCGGCCGATCCGGTGCTGCCGCCGGGCGTGGATGAGATTGTCGTCGCGGGAGTGCCTGATCCGGCCCCGTTGGGAGTGCTGAGCTGGCAGGCGCTGCGGAAACGGGGCGTTCCGGTCACGGTGTTGATCGGTGCACCCGGGGAGTTGCGCGCCGCGTTCGATGCCTGGGGGCGCCCGGTGGCGGACCATTGGACCGAGCGCGCGCGGCACCGGCGTCCGGATGCTTTCCGGCTGGCGGTGGCGGCGGACGCCGCGGCGTTGGCGGGCGAGGTCGTGCGGTCCTGCGCGGGCAAGAGCAACCTGGCCGTGGCGGTTGCGGTCGGCGACGCGCACTTCACACCGGTGATCGAGCGGGCGTTCCGCGCCGCGGGCTGGCCCGCGTTCGACCCCGAGAAGGCGCCGGCGTCGCGCGACGGTTGGCCGGCGTGGTTCGACGCGGTGGCCGAATTTATCGGCCGTTCGGAGGACTTCGCGGCCCTGGCGCGCGTGGCGCGGCATCCGATCGCGTGGAGCGGACTGGGGGCAGACGCCGGTCCCGCGCGGCTCGTGCAGGCGCTCGATGAATTATTGCTCGATTCCCCATCGGTCTCGACGACCGAGGCGTTGCGGACCCTGGCGGGAGAGGAGGATCCGTGGCGGCGTTCGGCGGCGGAATTCCTCAGCGCCCTCCAGACGCGGTTGAGCACGTTGGCTGGTGCGGAAGCGGAGAGCCTGGCCAAGCAGGTCCTCGGGTTTTTCCCTTCGACCGAGCTGGAGACCGCGACTCGCGCGCGGGGAGAAATGCGGGCGTGGGCGGCGTTGCGTCCGGCCGGTTTCACCGCACCGGAACTTCTGCGTTGGCTGGGGGCGGCGCTGCAGGGGGTTTCGCAACGACCGGCCGCGACGGACGGCGTGCTGCCGTTGCAGGGCTGGCTAGAACTGGCGCACGACCCGGCGCCTGATGTTGTGGTGGCGGCGCTGCACGAAGGCGCGGTGCCGGAGGCGCCCTCGGGTTCGCCGCTGATCTCGGAGGCCGTCTGCGAACGCCTCGGGCTGCGGGCGCGCCGTTCGCGCCTCGCGCGCGAGACGTTCCTCTTCGCGGCGCTGGTGGAAAGCCGGCGCGCCGGCGGCTCGGTGACGGTCGTGAACGCGCGCGTTGATCCCGCCGGCGACCCGTGCCGTCCGTCGCGGGTGCTCCTCCAGGTGGCCGACGACGATCTGCCGGCCGAGGTGCTGCGCCACGTTTCCGACCGCGATCTGATCCCGGCGCCGCCGACGCCCGCGACCTCGCGGGGCGGCTGGCGCCTGCGGCCGCCGGCCCAGCTTCCGCCGGCCGAGCTCAAGCGCGTGAGTGCGTCGCGGCTGCGCGCGTACCTCGCGTGCCCGACGCGGTATTATTTCACCGACGTGCTCGGCTGGCGGGAGTTTGAGCCCGGCGACGGCGAACTGCCGGCGACCGCCTTCGGGGATCTGATCCACGGGGTGCTGCGCGAATGGGGTGAGGACCCGGCGGCGCGGGAGATCGCCGAGGTGGAGCCGTTGCGGGAGGACTGGCGCCGCCGCCTCGCGGCCGCGGTGGAGCGTCGTCTTGGCGCGGAGCCGCCGGCGTTGCTGCGCCTACAGGCGTTGTCGGCGGAGGAAAGACTCGGCGCGCTTGCGGCGCGGCAAGTGCAGCAATTTCAACAAGGCTGGCGCGTCGAAGCGGTGGAGCTGGAAATCGAGGACGCCTTCTCGCTGGAGGGCGTGCCGGTGAAGGTCGTGATCGACCGCATCGACCGGCATCTCGATGGCCGCGTGCGGGTGGTGGATTACAAGACCGGGGTGGGGGACGAGAGTCCGGCGAAGGCGCACTTACGCGTTTGGAGCGCGGAGAAGTGTCCGGCCGCGCTCGGGCCGCTGGTCGAGCACGGGCGCCTGAGCGGCGCGGGTTGGAGCAACGTGCAATTGCCGCTCTACGCGGAGGCGGTGCGACGGGCGTGGTCGCTGGAGAAGACGCCGTCGGCCTGGTTCGCGTGGCTGCCGCCCGCGGTGGGTGACACGGGTTTCAAGGAGTTCGAGGGCATGGAGGAACTGATGCCGGCGGCGCTGGCGTGGGCCGGCGAGGCCGTGCGGCGGATCCGCGCCGGGGTCTTCTGGCCGCCCGCGCCGGAGGTCGCGTACGACCGTTTCGCGGCGCTGGCGCCGGACGGGTTGGAGCGCGCGCTCGGGAGGGAGTGGGAAAAGCTGCTCGCGGGCGGAGGGGAGGGCGCGTCATGAGCGCATTGCAGCACACGATCATCCGCGCCTCGGCGGGCACGGGGAAAACCTACCAGCTCGCGCATCGCTTTCTGGCGCTGCTGCTGCTCCAGCGAGCCGCGCGGGCCGTCGCGCCGGAGCGCATCGTCGCGACGACGTTCACGCGCAAGGGCGCCGGCGAGTTCACGGAGCGCATTCTGGAACGGCTGGCGGCGGCCTCGGCGGACGCGGGCGAGCACGGGAAGCTGTCCAAAGCCCTGGCGGTTCTGCTCGAGGGAGATGCGGCGGCCGGCGTCGCGGGTCTGCTACCCGGGGCGGGCACGGACGTTTCGGCGGCGGCGTTGCGGGAGACACTGGTCGCGGTGGTCGGGCGTCTCGACCGGCTGGCGCTCGGCACGATCGACTCGCTGATGGCGCGGGCCGTGCAGACGCTGGAGTTCGAGCTCGGGCTTGGCGGCTGCGAGATTCTCGACGAACCGGCGGCCGGGCGGGAACGCGAGCGTCTGCTCGGGGAGGTTTTCGCACGGGTCGCCCCGGAGGAACTCGGGGCGTTCCACCAGGCGATCAAACGCGCCTCGCTGAAGTCGGCGGCAAGCTGGCGCGACGAATTGCGGAAGTTCGTCGAGCGCGGACACCGGCTGCTCGACGTGATGCCCGATGCGGCGGCGTGGGGCGCGGGCGCGGCCGGAGGCGGAGCCGATGATGAATGGCGGCGCGCTGCCGAGACGTTGCGCCGGGAAATCGAAGCGGCGGATCTGTCCTCCACGCTGGTGACCAACGGGCTGGTTAAGGCCCTGAATTGGATCGCGGCACGGCGTCCCGGTACGGCCGGGGATGATCCGCCGTCATGGCTGGAGGTGGATGGGAAACTCCGCCCGCTCCGCGATGCCTGGCCGGAAACGTGGGAGTGCTGGCCGAGATCGAACTCGAAGACGCCCTGTGTGGTGCCGCGGTCGATCATGGTCCCCTTGGGGCGCGTCCTCACCGCCTGGCTCACGGCCGAGCACGCGGAGCTGTGCGAACGCACGGCAGCGCTCCACGCGGTGCTGTCACGCTACGACGAGGCTTACGATCGCCTCGCGCGGCGGCGCGGCCGGCTGGCGTTCGCCGCTCTGGCGCGGTTGCTCGATCCCGGGCGCGGAGGGGCGTTCGGTTCGGAACAGGCGCTGCAGGCGCTCGCGTTCCGCTGGCACCAGAGTTTCGACCACTGGCTCGTGGATGAATTCCAGGACACCAGCCGCGAGCAATGGCGGGTGCTCGAGCCGTGGCTCGACGAGGCGCTGCAGGACGACACCGGCACGAAGTCGGTCTTCGTGGTCGGCGACACCAAGCAGTCGATCTACGGCTGGCGGGGCGGCGAGCCGCGGTTGTTT
>JBJTCH010000006.1:0-4478 GCA_046091745.1 Opitutaceae bacterium
TCGTCGGACCAACCACAGATAACTCAGGTATCACAGATCTGGCGCCCCCCGGCCTTCACGATCTTCTCCCACTTGGCGTGTCACGATCCGGGGCTTTGAACAAAAGGTCGGGAAGTTCGGAGAGGGAGCTCGGTCTTCTTCATCGGCGTTGATCCGCATTACTATCCTTCAAAATCATCCTTTTTGGGAACGATTCTCCTATGCCGCGAGGCGCGTCAGGTCCATTCGTGGTTGAAACCTTGCGGAGCTGTTCGGCAACGCGTCACGAACCCACCGCCAGTCAGCCTGAACGATACTTCGGTTGGCGGAGCCGGTCTTGCTCTCTCCCACCCTCGCCCGTCTCCTACTCTTTTCCCGTCCGTGGTTACTCACCCGCGGAGCGAGTCGGGAGCGCATCACGACCCGAGGCTCGGGCCGGTCGATCGGACTCTCTGAACTCGGATCGGGCCTCGGTGCCCTCTGTGTTCCAACTCAACTCCCCTTTGGTTGCGGCTCTGCCGCGCTAGGATAATCCATGGTTGAAACCTCGCGGAGCTGTTCGGCGACACCTCACGATCCCGCGGCCGGTCAGTCTGAACGATACTTCGGTCTCGGCGGAGCCGCACTGGGGAATCCGTGGGCCGCGGCCACCGCGGCTGGCTTGCGTGAATCCCCCTGAGCTTCTCCCGCCAAAAGCCCCGAAGGAACTCAAAGCTCGATCCGGATGCAAAAACACATGATTTTCCGCACTTCTCCATTTTTTCCGGCGCTCTGAAACTGTACCCTTCGGCGTTCGCAGACTCACGCCGCACCGGCCCCGCGCCGCTCCCACCCCAACCCCTTCACCCACGATGCAAACCCCGTTTCTCCGCGTTCTCTTCCTCGGCTGCGCCGGCCTCGCGCTGGCCTCGGCCGCCCTCGCCCAGACCGCCCCGCGGCCCGCCGCCGAGGCTGCCGCGCAACCCAAGGAGGTCGTCACGCTCACGGCTTTCCAGGTCACCGAGGACGCCAGCGACACCTACCAGGCGCTCAACACCAACTCGATCACCGGCACCAACACCGCCCTCGGCAAGACGCCCCTCGACGCGAAGGTCTTCAATCGCCAGCTCATGGACGAGCTCGGCGTCGTCGACATGACCGAGATGCTGTCGAAGCTCGGCGGCCTCGGCGCGGCCATCATCGCCGGCGGCAACGAGGAGGTCCGCGGCGACCTCGAGGGCGACCGCCAGGACCCGAAGAGCATGACGATGCGCGGGCTCACCATCAACAACCCGCGCCGCGACGGCTTCCTGCGCGCCGACACCGCCCTGATGGACTCGTTCGACGTCGAGCGGGTCGACGCGCTGGGCGGCTCCAACTCGCTGCTCTTCGGCTCCGGCGACGCCGGCGGCGTGATCACCACCAACTCCAAGCGCGCCTTCGTGGGGCGCACCTCCCGGTTCAGCGCCACCGCCGGCGGCGACTCCGAGGGTAGCCGTCGCTACACCATGGATACGGGCGTGGGCTTCCAGCACTGGGGCCTGCGCTTCAACGCGGTCCGCGGCGACACGAAGTATTTCCGCCCGGCCAACCGGCAGCTCAACGAGGCACTGCAGATCGCCGCCACCATCCGGCCGTGGCGGCGCCTGGAGATCCGCGGCGAGTGGCGCCACCTCATCCGCGACACCACCTACCCGAACTCCGGCATCGTGCGCGCGCCGCTCACCCAGCTGCTGCCCACCGGCGAGCGCGTCGACAACCAGAGCACGCGCTACCTCGCCGCCTTCCCGAACGTGAGCGACCTCACCGGCGGGGTGATCGACCTCACCAAGGCCGACACGCTTTTCGGCCCCTACTTCGCTTTCGCGTTCAAGAACATCAGCAAGTCCGTCGTCGCCGAGGCGACGCTCGCCGAGGGCCTCGGCCTGCAGGTGCGCTACGGCCACGACGCGCGCGTCAACAACGCCCTCACCCCGCCCAGCACCACGATCTTCGCCCCGGGTGCCGCCGGCAACCTGTACGTCGACCCGGCGACCGGCCAGACCGGCACGAAGTGGGCGTTCAACATGAGTTTCCCGGTGCTGAACCCCTTCCACACCGGCGCCCGCGGGCACCGCTCCACCCTCGTCTACCGCAAGGACCTCGGCCGCTGGGGCTCGCACCAGGCGAGCGTGTTTTTCCAGGACATGCAGTCGTGGACGATGCAGGAGCAATGGCGGTTCTACGAGGCCGACGCCACCGGCCGCGTTACCATCAACCCCGCGCAGATCAGCGTCGCCGACTCCGGCCGCATCCCGATCCCGTCGGTCTGGGTGCCCATCAATCCCACGCAGATCGTCGGCGGCCAGAAGTGGCCCTTCTCCTCGCTCGTCCATCCCAACGGCAAAACCTACGTCTCGCAGCCGCAGGTCTTCGCCAACGCGGTGCCGCCCACCGCGGGAAACCCCTTCGGGGTCTCCGGCCCGATCAATGCCACCACCGGCCAGAGCACCGTGACCGGCTATTACCGCGACGACACCGACGAGCGCAGCCACGGCTTCAGTCTCTTCAGCGAGTGGTGGAAAGGCCGCATCGACACCATGGTGGGCTACCGGTCCGAGGAGGCCAGCGGCCTGCGCGCCAACACCAACCTGCTGCGCGGGCCCATCTCGTACGACAGCCTGACGACCGGCGCCGTCATCGACACGCCGATCCGCGGCGTGCGCCTCTCCCTCAACTACGCGACCAACGCGAAGATCAACTTCGACACCACGCGTGACATCTACAACCAGCCGCTCCCGCCCGGCAAAGGCGTGAGCCGCGACATCGGCCTGAAGTTCGGTCTCTGGGGCGACCGCATCTCGGGTAATTTCAATTACTACGTCTCCGAGGCCCAGAACTTCACCGCCAACCTCGGCGGCACGCAGAACGACGTCGACCCCAACGGCATCAACGGCCGCAACGGCGGCGCCGCCTACACCTTCAGCCGCACGTCCAACGGCTACAATCTCACGCTCTCCACCCGCCCGCTCCGCGGCTGGGAGGTGCGGGTGAACTTCGCCACCGGCAACGGCAGCGAACGCAGCGATGTCGTCCTGCCGCAGTTCTACAACGACCAGTTCAACACCACCACGGTCGCCGGCCAGACCGTCGTCGGCCTGCGCGCCGCGGCGGGCGGCGCCATCACCCCGCTGCTCGTCCCCTCCGATCCGCGCAACCCGACCTCCGACAAAATCCCGCTCTCGATCGCGATGATGAAGGATCCGGCCAGCCCCTACGCCGCGCAGCTCGACCTCGAGTCGGGCCAGATTCTCAACGCCGAGCAGCTCGGCCTCCTCACGCCCGGCGTGGGCACCGGCGCCACGGGCGTGCCGCTTTCCCAGCACCAGCTCGGCTTCGTTTCACCGTCGGGCGGCACCCTTCTCGTGCGCCGCTCCGGCGAGAAGACCTTCGGCTACGCCGAGCGCAGCTACAGCCTCATCAACCGGTTCCAGTTCGACCAGGGCGTCCTCCGCGGGGTGGTCGTCGGCCTCAGCAGCAGCCTGCGCGACAACCAGCGCGGCTACATGTACACCGACGCCGCCGACGCGGGTAAACGGAAGATGTACTACTATCCCGACCGCCTGCTGCACGACCTCTTCGCCGTCTACCGCTTCAAGCCGCTCGGGCGCATCCGCACGTCGCTGCAGATCAACGTGTCGAACCTGATGGACGCCAACCGCGTCGTCTACCTCGTGCGCTCGACCAACGGCACGCTGCGCTACGCCCAGTGGCTCAACTCGCCGCGCAAGTTGGGCGTGACCACCTCCGTCAGCTTCTAGCTCCCGACGCGCGCCCCGCGCGCGAGGCAAGAGGTCTCTCGAAGGTCCGGTCCGAAGCCTAACCAGTGACAATCCATGAAATCCCACCCCCGATTCCTTGACCGGCCGCGCCGCCGCGGCCTCGTCGCGCTGCTGGCCGGCACGCTCGCCGGCGTATTGTCCGCGGCGACGCCCGACACGTCCGTCGTCCACGACGTCGTGATCTATGGCGACTCATCCGCCGCCATCACCGCGGCGATCGCGGCGAAGCGCGAGGGGCGCTCGGTCATCGTCGTCAACCCGACGGGCTTCCCCGGCGGCATGAGCGCGAGCGGACTCGGGGCCACCGATTTCCTCGGCAAGCGCGCCACGTTCGGCGGCATCGCGTCGGAGTTTTACGACGCCATCGCGGCCGCCTACGGCGCCACCTACATCCGCAGCTTCGAGCCCCACGTGGGCAAAAGGGTGTTCGAGCAGATGCTCGCCGCCGCCGGCGTGCGCGTCGTTTACCACGAGCGGCTCGACCGCACGCCGGGCAAGGGCGTGGCGATGGATGGCCGGCGCATCACCGCGATCACCATGCTCAGCGGCCGGACCTACCGTGGAAAGATGTTCATCGACGCCACCTACGTGGGCGACCTGCTGGCCGCCGCCGGCGTGACCTACACCGTGGGCCGCGAGCCCGAGCAGCAGTACGGGGAGGACCTCGCCGGTGTGCGCCGCGGCGACACCAATCCCCGC
>JBJTCH010000007.1:0-8610 GCA_046091745.1 Opitutaceae bacterium
GCCCGTCAGGGTGGTGACGACGATCTCGCTGTCCCGCTTGACCGTGGCGATCACGCCGGAGACGGCCTCCAGATAAACCTCCGCGGCACCGGAGCGGACGGTGGCGGCCTCGGGCACCTTGAGGCCGACCTCGGCTTTCACCGTACGACCGTCCGGAAGAACAACCTGGGCACCATCACCCACGATCTTGAGGATGGTCGCTTCCTGCTGCGCGGACGCGACGGCGCCGAACAGGATGAAGGGGGCAAGAAACGAGAGAGTCCGGCGCAGAAGGGAGGCTTTCATGAGGGATGGGGAGCTGGAAAATGGATTTCGGTACGATGCCAGCCGCCCGTTGACAACGCGCGATTTCGCGACGGCCGAGATTTCGCGGCGGCGCACGCCTCACTTTTCGGTCATCACGTGCGTGCCGTCCCAATCCGGAGGCGGCGGCTCGCGCATGAAGCGCTCGACGAAGGAGAGCTGGACGAGTGACGGGTTGGTTTTCACTCCCGGCGCCCGGCCGGGAACCCGCGGCTCCAGCGCGGCGCTGGCCTCGAACGCGCGCCGCGCGCCGGGCCAGTCCCGGGCGCGCAGCAGGTCCAGGCCGCGCGTGAACGCCTCGACGCAACCGGCGGCCTCCGGAGGCGCCGCGGCGGCCTCGGCGAACACCTCATGGAAGGGGACGGCCTCGGCGCGACCCTTCACCACGATGCGACCGAGGGGACGGAAGATCACGCGGCCGGGGGCGTGGCGCTCGCAGGCGGCCCGCGTCGCCTCGGTGCACATGATCGCGGCGCCCCAGGCCTTCGCGCCGGACTCCATGCGGGCGGCGAGGTTCACGGAGTCGCCCATCATCGTGTAGTTGAAGCGGACGCGGCTGCCCATGTTGCCCACCACGGCGAGGCCCGTGTTGAGCCCGACGCGCGACTGCATCGCCGTCACGGAGACCGGCCAGTTCCCCGCCCCGCTCCAGCTCGCGCGAAGCTCCGCGAGCCGCGCCTGCGAGCGCAGCGCCGCCAGACAGGCGTGATGCGCGTGACCGGGCAGCGCGACCGGCGCGCCGAACATCGCGACCACGGCGTCGCCGATGTATTTGTCGAGTGTGCCACCCTCGCCTTGGATCACGTCGGTGCAGGCCGAGAGGTAATCATTCAGCAACTCGACGAGGCGCTCGGGCGGCAGCTGTTCGGAAAAGGTCGAGAAGTCCTGGATGTCGCTGAAGTACGCGGTGATCTCCTCGGACACACCGCCGAGGCGCGGCATCTCGCGGGCCTGCACCATGCGTTCCACGACCTCCGGCGAGACATAGGTGCCGAACATCCCCTTGATGCGCTCCTTCGCCCGCTGCTCGGAGAGCACGCGGCGCAGGATCGCGAAAATCTGCAGGCCGCCGAAACCGAGCAAAGGACCCGTGAGCGGAACCATGACGCTGCCCTCGATCCACGCGAGCGCCACCCCCAGCACGAACACCGCCGGCACCCCGGCAGCCGCCAGCGCATGCTCGCGCAACCCGCGCTCGGCAAAGCGCCACAGGCACAGCGCGCCCGCCACGCCGAGCCCGACCCACACCCAGACCGGCGCCGGCCGGCGCAGGTAGTCGCCGGACAGGAAGTTCTCCAGCGCGTTGGCGTGCACCAGCACCAGGGGTGTCTGCGCCGCGAGCGGCGTCGGCGCGAGGTCCGTCAACCCCGCCGCGGTCTGCCCCACGAGCACGATGCGGCCGGTGAGCTGGGGCACCGGACCGGGTTTGCGCTCGTGGCGGTCCGCCAGCTGCGCCAGCGCCTGACTGTAGCCGTACGAGGTGAGATTCTCGACGTCGTGCCGGAAATTCACGCGATAACGGCCGGCGTCGTCGATCGGGATGCGGGCCGAACCGAGTTTCCCGCGCACCTCGACTTCCGTGCCGAGGCGGACGGTCACCGCGGCGGGCTCCGCCTGCCAGTGGGCCATCAGGACACGGAGGCTGAGCGAAGGCAGGATCTCCCGCCCGATGCGCACCACCAGCGGCACGAACCGGCGGGTGCCATCGCCGTCCGGCGGCGTATCCACAAATCCGATCTCAGCGCGCCGCGAAAAATCCCCCGCGGGCAGCAGCGCGGCCTCCGCGCCGAGGACGCGGGAAAGGTCGCCCTCCACCCGCGTCAAACGCGCCAGCCGCGCGCCCGCCGCCTCCGGGGAACCCGGGGCGATCCCTTCACCGGCGTCGGCTCCCATCGCGCCAAGCACGACCGCGCCTCCCGCGCCGGCCAGACCGCGCGCCAGCTGCGCGTCATCCGCCGTCTCCGCCGACGGCTCGGTGAAAAGGACGTCCCACGCGCTGACGCTGGGCCGACGGAGACCCGCGAGCAGCAGGAAGTCGCCGTGCAGCCGCCGCGGCCAAGGCCAGCGTCCGAAATCGCGCAGGCTCGCCTCGTCGATGCCGATGAGGGCGATGGAGTCGGAGGCGTTGCGCGGCTGGAGCTCGGCGCGGAGCCGGACGAGCCCGTCCCAAACCACGTTCTCGAAGGCCTGGAAGACCGGAAGACGGGAAAGGCCGAGCGCCGCCACCCCGCTGAGCAGCGCCGGGAGCAGGATGGAGCGCCAGAGATCCGGGGCGGGAAGCTTGGCCACGGGCCGCAAGATGCCTCCGCCGGCGCGGCCACCAAGCCAATTCATCCGGGCTCAGGCCCGCGCGGGCGGCCGCAGCTGCAGGATCACGTTGGCCGCCGTGATGAAACCCCCGCCCGCCAGGAGCGTCCACGTCGCGGTCTCGTTCGCGTAGGAGATTCCGGCCCACACGGAGAGCAGCGCCGGCAGGAACAGCGCCAGCGCCGAGGCGAAGATCGGCTCGACGCAGTAGATGAGGCCGGCCTCCGTCGCGGTGATGCGCGGCTGCCACGCCACCATGAGGGAGAACGCGCCGATCGTGCAGACCAGCGCGAGCGCGACCGTGAAGGCCACCCAGGCGCCGTTCCGCCACGGCGCCGCCAGCGTCGCGACATCAGGAGCAAGGACCAGCGCGAGCGCGGAGAACACGACGGCTTGCGTCGCGAACATCACGAAGGTGACCCGGTCGGGCCGGTTGCCGGCAAACTCCGGCCGCTCGAGCGTGAGGATCTGCCCCATGAAGAAGACCGAGCAAAGCAGGGTTTCCCACTCCCCCCGCCCGAGACGCAGCTCGCGCCAATCGAAGCGCCCGAGCACCGCCACTCCCGCCAGCACCAGCGCGCAGCAAAGCCAGACGCGGCCGCCGGGGTTGGTCCGCGCGCGCACCGCCAGCCATACCGGGATCATGATGGCGTAGAACTGCGTGAGGAAGGCCGACGTGCTCGCGGACGTGAACTGCAAGGCGTCGTTCTGCAGCAGCATGCCCGCCGCGGTGAAGAAACCCAGCCGGATACCCTGGCGCAGCTCGCCCGCCGTCGCCCGCCAGACCTCCCGGGGCCGGAAGGCGAGCAGCAGCCCCACCGCCAGCAGAAACCGGGGCGCGACGGTGTAGATGGCCGAGAACCAGGTGCCCGCCGCCGGCACCAACTCCGCGTGCAGCAGCGTGATCGCCTTGATCAGCGGGAAGCTCAGGCCCCACAGCAAATTCGCCAGCAGGAGCATCAGCACGGCGCGGAGGCGAGGGTCGGCGGTCCGTGGATTCATCCGGGGATAAGGGCGCGCGAGCGTGGTCCGACGGCCGCGCGCGACGGCACAATTCACCCGACCGGCGCGGAGTCGAGACGACGCGCGGTCCGCAAGCGCAGCAGCATCTCCTCCACCCCACGGAGGCTGACCGGCTTCGTCATGTACTCATCGACGCCAGCAGCAGCCGCCGCCGCCCGCTGCTCCGCACGCACGTCCGCCGAAAGCGCCACCACCCAGACGCCGCGCGCTCCAGCGCCGGCCCCGCCCGAACGGATGGCCTGCAGCACCTCGATCCCGTCGAGCTCCGGCATGTGCATGTCGAGCAGGACGAGATCGTGCACCAGGGGCGCCGCGACCAACGCCGCGATCGCCGCCCGGCCATCCGAGACCACCGTCGCGACGCAGCCGAAGTTCTCCAGCATGAGCCGGATGAGGCGCTGGTTGACCAGATTGTCCTCCGCGACGAGCACGCGGAAACCGAACTGCGGCCGCGCCGCCGCCGCGGGTTGCTCGGGCGCGGCGCCCGCCACGAGCGGGAACAGCGCGCCGGAGCGGACGGGCTTGACCAGCACCGCCTGGAAACGAGCGCTCAGCGCTGCCTGCGTCTCCGCCTCGAGCGACACGGGGACCAGGGCGACCGTCAACCCGTCCACGGCCGCCCGGGCCGGCTCGCGACTCGAGGCCAGATCACGGGCCCCGGCCTCATCCAAGTCGCGCAGGACCACCGTCCGGACCGAGGGCGGCAGGGATTCGATGGTATCCGCCTCGGCGGCCTCGGCCTTCCAGGAACGCACGAGCTCCATGAGTGAATCCCGGAACCGCCCGGCGGGCGCGACGACACCCACCTTCGCGCCGGCGGCATCAGGGAAACGCGGCGGACGCTCGACCCGGGCGCGGATGGAGAAACGAAACGTCGAGCCGCGTCCGAGCCGGCTCTCGAAGCGGATCTCCCCGCCCAGCATCCCCACGAGATCACGGCTGATCGCGAGGCCCAGGCCGGCGCCCCCATGCCGGCGGAGGTTCGTCGCCTCCAGCTGGGTGAAGGGACGGAAAAGACGTCCCTGGTCCTCCTCCGCGATGCCCAGCCCGGTGTCGCGGACGACGAACTCGACACGGAGGCCGCGCTCGTCGCCGTCGGCATCCGCCACCGAGGCCGAGACCTCAATCTCGCCGCGCTCGGTGAATTTCACCGCGTTGCCCACCAGGTTCACGAGAATCTGCCGCAGGCGTCCGTGATCCGTGACGAGCGAGGCAGGCACGCCGGGGGAAATCCGGTGGAAGATCTCCAGCCCCTTTTGCGCGGCCGCCGCGGCGTGGAGATCAATCGCTTCCTCCACGCATTCGCGCGGATCACAGGGGGCCAGGTCGATCCGTGCCGTGCCGGACTCGATCCGGGCGAAATCAAGGATGTCGCTCGTCAACCGCACGAGGGCCTCGGCGCTGGCCCGGATCGCCAGCAGCTGGTCGCGCTGCACCTCGCTGAGCGGCGAGGACTCCAGCAGCAGGCCGGTGAAACCGACGATCGCGTTGAGCGGCGTGCGCACCTCGTGGCTCATCGTCGCAAGGAAATTACCCTTGGCCCGGTCGCCCGCCCTCGCCTGCTCCGTGGCCTCGCGCAGCTCGTTCTCACGACTGCGGAGCTCGGTCATGTCATCGAAAACCGCGACGAACGACACGACCTGCTGGTCGCGCCGCCTCACGGGCGAGAAGCCGCCGCGGACGGGAAACGAGGTTCCGTCGGCGCGGAGGCAGTTCAACTCGCCTTGCCACGCGACACCGGCGGCGAGATTGCCGTCGATCTCCGCCTCCCCTGCCGCCGGACCGGCGGGCTTCAGGAAGTCGCGCAGGTTCCGGCCGATGAGATTGCGCCGGGAAATTCCGAGCCGCCGGGACCCCACCTCATTGCAGAACTCGATCCGGCCGCCTGGATCGAGGATGAGGATCGCGGAGTGCGCCTGCTCCACGGCCTCGGAAAGATTGCGGATGACGTTGGACTGGATGCGCTGGCGGTCACCGAGGAGCAGCATGGCCAGCGGGATCCCGAAGAGCCCGCAAACGCCGAGTCCCGCCAGCACTCCGCCCAGAAGCACGCTTTGGCGCCACTCGACCACATCCGCCTCGATGCGTACCACATGGCGCACATCCTTCCGGACGTTTTCACCGAAGGTGGGAAGAATCGCGTAGGCGACACCGCGCACCCCGTCGCCGACGTCGAACGGTCCCGCCAGCAAGGCCTCCCCGGAGCGGCGGACCTGCTCGAGCGCGCCCGAGCGAAACCGCGGCACGAAGACGTCGCCCGGCCGAGCCTCCTCGCCGTGGGCGGGATCGCGGTAATCGACGACGTAGACCGCGGGACCGGAACCAGCCGGAACCCGGAGCAGGCTGATCCCGCACAACGAGGGATTGAGCAGGGCGAGCCGGCGGGCCCGCTCATGCAGCCGGCGGTACCCCTCGGTCGTGAGATCCGCGGACGTGGCGGATTGGGAGAAGGGATTCAGATCGGTCGTCAGCACCATGCCGGCGACCGGCGCGCGCCGGATCATGTCCCGGCGGATACGGCTATCGATGTAATCGCCCACCAGCCAGCCCGCCGTCACCCCGGCCGCAAGCGTCACCATCGCCGCGGCCGCGAGGTTGAGCTTTTGCAGGATACGAACGCGGAAGGATTCTTGCACGTTGGGAGCGCTCAACCGCTAGGAGCCGCGCGGGGGACTGACAACCCGAATGCTCATCGCCGCGCGGGCGCAAAAAAACCGCCGCGGGCGGACCCGCGGCGGCAGAAAGGAATCGAGACCTCTCAGCTGAGGTTCTGCGAGACGAGCTTGGTCATCTCGAACATGGAGACCTTCGACTTGCCGCCGAAGACAACCTTCAGGTTGTCGTCAGCATTGATCTGGGTCTTCACCTTCTTGTCCTGCAGGCCGTTCTTCTTGATGTAGGCCCACAGCTTCTTGGTGAGCTCCGTGCGGGGGAGCGGGGCGGCGCCAACGACCTTCGCGAGGTGAGCGTTGGGCGTGACCGGTTTCATGAACGCAGCATTCGGTTTACGGACAGCTTTTTTAGCCATGATTTTGTTTGGGTTTTTACGAGGCGATTTCCTCTGACACGAGCGGTTCTAGAGGGAAGGCTCCGCGTTTGCCTAGGAAAATCTTCTGTTTTTCAGAGGGAAAAGCACTTCGGCCTCAAAGTCCGACCAGCGATCCGTTGCGGCGGATCCACGTTTCGGCCTCGCGCCAGGCCGGGCAAACCTCCTCGACGCGCGCCCAGAAGCGGGCCGAGTGGTTCATCTCCCGCAGGTGCATCAGCTCGTGCTGGATGACGTAGTCGCGCACGTGGTCGGGCGTCTGCACGAGACGCCAGTTGAGCGAGATCGTGCCGTTGGCGGAGCAGGATCCCCAGCGGGAACGCTGGTTGCGCACCGTGACCGCGCGCACGTCGACGCCCGCGAGCGCGGCGAGTTCCCAGGCGCGCGCCGGCAGCTCCACGCGGGCGCGCCGCGCAAAATGCGCCTCGAGCGTCGGCCGCAGGTCGCCGTCGAGACGCGGCACGCGGAAGACATCGGCCGCGAGGCAGACCTGCGGACGCTCGCCCTGCGCGGCGACGCGCACCTCCGTCATTTCCCCGCGCCAGAGCACGTGCGTGCCCGGCACCCAGATCTCCGCGCTGCGCGGCCGGCGGCGTTGCCTTTGGCGGGCACGTTCCAGCCAACCCCGGTGCTCCTCCACAAAGCGCAAGGCCTCGCGCTCCGAACCGCCGGCCGGGATGGTCGCCACCGCGGTGCCGTCACGCCGCAGTGTCAGCCGGTAGTTGCGCGCCCGCGCGCTCCGCTCGAACACCACGGTCTCCTCGCCGGCCGGCGGCGGCGCGACCGGACGCGGACGGGGCGCCGGCGCGGAGGGAGCGCCGGGGAGCGGCGTGAACAAGTCGAGAAGTTCCTGCTGCGCGGTGGTCAAACCGCCGGCGAGTGAAAGCAATGACGCGCGCAGGGCGAGCGCGTTGTACGAGCGGGAACGCGCTTGCTTCAACCACGGCCGCCGCCGGTCGCGCGTCCCCGGCGCAGCCGGATCGCGTGCCACACCGTCGGCATCTCACCCGCGTGCGCGGGCACCAGCAGCGCGATCGCGATCTCCTCCATCCCGGCCAGCACCAGCCAGACGACTGAGAAATGAAATGGCGCGGCCGCGCCGCCCGACAGCAGGGGGATCAGGGTCAGCGGACACACCACCGCGCCGGCCTTCGAGGCCCAGGTGTGGTAACAAGGCGCGCGGCCGAGCCGCACGAAACCGTAGACAATCACCGCCAGAAACGCCGCCAGACCGGTCACCACCCAGGGCAACTCCCGCCGCATCACGTCGGGCCATAACAGGGCGATGCCCCAGACCCCGGCGCCCAGCGTCACGTAGTCCGCCGCGCTGTCGAGTTTCCGCCCGAATTCGGAAAACGCCCGGAGCCGCCGCGCGAGGAACCCATCCAGCGCGTCCGTCGCCAGCGCCGCCGCGATCAACGCCGTGAACCCCATCCGCGACCCCGCCACCGCGGCCGCCAGCACGGCGGGCATCAGCGCGATGCGGGTCGCCGTGAGCAGATTCGGCCAGAGTCGCGGATCAATGCGCATGGGGTGACGGTGCCGCGGCCGATCAAAGGCGCTCCGGGGTCCAGAGCGGCGGGCGCCCGCGTTCCAGCGCGAGCCACGCGAAGGCCGCGGGCGCGCCGCGGTTCGGCCGCGTGATGCAGCCCGGGTTGAGCCAGCGCACCCCGAGCAGATCGGTCTCGTCGCGCGGCACATGCGTGTGGCCGTGCAGCACCAGATCCGCGCCCGGCGGCGAACGCCGCGGCGGGATGTGAACCAGGTGCGCCCGGTGACCCTCGAGTTTCAAGTCGAGCGTGAGCGGCCAGGGATGGGCGTCGCAATTGCCGCGCACCACCCGCAGCGGCACGCCGGTCAACTCGAGTTCCACCAAGGTTTCCGGCGCGCACACATCCCCGAGATGCCAGATCTCATCGGCGCCGCGCAGC
>JBJTCH010000008.1:0-32774 GCA_046091745.1 Opitutaceae bacterium
CTCCAGCGCCGGGGAGACCCGGAGGACGACGGGCCGGCGGTGACGCCGGGGGCGTTCGGGTGGGCGCGTCATGCCCCCGCGGAGTTCGGCGACGACGCCACGCCGGAGGGTGAGCGCCGGCGGCGCCTCGCGGACTGGATCACGCATCCGGAGAACCCGCTCACCCCGCGCGTGCTGGTGAACCGCCTGTGGCACCACCACTTCGGTCAGGGCATCGTCGCGACGCCGAGCGACTTCGGCCTGGGCGGCTCGCCGCCCTCGCATCCGGAGCTCCTCGACTGGCTGGCCGCGGAGTTCCGGCGGAGCGGGGGCTCGCTCAAGCAGCTCCATCGCCTGATCGTGGGGAGCGCCGCCTACCGGCGGGAGTCACGCGTGGCGGATCCCGCGGCGACGGCCGTGGACGCGCAGAATCGCCTGCTGTGGCGGCAGAACCCGCGCCGGCTCGACGCCGAGTCGCTGCGCGACGCGGTGCTGGCGATCGCGGGCACGCTCAACCTCGCGATGGGCGGGCCCGGTTACCGCGACTTCAAGTACACCGAGGCGTACGCGCCGCTCTATGATTACGTGACGCCTGACGCGCCGGAACTTTGGCGCCGCAGCATCTACCGCTTCATCGTGCGCACCACCCCGCACCAGTTCCTGTCCACCCTCGACTGCCCCGATCCGGCGAATCTGACCCCGGCGCGCGTGCGGACGACCACGGCCCTGCAGGCGCTCACCTTGGCCAACAACGAGTTCATGCTGAAGCAGGCGCGGCGGCTGGCGGAGCGCGCCGAGAAGGAAGCCGGGGGCGGCGAGGCCGCGGTGCGCCGGGCGATCGCGCTGGCCTTCCAGCGCGAGGCGACGGCGGGCGAGGCGCGGGCGGGCGCGGAGCTCGCGGCGGGCCGGGGCCTGTTCGCCGTGTGTCGCGCCCTGCTGAACGCGAACGAATTCGTGCACATCGACTGAACCATGAGCGCCTCCTCCGGTTATCCCTGCCGCGGGCACCGTCCTCCCGTTTCCCGCCGTGATTTCCTGCGCGAACTCGGCGGCGGCCTCGGCGGCGTCGCGCTCGCCGCGCTGCTGCACCAGGACGCGCGGGCCGCGGCCAATCCGCTTGCCGCACGGCGTGGCCATCATCCGGCGAAGGCGCGCGCCGTGATCCAGATTTTTTGTCCGGGCGGCCTGAGTCACCTCGACTCGTGGGACCACAAGCCGGAGCTGACGAAACGCAACGGCAAGCCTTTCGACCCCGACGGCAAGCTCCAGTTCTTTGCCTCCAAGCCCGGCAATTGCCAGGGCAGTTGGTGGCCGTTCCGCCAGCACGGCGAATGCGGGCGTTGGATCAGTGACCTCTTCCCCGGGCTCGCAGGTCACGTCGATGACCTTGCCTTCATCCACTCGATGCAAAGCAAGAGCGCGCTGCACGGCCCGGCGATGTTCATGGCGAACAGCGGGTTCATCCTGCCCGGTTTCCCCTCGATGGGCGCGTGGGTCACCTACGGACTCGGGAGCGAGAACGAGAATCTGCCGGCCTTCGTGGTGCTGCCCGACCCGCGTGGCCTGCCGCCGGGCGGCGTGATCAACTGGGGGGCCGGCTTTCTGCCGGCGGTGCACCAGGGCACCACGATCGCGGCGGACGACGGCCGGCCGCCGATCGCCGACCTCTTCCCGGGCGGCGAGTTCGCCGGGCTCCGCGGCGAGCCCGAGCGCGCGGGCCGGGATTTTCTGCAGGTCCTGAATCGCGCGCACCTGGCGGAGCGACCGGGCCAGACGGAACTCGACGCGCGCATCGCCGCCTACGAGCTCGCGGCGCGGCTGCAACTCAGCGCGCCCGAGGCGACGGAGCTGCGGGGTGAGACCGAGGCGACAAGGAAACTCTACGCACTGGACCACGAGGACATCGGCCCGTTCGGCCGGCAGTGCCTGCTCGCCCGCCGTCTCGTCGAGCGCGGGGTGCGCTTCGTCCAGATCTTCTGCGGCGCCGAGAACACGGCGGCGAAAAAGATCCGTCCGAACTGGGACAGCCACGAGGACGTGGTACGCGACCACGGCTACTGGGGACCGATCCTCGACACCGGCGCGGCGGCGCTGCTCACCGATTTGAAATCCCGCGGCCTGCTCGAGAGCACCCTCGTGATTTGCACGACGGAGTTCGGCCGCCAGCCGGGCGCGCAGGGCGGGGGAGGCAAGGGGCGCGACCATAATCCCGCGGCGTTCACCGCGTGGATGGCGGGCGGCGGGATCCGGGGCGGCGTGGCCCACGGCGCAACGGACGAGCTCGGCTTCAAGGCCGCGGTGGATCCCGCCTACAGTTACGACCTGCACGCGACCGCGCTCCACCTGCTCGGCCTGGATCACGAGAAGCTCTCGTTCTACCACAACGGCATCAACCGCCGCCTCACCGACGTGCACGGCCACGTGATCCGCGGCATCGTCGCCTGATCGGGGCCGTCCGCGGCTGCCCGTCCGCGGCCGCACGCGGGGATTGCCAAGCGGGCGAGCGCTCCTGCTACTGACGGGCCCGTTTTCGCGCATGTCTTCCGCCGCTTCCGTCCCTCCCGCCGTTCCTTCCGGCGCCACCGCGCGCCTCGGCATCATCGGGGGCGGCCAGCTCGCGCGCATGACCGCGCTCGCGGCCGCGCCGCTGGGGGTGGACGTGACGGTCATTGAGAAGGCTCCGCTCAGTCCCGGGGCGCAGGTCGTGCACCGCGCGATGACGGGTGATTGGTCCGACCCCGCGGTGCTCGCGCGCTTCGCGCAGGGGCTTGATGTGATCACGCTGGAGAACGAGTTCATCGATGCCGGCCTCCTGCGCGGCCTCGAAAACTCCGGTGTGCCGGTCTTCCCGACGTGGGGCACGATGTCGCTCACGCAGGACAAGCTGGTGCAGAAGCGGACGCTCGCGGCCGCGGGATTGCCGGTGCCGGAGTTCCGCGAGGTGGCGGCTCCGGCCGACGTGGTCGCCGCGGGTGCCGAGCTCGGCTGGCCGCTCGTGCTCAAGGCGCGGCGCAACGGATACGACGGCAAGGGCAACTTCACTTTGCGTTCGGCGGCCGATGTCCCCGCGGGCTGGGAGAAGCTCGGCGGCGGACGCGTCGCTCTCTACGTCGAGGCTTTCTGGCCGTTTCAGTCGGAGCTGGCGGCGATCGTCACGCGCGGTCGCAACGGTGAGTCGGTCACCTATCCGGTGGTCGAGACGATCCAGCGCGATCACATCTGCCACGAGGTGCTGGCGCCGGCGCCGGTTGCGCCGGCCATCGCGGCGCGCGCGGCCGACGTCGCGGGACGCGCGGTGGCGGCGGTGAGCGCCGTGGGCAGCTTTGGTGTGGAGATGTTCCTCTCCGCCGACGGGCGCATCGCGGTGAACGAACTCGCGCCGCGCGTGCACAATTCCGGCCATTACACGATCGAGGGCTGCGTATGCTCGCAGTTTGAGAACCACGTTCGCGCCGTGCTGGGTTGGCCGCTGGGCCGGCCGGACCTCGTCGCGCCGGCGGTCGTGATGGTGAACCTGCTTGGCACGCGGCCCGGCACGGGGCGCGCGGAAGGGCTCGCGGCCGCCCTCGCGGTCGAGGACGCCCATGTTCACCTCTACGGCAAGGCGACCTCGGCGGCGGGACGCAAACTCGGCCACGTCACCGCCCGCGGCCGCGACCTCGCGGAGGCGCGCGAGCGCGCGCGGCGCGCGGCGGCGGCCCTCAGTTTCGGAGACTCCACATGAAAAAGACCCCGCGTCCCCTCGTCGGCATCATCATGGGCAGCGACTCGGACTGGCCCACCATGGAGGCCGCCTGGCAGGTGTGCGCCGAGTTCGGCGTGCCCTGCGAGACGCGCGTGGTCTCGGCCCACCGCACGCCCGACGACATGTTTGCCTACGCCAAGACGGCCCAGCGCCGCGGGCTGCGGGTGATTATCGCCGGGGCGGGCGGCGCCGCGCACCTGCCGGGCATGGTCGCGAGCCAGACCACCCTGCCGGTGGTCGGCGTGCCGGTGGAGAGCAGGAGCCTCAAGGGCCTCGATTCGCTGCTTTCGATCGTGCAGATGCCCGGCGGCATTCCGGTCGCCACCGTCGCCATCGGCGGCGGGCGCAACGCCGGCCTGCTCGCCGTCTCGATCGTGGCGCTCGGCGACGCGCGACTCTCCACCCGCCTCGCGGCCTTCCGCCGCAAACTCGCGGCCGAGTCGCGCGCGCGGGGCCGCAAGCTCCAGGGCCGGGTCGCGGGCGGAGCGGCGTGACGCCGCGCCGGCAGGTCCGACTCGCTTCACGGGTGAGTAACCACGGCTGGGACTTCCGCCTTCGGCGGACGTGTTTAAGTTGAGGGTTTAGGTTGAGGTTCGGTTCACGCGTTCGGAGCACTCCCCTTCAACCTCAACTTCCAACCTCAACTCGCGCGTGACGCGCGCCCCGCCTTTTTCACCGCGGATTTCTCAAATCGCGCAGATGCAAGCCGCAGGGCGTTCGGCGTTCCCGAATGACCGGAGCGAACGGGTGGAGTGGAACAGGGAGACCCGGGAAGATCGTGAAGCCGGCGGCGCGTGAGGTGTGTGCTTTCCTGCGAGCCTGAGTCCCTGATTTCCAGATTCGTTCTTCCCCCGAAACCTCGAGCTACAGACCTCCGGGTTCTTCTCCTTCGTTATCCCCGTTTGCTCCTGTGCTCTGCTCCGGGCCGTTCCGAAAACGGGGTTCGCGCGGCTTCGATCGTCCGGCGGAAAGGCCCTGAGCGCACGCGGTGGCCGCGGGACCAACTTCGTCCTCGTCAAGGTGGGGGAGTTTCCGGATAACCGCCGGTCCCATGAATCCCGTGCTGAAGCTTTTGATCGACGGCGGCAGCCTCACGACTTCCCAGATGGCGAAGGTCGCGGGGCTGACCGAGGCCGAGGTTAATCAGCACCTGGAGCAGCTGAAGGCGGAGAAGATCTTCCTCGGCTGGCGTCCGGTGCTCGATCTTTCCCGGGAGGCCGCCGCCGCCGCCGCCGTGCGCGCCGTGATCGAGGTCAAGGTCACGCCGGAGCGCGGCGGGGGTTTCAACCGTTTCGCCGAGCGCATCGCGCGGTTCGACGAGGTGGAGTCGTGTTACCTCATGTCGGGCGGCTACGACCTGCTCGTGTTCGTGCGCGGCGGTTCCCTCCAGAAGGTCGCGGCGTTCGTGTCGGAGAAGCTCTCGACGGTCGAGGGCGTCCTCTCGACGTCCACCCACTTCATGCTGCGCTGCTACAAGGAGCAGGGATTCCTGCTCGACGGCGGCGACGCGCAGACCACGCGGCTCACGGTCGCGCCCTGAACGCAACGCACGCACCATGAGCACCGATCCGAAACGATGGGTGGCGGGACACGTGTCCGCGCTCCCCAAGAGCGGCATCCGCGATTTCTTCGAGCTGGTCGCGAAAATGAAGGGCCAGGACGTCATCTCTCTGGGCGTCGGCGAGCCCGACTTTGTCACCCCGTGGCACGTCCGCGAGGCCGCGATCTACGCCCTGGAGAAGGGAAAGACCTATTACACGTCCAACCTCGGCACGATCGAGCTGCGGCGGGCCATCTCGGCCTACGTCGAGCACCACTTCGGCGTCGGGTACCGGCCCGAGGACCAGGTGATCGTGACGGTTGGCGTGAGCGAGGCGCTTGATCTGGCGTTCCGCGCGTTCTGCAACCCGGGCGACAAGGTGATGTTCCACCAGCCCTGCTACGTGAGCTACCATCCGAGCATCTCGCTGGTCCACGGGCAGGGGATCGCGGTGCCGACCTACGCCAAGGACAACTTCGCGCTCACCGCCGAGGCGCTGCGCGCCGCGTGGCAGCCGGGCGCGAAGATCCTCATGCTCAACCTCCCGTGCAACCCCACGGGCGGCACATGCACGCGCGAGCAGATCGAGAAGATCGCCGCGTTCTGCCGCGAGAAGGACCTCCTCGTGTTGAGCGACGAGATTTACTCCGAGCTCACGTTCGAGGGCACGCACACCAGCATCGCCAGCCTGCCGGGCATGGCGGAGCGCACCATCTTCCTGCACGGCTTCTCCAAGGCCTTCGCCATGACCGGCTGGCGCATCGGCTACGCCTGCGGCCCGGCCGACCTCATCGACGCGATGATGAAGGTGCACCAGTACGCCATGATGTGCGCCTCGATCATCGCGCAGGAGGGCGCGCTCGAGGCCCTCAAGAACGGCTGGGACAACGTGCTCGCCATGCGCGAGCAATACCACCGCCGCCGGGATCTCATCGTGCGGCGCTTCAACGAGTCCGGCCTCCGCTGCCACTCGCCGCGCGGCAGTTTCTACGCGTTCCCCGACATCACCGCCACCGGCCTGTCGGAAAAGGAATTCTCCGTCGGCCTGCTCCAGAAGGAAAAGGTCGCGGTGGTTCCGGGCGCCGCGTTCGGCGAGAACGGCCGCGGTCACGTCCGCGCCTGTTTCGCCACCGCCTACGACCAGATCGTCGAGGCCTGCGACCGCGTTGACCGTTTCGTCCAGTCGGCGCCCGGCCGGTCGGCTTCCCGCTGATCGTTCCGGTTCCGCGCCCATCGTCCCTCAACCCTCCCGCCGCGCTCCCATGCCTCGCATCGTCGCCATTGTGGGCCGGCCCAACGTCGGCAAAAGCCGCCTGTTCAACCGGCTCGCCCGCCAGCGCATCTCCATCGTCCACGACCAGCCGGGTGTGACGCGGGACGTGATTTCCACGGAGGTCGCCGACGGCGCCTACACGCTGCTCGACACCGGCGGGCTCGGTTACAAGGGCGAGGACACCCCCGCCGCGCTCACGCGCGCCTCGGAGCAACAGGTGGAGTTCGCGATCTCGGCGGCCGACCTGATTATTTTCGTCGTCGACGGTCTCGGTGGCGTCACGGCGCTCGACGAGAAGATCGGCGCGATGCTGCGCAAGGGCCGCAAGCGCGTGCTGCTCGTGGTCAACAAGGCCGACTTCGGCGACGAGAAGATCGCGCTCGACGAGGTTTACCGCCTCGGGCTCGGCGAGCCCCTGCGGGTGTCGGCCGAGCACGGCCGCGGTGAGTCCGATCTGCGCGCGGCGATCCTCGGAGCCATTGGGCCCGCGCCGGAGGCGACCGAGGAGGCCCGCACTGCGCGCGACCCGCTCTGCGTGTGCTTCATCGGCCGGCCCAACGTCGGGAAATCCTCCCTGAGCAACCGCCTGCTGAAGAGCGATCGGCTCATCGTGAGCCCGGTGCCCGGGACGACGCGCGACGCGATCGAGCTGCCTTTCGAGTTCATCGGCCGCGACGGCAAGCAGTACCCGTTCAAGCTCATCGACACTGCCGGCATCAAGGCCGCGACCAAGCTCGCCTCACCGGTGGAGTATTTCTCGCGCCTGCGCTCGCTCGACGCGGTGAAGAAGACCGATGTGGTCTTCGTGGTGCTCGACGCCTTCGAGGGCGTGACGCAGCAGGACAAGGCGATCGCCGGCGAGGCCGTGAAGGAGGGCAAGCCGATCGTCGTCGTCGTGAACAAGTGGGACCTCGTGCAGGAGGCGTTCCGGAAGCAGGGTGGTTTCGAGCCGTACAAGAGCGAGCGCGACTACCGCGAGAAGTACGAGAAGGCGCTGTTTGACCGCCTGTTCTTCACGCCGGGTTCGCCGGTGATCTTTGTCTCCGCGCTGAGCGGCCACGAGATCGACCGCATGCTCAACGCCGCGGTGCGCCTGCATCGCACACTCGACAAGAAGATCCCGACCGGGCGCCTCAACCAGACCCTCGCGTACCTCGCGGAGCGGAACCCGCCGCCCGCGATCTCCGGCCGGCGTTTCCGCATCTACTACGCCACGCAGACCGGCAACCGGCCGTTCCGCATCCGGTTGTTTTGCAACCGCGAGGAAAAGCTCTCCGAGGCCTACCGTCGCTACCTCGAGGCCGGGTTGGTCGAGGAGTTCAGCCTCAACGGCTGCCCGATCCACTTCGACCTCGTCGGCAAGGAGCGCGATACCGAGCGCATCGCGCGCATCGAGGCCGGCGCCGCCCGGGCCGCCTCCGGCGTCCGTCCGAAATGGCGGAAGGCCGAGAAGGCCGGCGGGTTGGACGAGTGACGTCGCGCCGCCGCGGCGGCATGATGACAAAGTTTTAATCCGCGACCGCTCGCCGGTGTCATCTCGGCGGCGTGACATCGCGCCGTGAAAACCTCCTGTGTTCTCCGGGTGTTACTGGGCCTGTCCTTGGCGCTCGCGTGCGGTGACGCCGAATCCGCGCCGAATGGGCCCGGCAAGGGCAAGGGAAAGGGCAAAGGCGGCGGGACGCCGGGCGTGATCAAGCCGACGATGGCCGACACGATCCGCGCCAACATCTACGCCGACAATTGGTTCATGCTCTACATCAACGGCCGGCTGACCGCCGTCGATCCGATCGACTTCATTCCGCACAACGTCGTTTCGGTGGACATCCTGCCCGAGTACCCGATGACGATCGCAGTGATGGCCAAGGATAACGCCGATCCCCGCACCGGAATGGAGTACGGCAACCACATCGGCGACGGCGGCTTCATCCTGAAGTTCGGCGACGGCACCGTCACCAACGCCACCTGGAAGGCGAAGTGCTTCTTCCGCGGCCCGCTGAACCACGACACCGTGAACCCCAAGGTCGAGCACACGCCGATCCCGGCGAACTGGTTCGCGATCGACTTTGACGATTCCGGCTGGGAGCGAGCCACCGAGTACACCGAGGAGCGGGTCAACCCGAAGGAGCCGTACTACAACGCCGACTTCAAGGGGGCGAAGTTCATCTGGACCGGTGATCTCGACCTCGACAACACGATCATCTTCCGGGCGCGCATCGAGAAACCCGATTGGAAGCCGCGTTGGAACACCAAGGCCGACCTCGACGTCACGGGTGCGCCGGCCCGCTGAGCGTTACACCATGAACACCGCTCTCCTCCGCATTTTTCGCGCCATGGGACGGGTCGCCATGTTGGGCGCCACCGCCGTCTGCTCGTTCGCGCACCTGACCGGCGATGGCGCCCATGACGCGGCCGATCGTCGGATCGTGCGCGAGTTTCGTCCCGTGCAGCTCTCGCTCCACCTGCCGCCGTTGCTGGCGCAGCTCGGGGCGGCGTCGGGCGCGGAGCTGCCGGCGGCGGCGGCCGCCTTCGGCAAGTTCGCGCCGGCGGTGCGCGTGCGCGCCGACGCGGATTTTCTCTACGTCGAGTCCAACGGTCTGCCCGCGCACACCATGATGGTGGGGATCACCGCGTGGCAGCAGCAGGTGCCGCTGCCGCAGCCGTACCGCGGCGCCAACGCGTGGCGCATCCCGCTGCGGCCGGTGCCGGCGCCGGATGGAGGCGTGACGATCCGCAATCATTTCCTGCGCGGGGCGATCGCGCTGGCGGCGAACGGCATCCCGATCTTCAACCCGCAGAACAACCGCGGGGAGGTTTCCCAGGAGATCGGCGAGCTCGACCAATGGGGCGGACATTGCGGCCGGGCGGATGATTACCATTACCACGTCGCGCCGCTGCACTTGCAGGCGGTGCTGGGTAAGGCGTTGCCGGTCGCGTACGCGCTCGACGGTTATCCGATCCACGGGCTGACGGAGGCCGACGACTCCGCGCCGAAGGGCCTCGATCGCTGGAACGGGCACGATCACGCGCCGCTCGGCTACCATTACCACGCGACGCTGAAGTACCCCTATCTAAACGGCGGCTTTCGCGGCGTCGTCACGGAGCGCGAGGAGCAGGTCGATCCGCAGCCGAGGGCGCAGGGCGTGCGCGAGGCGCTGCAGGTTTTGCGCGGCGCGAAGATCACCGGATTCAGGACGAACTCACCGGAGAAGTCCTACGCGCTGCAGTACGACGTCCGCGGCAACGCGGGTGCGATCGACTACGAGCAGGTGGGCGAAGGCGTCTGGCGGTTCCGCTTCACCGCGACGGATGGCACGGTGCGTGAGGAAACGTACCGGGCCGGTGACCGACGGGGCGGCGGTGGCAAGGGCAAGGACGGGAAAAAGAAACGGGAGGAGGAGTGAACATGATGAACAATCATCCCAGGCGAACGCGGCGGGCGGCGGTGCTGCTGTTGACGCTCCTCACGGGCGCGATTTCCCGCGGCGCGGACTCATCGAGGCCGAACTTCGTGGTGCTGATGGCGGAGGCCCAGGGCTGGGCGCAGACCTCGGTGCTGATGGACGACCGCGTGCCGGCGTCGCGCAGCCGGGTATTCAGCACGCCCGCGCTGGAGCGGCTGGCGCGAAAAGGGATGCGTTTCACCTACGGCTACGCGCTTTCACCGCGGTGCACGCCGTCGCGCGCGGCGTTGTTCACCGGCCGCAGTCCGGCCGCGCTGCGCATGACCTACGTCGGCGTGGGCCGCGACGCCGGCCCGCCGCGTACCGCGCTCATCCCGCCGGAGCCGCGGCTGGAGATGCCGACCAGCGAGCTCACGGTGGCGGAGTTACTGCAGGAGGCGGGTTACACCACCGCGCATTTCGGCAAGTGGCACGTTGGCCGCACCGATCCCGCGCGCCACGGCTTCGACGCGAGCGACGGCGCGACGTCCAACGGCGGCCCCGACAACGTCGCGAGCCCGAACCCCAAGCAGGCCTACGGGATGACGGAGCGCGGCATCGCGTTCATGGCGAAGGCCAAGGCCGCCGGTAAACCGTTCTACCTGCAGCTCTCGCACTATCCGAACCAGGAGCGAAAGGAAGGCGCGCGGCCGGGGCGCGATTCCGCGAAAGCCGACGCCGACGAGATCGACAAAACCTTCGGGCTGCTGCTCGACGGCATCGAGCGGCTCGGGCTCACGGGATCGACGTACATTTTTTACACGGCCGATCATGGCGGGCAGGGCCGCACGAACAACGCGCCGCTTTCCGGCGGCAAGGGCTCCGTGCTCGAGGGCGGTCTGCGCGTGCCGTTCCTGATCAGCGGGCCGGGCATCGCGGGCGACGTCTGCTCGCGCGTGCCGGCGACGGCCTGCGACATCCTGCCGACGATCGCGGAGCTCGCGGGCGCGACGACGCCGCTGCCGGCGGGCGTGGAAGGCGGCAGCCTGGTGGCGGTGCTGCGTGATCCCGCGGGTCGCGGAAACGTTCGGCGCGCGCGGGAGGAAATCGTTTTCCACTTCCCGCACTACGACCTAGGCAACGGCGGTCCCGCCACGGCGATCCTGCTCGGCGGCTACAAGCTCATCCGGAATTACGAGACGAAGCAGACGCGTCTGTTCGAGTTGGAGCAGGATCCCGGGGAGTCGCGGGACCTCGCCGGGCGCAGGCCGGAGAAAGCGGCGGAACTCGGTGCGCGACTCGACGCCTACCTGAAGGCGGTGAGCGCGCAGATGGCGCGGCCGAATCCCGATTACGACCCGGCGAAAGCGCCGGATCCGAATGATCCGCGCGAGGGCGGCGAGCGCCGCGGCGGCAAGGGTGGCGGCAAGGGCGGCGGCGGAGGGAAACAGCGATGAAAGGAATTCCGATGCTGGTGCGGGCGATGTTGGCCTTGTGCCTAGGTGGCGCCTCGCCGCTGGTCGGCGGAGAGCCACGCCCGGAAGGCGGCCGCAAGGGCGGCGGTGGTGGCGGGCAGGGGCGTGGCGAGGCCAAGATGCCCACGCCCGCCTTTCGCACCGAAGTCCCCGCGCAGGAGTACGACCTGATCCTCGGTCGTCCGACCCGCGACTCCGTTGTCCTGAGCGTGCTGTGCTACCAGGAACGCGAAGGGCAGGTGGCGTTCGGCTTTGAACCGGGCCGGCTTGACCAGATCACGCCGCTGCGACGTTTCGCGGCCGGTCACCCGGCCGAGGTCGCGCTCACGGGCCTGCCGGCCAACGCCCGCGCGTACTACGAGTTTCGCTCGCGGCGCGGCGGCGCCGGCGAATTCGAGCGCGCGCCTGAGCGCAGCTTCCACCCGGCGCGTCCGCCGGGCGCGGCGTTCACGTTCACCGTGCAGGCCGACCCGCACCTCGACTTCGGCACCGATCCCGCGGTGTACCGCAAGTCGCTCGCCAACGCGCTCGCGGCGCGGACCGACTTCCATGTCGACCTCGGGGACACGTTCATGGTCGACAAGTACCTGAAGTTTACGGACGCCGCGCCGCAGTACCTCGCGCAGCGCCACCACTTCAGCCTCGTCGGCCACAGCGCTCCGGTGTTCCTGGTCCTCGGCAACCACGACGGCGAGCAGCCCGCGCGCGGCGGTTCCGGCCCCGACTCGATGGCGGCGTGGTCGAACACGATGCGGAGAAAGTATTTTCCGAACCCGGTGCCGGACGCCTTCTACACCGGCAACGGCACCCCGCATCCGCAGCTGGGCCTGCTGCAGAACTACTACGCGTGGGAATGGGGAGACGCGCTCTTCATCGCGCTCGATCCGTTCTGGAACTCCTCGCGCGGGGAGCGCGGCGGGGGAGGGCGCGGTGACAACTGGAACCGGACGCTGGGCCGCGAGCAGTATGAATGGCTGCGACGCACGCTCGCGACGAGCCGCGCGCGGCACACCTTTGTTTTTCTGCATCATCTGGTGGGCGGCGAAACCCCCGAAGGACGCGGCGGTTCGGAGGCCTCGCATTTCTTTGAATGGGGCGGCCGCGAACTCGATGGCCGGAACACCTTCGCGCAGAAGCGCCCCGGTTGGGAGGCGCCGATTCACGACCTGCTGGTGCGGCGCGGTCCGGCGATCGTCTTCCACGGCCACGACCACCTCTACGTGCAGCAGGAGCGCGACGGTATTATCTACCAATTGGTGCCGCAGCCCGGCCATCAGCGCTTCGACAACATCCGCAGCCTCGAGGAATACGGCTACAAGAGCGGCGTGAAGCAGGGCGCCTCAGGCATCCTCCGCGTCGCCGTCGATGCCGAGCGCGCCGTCGTCGAGTACGTTCGCGCCTACCCCGACTCCGCCGAAAATGCCACCCGCCGCACCGGCGCGGTGACCCACCGTTACGAAGTGAAAGGCCGCTGACTTCGCCGGGAGACGGGGAAAAGCGGGGAGGGGAGAAGACCAGCGAGACGTGGGAGACTTGGGAGAGGGGGAAACCAGGAAATACACGGAAGTCACGAAGGCATGTCATGGTAAGGCCTGTGCGGTTTACCCGAGGTACCCCTTGAGCAGGAGGCAAGCGGCGGCCGTCTCGCCCGTCTTCCTCCCCGGTCCCTTGGTCCATTCGTCCCTTTGTCCTTCGTCCTTTGGCGTTCCCTTTTCCGCGTGTTCCGTGGGCAAGCCACCTCGCTTCGTCACGACACTCCGAACGCCCTGATTTTTGACCGCGGATAGTTCGGATATCGCGGATGATCAGGTCGCGGCGGGCTACCGTGAACGAAGCACCGCCCCGCCGACGCCCTCTTTCGTGGCTTTGGTGTATTTCGTGGTGACCCCGTCTCCCCCGTCTGGGCCGAGAAGCTGGGGCGGAGGAGGATTTCGCCAAAAATTAGCTCGCAACCAACTTCGGTGGTTTTCGTCTTCGGATCGCCACCCCACGGTCCTCCACCGGCATGAATTTTCTGCAAGGCGCGCTGCGCCGCCCCTTCACCGTCGTCGTCTCGGTCCTCGCGGTCGTTCTCGCCGCCGTCCTCGCGATCCAGCGGATGTCGCGCGACATCTTCCCGCCGCTCGGCATCCCGACCATCTACGTGGCCCAGCCGTACGGCGGCATGGATCCGGCCCAGATGGAGGGCTACCTGACCTATCGGTACGAGTACCACTTCCTCTACATCGCGGGCATCTCGCACGTGGAGTCCAAGTCGATTCAGGGGGCCTCGATCATGAAGCTCCAGTTCCACCCGGGCACCGACATGTCGCAGGCGATGTCGGAGACGATCGCCCAGGTGAACCGCTCCCGCGCGTTCATGCCGCCCGGCACCGTGGCGCCGTTCGTGATGCGGTTCGACGCCGGCAGCGTGGCGGTGGGCTACCTCGTTTTCTCGAGCGATAACCCGAACCGCACCTTGGGCGAAATGCAGGACCAGGCGCTCAACCGCGTCCGTCCGGCCTTCGCGACGCTGCCCGGCGTATCCGCCCCGCCGCCGTTCGGTGGCAGCTCCCGCGGTATTATCGTCAACGTGAACCCCGACCGCATGCGGGCCTACGGGCTTTCGCCGGACGACATCGTCAAGGCGCTCGCGGAGTCGAATCCGATCAGTCCCTCCGGCAACCTGAATCTCGGGGACAAGTATCCGATCGTGGAGATGAACTCGATCGTGAAGAACCCCAAGGACCTTGAGGCCACGCCCATCCGCCGCACGGATCAGGGTGCGGTCTACGTGCGGGACGTCGCGACCGTCGACGACGCCGCCGACGTCACCACCTCCTACGCCCTCGCGAACGGCCGCCGCACGGTGTACCTCCCGGTCACGAAGCGCGCCGACGCCTCGACCCTCGAGGTCGTGCGGCTCGTGAAGGAGAACATCCCCGAGTTTCAGAAGATCCTGCCCGAGGACATCAAGGTCAGCTACGTGTTCGATCAGTCGCCGGTGGTGGAACGATCGATCCGCGACTTGGTGAAGGAAGGCGGCTTGGGGGCGCTGCTCACGGGTCTGATGGTGCTGCTTTTCCTCCGCGACTGGCGCAGCGCCTTCATCGTCGTGATCAACATCCCGATCGCCCTGCTGGCGGCGTTGTTCGCGCTTTGGATTTCCGGACAATCGATCCACCTGATGACGCTCGGCGGTCTTGCGCTGGCGGTCGGTATCCTCGTCGACGAGGCGACGGTCGCGGTGGAAAACATTCACGCGCAACTCGCGCGCGGGGCGAGCCTTTCGCGGGCGGCGCTCGACGGCACGCGGGAAACGGCCGGACCTCGCTTGCTCGCGATGTTATGCATCCTGAGCGTATTCATCCCGGCCTTCTTCATGGAAGGCGCGGCCAAGGCGCTGTTCGTGCCGATGGCGCTTTCGGTCGGTTTCGCGATGATCGCGTCGTACCTGCTCTCCAGCACGCTGGTGCCCGTCCTTTCCGTGTGGTTTCTGCGCGGGCACCCGGGCGAGGTCCGCGAGGCGTCCTATTTCGCCCGGCTGCAGAACGTCTATGCCGGATTGATGCGCGGATTGGTCGCGGCGCGCTGGCCGTTGACGCTGGTGTACCTGGGCGCCTGCGCGGGTGTCGTCTGGGTGGCGGGCGGCCGTCTGGGCACCGAGATTTTCCCGAAGGCCGACAACGGCCAGTTCGCGATTCGCTTCCGGCTCCCGAGCGGCACGCAGGTGGCTATCACCGAGGCCGCCTCGGCGCGGGTCCTGCGGACGATTGAGCGCGAGGTCGGAGGTGCGGATCGCGTCGACATCTCGATCGGCATGGTCGGCGTCCACAACTCGAGCTTCCCGGTCAACCTGGTGCACCTGTGGAACGGCGGCCCGGAGGAGGGCTGGCTGGCGGTGCAACTCAAGCCCGGCTCCGGCGTCCGCATCGAGCCGCTCAAGGAGCGGCTGCGCGCCGCGTTCGCCAAGGAGATGCCGGATCTCCGGGTTTCCTTCGAGCCGCAGGACATCGTCACGCGCGTCATGAGTTTCGGCTCACCCACGCCGATCGAGATCGCGGTGAGCGGCTCGGCCCTGCCCGTGAGCAAGGCCCACGCGGACCGGATCATCGAAAAGCTGCGCGCGATCCCGTTCCTCCGGGACATCCAGATCGCGCAGACGCTGGATTACCCGAGCGTCGCGGTGAACGTGGACCGCGAGCGCGCCGGACTGTTGGGCGTGCAGATGAGCGACGTCACCCGTTCCGTCGTGGCGGCGACCACCTCGAGCCGTTTCACGGTGCCGGTGTACTGGGCCGACCCGGGCACGGGCATCAGCATCAACGTGCAGGTGCAGATCCCGGAGGCGCGCACGACGTCGGTCGAGGACCTGCAGAACGTGCCGATCTCCTCCCATTCGGGCCAGCCGGTCCTGTTGCGCAACATCGCGACGTTCACCCCCGGCACCTCCGTGGGCACCTACGAGCGTTATAACCTGGCGCGCCTCGTCAGCATCACGGCCAACATCCACGGCACTGATCTCGGCACGGCGACGCGCGCGATCCGCGCCGCCATCGCCGCCGCCGGGCCGGCGCCGGACGCGAAGACCAAGATCGACCTGCGCGGTCAGGTTGTCCCGCTGGAGCAGCTCAACGCCGGGTTCCGCTCCGGTCTCGTGATCGCCGTGGTGGTGATCCTGCTGCTGCTCATCGCCAACTTCCAGTCGGTGCGCCTGGCGCTCGCGGTGTTGTCCACGGTCCCCGCCGTGCTCGCCGGCGTGGTGGTGGCGCTGCTCGCGACGGGCACGACGCTGAACATCCAATCCGCGATGGGCGCGATCATGGCGGTCGGCGTCGCGGTCGCGAACGCCATCCTGCTCGTCACGTTCGCCGAGAAGGCGCGCGTCGCTTCGTCCGATCCCGCCGGCGCCGCCATCGAGGGCGGTCGCACGCGGCTGCGGCCGATCCTCATGACCAGCTGCGCCATGATCGCCGGCATGCTGCCGCTCGCGCTGGGCTTGGGCGAGGGCGGCGACCAAACGGCGCCGCTCGGACGCGCGGTGGTCGGCGGGCTCCTGTTCGCGACCTTCGCGACGCTGTTTTTCCTGCCACCGGTTTTCGCGGTGCTCACCGGCCGCAAGGTCGTTTCCGCCTCACTTGATCCCGACGATCCCGGAAGCAGCCACTTCAACGGCGCCGGCCACAACTGATCCCCGAACTTTTTTCGCCATGTCCCCACTTCGATCCCTTCTTTGCGGCGCGCTTCTTGGTTCCGCCTCGCTCCTGTCCGCCGCCCAACCCGCACCGGAAGTGCCGGCGACGAGCCCGCGCCGCGGTGATATCCATCGTTTCGTCGCGCTGCCCGGTTCGCTTCGCGCCAACCAACAGGTGACGCTTCACGCGAAGGTGGCGGGCTACCTGCGCGCCATTTCGGTCGATCGGGGCGACATGGTGAAGGCCGGCCAGGTGATCGCGGAGCTCGACCTGCCCGAACTCGCCGCCGAGCGCGCCCGCCACGAGGCGGAGGTGCGCGTCGCGCGCGCCGAGGTCGATCGCATCAAGGCGGCGCAGGCCAAGGCGCCCGACCTCGTGACACCGCAGTCGGTCGACGCCGCCGCGGGGCGGCTCGCCGTCGCCGAGGCCGCGTTGCGGCAGAATGCCGCGCTCCTCGCCTACGGTAAAATCACCGCGCCGTTCGCGGGTGTCGTGACGACCCGGCATGCGGATCCCGGTGCGTTCGTGCCGGCGGCCACCGCCGGTTCCAGCCCCGTCGCCGCGGCGATCGTTTCAATCTCCGATTATTCCGTGGTGCGCGTGGTCGTCGCCGTGCCGGAGCCCGAGGTTGCGCGGATCGCGACGGGTCAGCCGGTGGTGCTCACCTCGGATGCTCTGCCCGGCCGTGTTTTCCGCGGCACGGTGAGCCGGCAGGCCGGTGCGCTGGATGAACGCACCCGCACCCTGACGGTGGAGGCTGATTTGCCCAATGCCGATGGCGCGCTCCGGCCGGGCATGTACGTCAACGCGCGCATTGGCGTGGAATTGCATCGCGACGCGCTGCTGGTGCCGGCCGCCGCGCTGGTGCGCGAGAAGGCCGCGGGTTTCGTGTTCGTGTTCGCGGACGGAAAAGCCAACCGCGTTCCGGTGAAGTTCGGTTTCAACGACGGCGTGAATGTCGAAATCCTCGAGGGCATCGCCGCCGGCGCGCGGGTGCTCATTCCCGGCAAGGTGGCACTCACCCCGGGGCAAGCGGTGACGGCGGTGGAGGCGAAATGAAGCCGTTGTCACCCCACCGTCTTTTGCTCGCGGCGCTGCTCGTCGGCGCCGGTTCCATGCGTGCCCAGCCGGCCGGCGGCCCGATCGATCTGCCCACGGCGCTTCGGCTCGCCGGGGCCGACAACCTTGAAGTGGGCATCGCGCGGGAAAAGGTCGCCGAAGCCCGCGCCGCCGGAGACGCGGCGAAGGCCCGGTTCTTCCCCTGGATCACCCCTTCGCTCATCGTGCGGCGTCACGACGCCAATGTGCAGGCGGTGAACGGGCCGGTCATCGACGCCGACAAGCAGTCCTTCGCCGCGGGCGTCGCGCTCACCGCGCAGATCGAGCTCGGCGAAGCCCGCTATCAGGAACTCGCCGCGCGGCAGCAGGTGAGGGCGGCCGAGGCCGCGCTGGTCGGACGCCAGCGGGATGCCGTGCTCCGGGCCGCGGTGGCGTACTTTGAACTGGCCCGGGCGCGTTCCGTCGCCGCCGCGACCGAGGAGTCCGCCCGCGTGGCTTCACGTCACGCCGAGCAGATCGCCGCGACCGCCGCCGCCGGACTGACGTTCAAGGGCGATGCGGCACGCGTGCAGGCCGCCGCCGAGCGAGCCAATCTCGCGGTTTCGCGCGCCAAGGCCGAGCAGCGCATGGCGGCGGCGCGTCTGGCGGAAATCCTCCGTCTCGATCCCGCCGTTGAACTGGTTCCGGCGGACGCCGAGCTGGCGCGGATCGTGGTGGTCGAAGCGGGGGAGTCCGCTGGTCCGCTCGTGGTTCGCGCGCTGGCCGGACGGCCGGAGCTCGATGAGGCGGCCGGCAGGCTCGAAGCGGCCCGCACGTTGCGCCGTGGTTCGGAAGTGGCACCGCTGGTGCCGACGTTGGGCGCGCAGGCGAGCCTCGGCGGCTTGGGTGGCGGGCCTTCCGGTTCCGGCGTGACCCGCGACTGGGGTTACAGCGGCGATTACGCGATCGGGCTGAACTGGCGCGTCGGGCCGGGCGGACTTTTCGACTCCAACCGGCAGCGCGAGGCGGCTTCGCGGGAGCGGCAAGTGGCGCTGGAACAGGAACGCGTGCGCGATCTGATCCGCCGGCAGGTGGTCGAGCAGCACGTGCGGGTTCGTTCACTCGCGACCCAGGTTGAACTGGCGCGCAAGGCGCTCGAGGCCGCGGATCAGACGGCGCGTCTATCGCGTCAGCGACGCGACACCGGTGTCAGCGCGGTGCTGGAAGATATTCAGGCCGAGGAAGAGTTGGCCCGCGCGCGCCGCGAGTATCTGGCGACGGTCGCGGAGCACAATCAGGCGCAGTACGCCCTGAAGCACGCGACCGGCGGTTGACGGGTGGGCGGGGAAGGTCGCCGGTCCGGATCGGGCCCGGCGACTTCCGTTCAGGACTTCGGCAGCGCGCCGCGCCAACCGGCCTTCCACTGGACCATCAGCTTCTCGACCAACGCCGCGTTTTCCTTCCGGCCGGCGAGGTTCTGGTTTTCCTGCGGGTCGGTGGCGTGGTCGTAGAGTTCAATGGACTCGATTTTCGAGTGATCGCTCCGGGCCACCCAGACCGTGAAGCGGTGCTGCTCGGTGCGCATCGAATAGCCCATCAGTTGGCCGGCGCCTGACTTGCTGCCGGGGCGCGGATACTGGCTGAACGCGGCTTGTTTCCACGGGCGGTTCGGGTTCTCCAGCACCGGCTTGAAGCTGGTTCCCTCGAGGTGTTTGGGCAGGGGAAGTCCGGCGAGGTCGGCCAGGGTCGGGTAAACATCGACGAACTCCACGATGGAGCGGGAATGGGCGCCCGCGGTTTTCAGGCCGGGTGCGGACAAGAGCAGCGAGGTGTTGGTGTCGTTCTCGCAATTGCTGTGTTTGCACCACGCGTCGTGCTCCCCGAGCTTCCAGCCGTGGTCGCCCCACAGCACCACGATGGTGTTCTCGCGGAGGCCGAGACGCTCGAGCTCGTCGAGCAGTTTGCCCACCTGGGCGTCCATGTAGCTGATGGCGGCGTAATAGCCGTGCTTCAGCTGGCGGGCTAGATCGTCGGGAATGGATGACTCCGGGATGTCCTTGTAGCTGCGGAGCTCGCCGCCGGGCAGGATGGAATACTCCGGGGCGTCCTTCGGGCGGTACTTGTTGGGAGCCAGCTGGATTTTCGCCGGGTCGTAGAGGTCCCAGTACTTCTTCGGCGACACGAATGGCAGGTGGGGTTTGACGAAACCCACGGCGAGAAAGAACGGCTGCTGCTTCGCCTTCATCTCGCGCAGCGTGGCGACCGCCAGCTCGGCGACCTTGCCGTCCTGGAAGGTGTCGTCGGGCACGTCGGCGCCTTCGAACGCCGGGCCTCGGGAGTTCTTCTTGTCGGCTGACTTCTTCTTGGAACCGGACTTCCCGCCCTTTCCGTCGTCGGGGTCGGCGCCGGGCCGGCCGTAGCGGTTGTTCTCGGGGTGGCCGTAGGTCTGGGCCTTCGGGGTCTGCCATGGCACGGACCACGAAACGGGATCATCGAAACCGCCGTGGTAGATCTTGCCCATCCCCTGCACGAAATAGCCGCTGTTCTTGAAGTGCTGGGGCAGGGTGACGACGTCGGGCAGCGCGGTGCGGAAATGGGTGTTGAGGTCCCAGACCTTGGTGGTGTCGGGCCGCGTGCCGGTGAGAAGGCTCGAGCGGGTGGGGGAGCAGACCGCCTGCTGGCAATAGGCGCGGTGGAACGTCACGCCGGAACGGGCGAGGCGGTCGAGGTTGGGGCTCTTGATGTAGTTGGCGCCATACGCGCCGAACTCCGGCCGCAGGTCATCGACCGCGATGAAGAGGACGTTGGGACGCTCAGCCGCCGCGAGGGTGGCGACGCCGAAGGCGAGGAAAAGGCCGGCAAGGACGCGGGGGGATTTCATGGCAAAAGCTCAGTTGTTTTTCTTCTTCCGGTTGGCGCGGTTCTCCTCGCGGTTGGCATGGCGGCCCGTGCCGTCGCCGTCGTCGATGAATCCGCCCATCGGATTCAGCTGGTCCAGCGCGGCCTGGAGACGCGCGCGGGCCGCGACCGCGGCGGCCGGGGCGCCGGCGGCGGGTACGGGTTTCTCGGTGAAGGGGGCATCGGAAAGGTCGAACAGTTCGCCCGACTCAGTCAGCTTCCATTGCCGGTCGGCGACGTACCATTTTTTCGCGAGCTGGATGAAGACCCAGTCGCGGCCGGGGGCGTTTTGCCCGCGCACTTGCGGTGCGAAACTGCGGCCGTCGATGACCTTGCCGGCCGGGAGCGGCGCACCGGCGAGCGCGGCGAACGTCGGCACGAAGTCGCTGGAGTCGATGAGATCGTTCGCGATCCGGCCGGCGGGGGTGACCCCGGGCCAGTTGACCACCATCGGCACGCGGCTGCCGCCCTCGAGCATGGATCCTTTGGACCCGTTGAGGCGGCGGCCGCCGATGGTGGCGGCGTCGGACTGGCCGTTCGCCGTGCCATTGTCACCGAAGTACACCAAGAGGGTGTTCTCGCGCAGCCCGAGCCGCTCGAGCTCACGGGTGAGCTTGCCCACGAGTTTGTCCATGTAGGCCACGTTGTCGGCGTAGAGCGTCTGGCTGCCGGGGGCGCTGTCCGGCGTCGGCAGGATATCCGTGTGCACGTGCGAGAGCGAGTAGTAGACGTAGAACGGCCGCGCGCGGTTCTTCGTCATGAAGTCGACCAGGTGCGCATGCATCAGCTCCGGGATGTAGTCCTTTTCACCGACCGGGACCTTCTTGCCGTTGATCTCCACGTTCTCCCCCTTCTTGCCCTGCGATTTCCAGTAGGCGCCGCTGCCGGAAAAGCGGAAATAATCGTCAAACCCGAAGTCCGCCGGCCCGAGGGGCAGCTGGCCCCACTTGCCGATGGAGGAGGTGATGTATCCCGCCGGCTTCAGGATGGCGGGCATCATCGTTTCCGCCTTCGGGGTGAAGCGTCCGGTGGCGTCCTGGTTCGTCGCCCCGGTGCGGAACACATAGCGGCCGGTCAGGATCGTCGCGCGGGAGGGGCCGCAGAGCGGTTCGGCGTAGGCGTGGCGGAAGATGGTGCCACCTCGGGCGAGGGCGTCGATGTTCGGCGTCTTATAGCGGTCGGCGCCGGTGCAGGCGATGTCGCCGATGCCGACGTCGTCGCCGAGGATGAAGATGATGTTCGGCTTGGCCGGCGCGGCGGCGCTGAGCACCGGAGCGAGGAGGCAGAGCAGGGCCAGAAGACGGGTGTGCATGCGGGGGAGACGAGTGCTGATGTGGTCAGTTACAGGGAGGGGGCAGACACCGGAAGCCGGACTCAGCTTCCCGTGAAGCGGTAGGTGGTGTTGAAGATCAACTCAATGCTGGCGGACACCCGCACGCGCACCTTGATCCGGCCCGAGGTCGCGTCCACCGGCGTCGCCCGGCCCGAGACGGTGCGCTCCTCGCCGGCGTGGTTGACGGCGTGACCGGTGAACTCGATGGCCTCGCCGCGGGAAAGACGCCGCAGGTCGTCGTCGGAGGCGCGGATCACCAGGCGCCCCGTCTCGTTCTGAAAAAACCACGGCAGCACGCGCGCCGCGTAGGTGGATTCGTACTCGCCGGTCGCGTGGCGCGTGAACTCGGGCAGGCGCAGCGAGACCGTGCCGACGTAGATCGAGGTCCACACGGGCTCGATCACGACCTTGCGCCACCCGGCCTCCGGCGCGGCGCCGCCGAGCGGTGAGGCGACGACGAGGGCGAGTAAGGCGGCCGCGAGGCGCGGGGTCATGGCGGACAGTGGCTTTCGCGCCGCGCGGGCGGCAAGCGCGGACGGACCATCTTTCCCGTTGCGCGGCTTTGCGGCGGGTCGCATCAGTTGCGGCCATGGCGAAGGCATCACAAGCGACCTGGGGCGGGCGGTTTTCCGCGGGCCCCGCCGAGCTCATGCTGCGGTTCAGCGAGTCGGTCTCTTTCGACCACCGGCTGGCGCCGTTCGACATCGCGGGCAGCAAGGCCCATTCGGCGATGCTGGCGCACGTCGGCCTGATCACCAAGCGCGAGCGCGACGCGATCCACGGCGGCCTCGACGCCATCGCGGCGGAGATCGCGGCGGGGCGTTTCCGCTGGGATCCGAAGCTCGAGGATGTGCATATGAACATCGAGCAGGCGCTCACCCGGCGGGTGCCGGCGGCGGCCAAGCTCCACACCGCGCGGAGCCGCAACGACCAGGTGGCGACGGACATGCGGTTGTTCTTCAAGCACGCCGGTGCGACGCTGGCCGAGGCGGTGCTCGGCGCGCAGCGCTCGCTGTTGAAGGCGGCGGAGGCCGGCCGGGACGTCCTCATCCCCGGCTACACCCACTTGCAGCGGGCCCAGCCGGTGTTTCTGGCGCATCATCTTTTCGCTTGGATGGAGATGCTCGACCGCGACCGCGCGCGGTTCGCGGCGGTGGTGGAGAACGCGAATTGGTGCCCGCTCGGCGCGGGGGCGATCGCGGGTACGACGCTTCCGATCGACCGGGAGTTCACGGCGCGGGCGCTGGGTTTCGTGGACCGCCGCGGCCGGCCGCAGGTGACCCAAAACTCGATGGACACGGTGGCGGACCGCGACCTGTTCCTGGAGTTCGCCTCGGCCTGCGCGATCCTCGGGGTGCACCTTTCGCGGATCGCCGAGGACCTGATCCTGTGGAGCAGCGCGGAGTTCCGTTTCGTCGACCTGCCGGATGCTTTTTGCACCGGCTCGTCGCTGATGCCGCAGAAGAAGAACCCCGACTCCTGCGAATTGCTGCGCGGCAAGTCGGCCCGCTTGCAGGGCAACCTGCACACCCTGCTCACGCTCGCGAAGGGCCTGCCGCTGACCTACAACCGCGACCTGCAGGAGGACAAACCGCCGGTGTTCGACAGCTTCGACCAGACGCTGATGTGCGCCCAGGTGCTGGCGGGCACGGTGGCGGGCATGAAGGTGCGGCGCGACGCCTGCGCGGCGGCGGTCGCCGACCCCGGCCTGCTGGCGACGGATCTGGCGGATTATCTGGTGCGGAAAGGCGTGGCCTTCCGTGACGCCCACCATGCGGTCGGCGCGGTGGTGCGTCTGGCCGAGCAGAAGGGAGTCGCGCTCAACCAGCTCAGCCACGCTGACGTGAAGGCGGTGCATCCGGCCTACGGTGCGGACTGGGTTGAAGTCTTTGATCTGCGTCGCGCGCTGGCGCGCCGTGAGGGGACGGGAATGCCCGGCCCTCGACAGGTCGCGCGGCAGTTCGCGCGCTGGCGCAAGGAGCTGGCCTGACCGGCGGCGCGGGGTCTCCCGCGCGCGGACACGATGCTGTTTCCCACGGCCAAATCGGATCCCGAGCTGGTGCCGTACCGGCCGGGCATCGTTTTCGCGTTCTTCAACGCGCTCTCGTGGCAGATCGGCATCGGCACGCCGATGGTGCTCTTTGCGGAGCAACTCGGCGCGGGGCCCTTCGAGGTGGGGCTGGCGTACTCGTTCGTGTTCGTGCTCACGCCGGTGCAGATCCTGTCGACGGCGCTGCTGCCGCGCTATGGCTACAAGGCGGTGATGCTGGGCGGCTGGGGCACGCGCAGTGTGTTCCTCGGCGTGCCGGCGCTGCTGGCGTTGCTCGCGCTCGGGGGTGAACGGCCGTGGATGGTGCACGCGCTGGTCTGGAGCGTGTTTTTCTTCTGCCTGTGCCGGTCGATCGGCGCGGCGTCAGGCATCTCGTGGTTTTACGCGATCCTCCCGGCCTCGATCCGCGGACGCTATTTCGCGAGCGACCAATTCGCCGCCGCGGTGGCGAGTATCGGCACACTGCTGGTGTGCGCGGGGCTGTTCGCCTTGTTGCCGGTGTACTGGGCGCTGCTGGCGCAGTACCTGATCGCGCTGGCCGGTTCGACGGTGAGTTATTTCTCGCTCAAGCGGATGCCCGACGCGGAGCGCCCCACGTCGATCAGCCTGCGCACGGTCCTGCGCGACACCCCGCGGCACCTGCTGCGGCCCTCGAACTTCCGGAGTTACGCCTGGCTCGCCGTGGCCTGCGCGGTCTTCGCGACGCCGATTCCCCCGTTTGCCGCGTACTTCCTGAAAGTCGGGGCGGGCATGTCGACCGCGCAGATCATGATCTTCGAGGTCGCGCGCTACTCGGGCGTGATGGTGGCGGCGTGGCTGGTGCGCCGCCGGATCGACGAGACCGGGGCGAAGCCGTTTTTCCTGCTCGCACTCGGCATCTACGCGGCGGTGAGCGTGTACTGGTGGTTCTTCCTGCGCGACGGCCTCGGCGGCGCGCCCGGGGTCTGGATCTCCTATTTCTTCATCGGTCTCGGCGCCGCCACCTGGGCGATGGCGAACCTGAGCTACCTGCCCAAGACCATCAGCGCGGAGGATCGCACGCTTGCGGTCGCTATCCACGGCGCGGTGACCGCGCTGATCGGCGGCATGTCGCCCGTCGTCTGGGGCCTGCTGCTGAAGGGCGGAGAAGGCCGCGGCGTCGATGCGGGCATGTTCCAATGGTTCTTCGTCAGCGTCCTGGGCGGCGCGGTGGTGCTCTCGTCGCTCATCGCGCGTTTGCCCGAGGACAAAGCCCACCCCGTGGAACCGATCGTGATCGGCAACGCGATCCTACGCCCCTTCCGGGCGATGACCTATCTCGCCAGCCTCGTGGAACCAGCCAAGCGCGCCGACGTCCCGAAGGAACCGCCGGCGGCTTGAGTAAACCTGGGTGCGGCGGCGGGGCTGTTCCGCCGCCCGGTCGGTTGCACGTTTCAGCCCGACCCCTTGTGGAGGTGCCTCCATCATCAACACGCTACCCGCGCTGGTCCGATGCAACGGCGGGCGCGCGCGAGGGGCACACGGATGGGCGAGAACGACGCCTGGATCGCGGCCACGGCGGCCTTTGCCCAGCTCACCATCATTGGTGATGACGATCGCGCGTTCGCCAATCGACCGTCGGTCACTTACGTGAACTTCCGCGTTGCACCTGGTTAGTTGTATCGAGGTAAAGGCGCTTGGAGTTTTCGCGCGACCCAGCGATTTCGCCGGGTTTCGGCTCGGCAGCGCGACACGCGCGACCTTTCTTCGCACGATGGTGGAAGACCTGCCGTCCAGCCTTGTCGCCGAGCTCACTTTCGTGGGCCGAACGGGCGGGCCCGTGAAGGCGCTGCGGGGTTTCCGCAAGTCGCACCACAGCGTCCCGGACGCGGTTAACCCGGCGACGCTGGGCTTCCTCGCCCGTCTCTGCACCGAAGAACTCGCGGAGGAGGCTGAGGCGCTCTTCCAGTCCGCCCGCCAAGCGCTCGCCTACAAGCGCAAGGACATCGCCCTCTCCGTCACGAGTCCGTCCGCGGTGTTGTCGGCCCGCGACTTCTCCGTGGAGCTCGCGTACTCGCTCGAGGAAGCCGATCCGGCCCGCTACACGGTTACGGCAACCCTCTCGGCGCTTCGCGATTTGGACGTGGCGCGCTCACCGGAGTTCACGGGTGTCTTCTCCCGGCGCTTCTCGGAACTTTCCTTCAAGCTCCGCCAAGGCACCCGCGTCGAGGCGGTCATCGACGCAGTCGAATCCCTCGATCCCGGCACCGGAATCTCAGTGACCTATCCGTCCGACTACCGCGACTGCACCCTGGCCGTCGAGGGCGTCGACGCCGTGGTCCGCTGCAACGGCGCCTCGCTGGAAGTGGTTTTTCCGAGCCCGGGCGCCCCCGCGGAGCTGCTCGAGGCCTTCGCCGCCGTCCGGGAGGCGTTCCGGCTCAGCAAGCCCCTCAAGGGCATGCTCGGGTAGCGGGCACACCAACCACGAATGGACACGAAGGGGCACGAATGGACGGGCTCCCGAATTGCTCCGCGGGGGAGCAACCACGGATGGGGCGTCCGCCTTCGGCAGCCGCGTTGAAGTTAAGGGTTCAGGTTGAAGGCCACGCCACGCGTCCGGCCGCGCGTGACTTCAACCTCAACTTCCAACTTCAACGGGCGCGCGTCCGCGCGCGCCGTCTCGCTGTTGCCACGGACTATGCTGGGAAACGTGGCGCCGGCGGCGCTTCCGAATTGCTCCGCGTTTGTGGCCCACGGAACACACGGAAAACTCGGATGAAGAAAGGCCCGCGGCCTCTCCGAACTTCCCGGCCTTGCTGTTCAAGGCTTCGGTTGGTGTCAGGCACTTCCGAATCGCTCCGCGTTTTTCACCACGGATTTCGCTGATAGCGCGGATGAGGCGGACCAACCACGAATCGACACGAAGGGGCACGAAGGAAGGGGCTCCCGAATTGCTCCGCGGGGGAGCAACCACGGATGGGGCGTCCGCCTTCGGCGGCCGCGTTGAAGTTGAGGGTCTAGGTTGAAGGCCACGCCACGCGTCCGGGCGCGCGTGACTTCAACCTCAACTTCCAACCTCAACGGGCGCGCGTCCGCGCGCCCCGTCTCGCTCCGCGGAGATGAGGCACGGACGCACCCGGCACCCCGTGGAGGGGCGCCGGGGCGAAGGTCACTGGAGGAACATCGCGTCCGACGCGTTGCCGCCGCTGAGCACGTAGGCGAGCAGGTCCTGCAGTTCGTCCGGACTGAGCGAGTTGATGAGGCCGGGCGGCATCATCGAGATCGCGGACGCGCGGCGCGACGTCACGGCGGAGACCTTCACGCGGGTTTTCTCGTCGGGCATGAACGGATTGGCCATGACGAGCAGCTCGCCGTTTTCCTCGCCGACGACGCGGCCCATCAGCGGATCGCCGCCGGCGCGCTCGATCTGTTCGCTGCCGAACTGGTCGCTGATGACCTTCGAGGGCTCGATGATGTTCTCGAGCAGGTCGCGGATGCTGTAGCGGCTGCCGGCGCCGGTGAGATCGGGCCCGATGCCGCCGCCCTCGCTGCCCAGCCGGTGGCACATGATGCAGGCGGTGGCGGTGAACATGGCCTTGCCGCGGGCGAAGTCGCGGCCGCCAAGCTTGGCCGGCAGCGCGGCGACGGCGTCGGCGACGGTGTAGGCGCGGCCGGGACCCTTCGGCAGGATCGCGGGGGCGGCGAACGACGGCGGCGGCGGGGCGGACAACGCCTCGAGGGCGGCGCGCTCCGCGCGGTCGGTGACGTTGGCGAGGGACTCGGTGCGGGTGTTCTGGATGAAGCCGGAGAAGCTCATGCCGCCCTTCCAGTTGCGGGTGCGCGGGAACCACGAGAAGAACTCGGTGCGGAGCTTCGGCGTCCAGCCGACCGTGGCGTTGCGCAGCGCGTAGGCGTAGGCGATCTGCTGGCGGTCGGCGCGGCTGTTCGAAACATCGGAAACCGTGGAGCCGTAGCGGTCGTTGCGGGCGATGACCCGGGCGCCACCGAGTTCCTCGCCGGTCACGGTGACGGGCTCGGAAACGCTCAGCAGCGGCACGGTCTTGGCGACGACCTGGGTGGAGCCGAGATAGATGAGCAGGTTGACGAGCTCGCGGTTCACGAACGCGTCCGTGTGCGGGAAGTGAGGATCGAGCTTCGCGGCGATGGTCGCGCACAACTCGGAGGACGGCTTGCCGCCGCGCGTGAAGACGAGCTGCCAGGCGCGGAGCAGGGGCAGGCGCAGTTCCGGGGCGACCTTTCCAACATCGAGGCGGCCGAGTGAGGCGATGATCCTGGGTTGCAGCGCCTTGTCGCCGACGCGGGCGAGGGCGATGAGCGCCTCGATCGAGGCCTGCGGGTGGAGCTCGGCGAGCGCGCGGTCGGCCCAGCGGGCAACGGGCTGGCGCTCGAGGACGACGCGCGCCGCGAAACGCAGGGTGCGGTCCTTGCTCGCGAGGTGCGGCCACGCGGCATCGAGGGCGGAGGCGGGCGCGCCGTCGGTGTGAAACTCCTCGAGCGAACGGCGGACCAGCGCCTCTTTGGTCGGCGCGAGGGCTTTGGCCGGCGCGGTGCTTTCGGTGCCGGTGTAGGTCACGCGGTAGAGGGCCGACTGCGTGCGGCGACCGCCGACGGTGAAGTACATCGCGCCGTCCTTCGGGTGGATGATGACGTCGGTGAGCGGTAGCGGCTTGCCGGCGACGAACTCGGTTTTCTCACCGCGGAAGCTGGCGCCGTCGGGGGTGAGGTGGATCGCGTACATCGTGCCGTAGGTCCAGTCGCACGCGAAGAAGGCGCGCTGGTACTTGGCGGGGAACTTGGCGCCGGTGCCGAAGACGACACCGGTCGGGCTGCCGGGGCCGATGTCGACAACGGTGCCGAGGCTGTCGGCGTAGTAGTCGGGCCAACGGCCGGCGCCGCTGCGCCAGCCGAAGTCGCCGCCGGGGACGGCGTGGTTGATGCGGGTGGGCATGTACCACGGTGCGCCCTGGTCCCACTCCATGTCGGAATCGTAGGTGAACAACTCGCCGTTCTGGTCGAACGCGATGTCGTACTGGTTGCGGAAGCCGAGCGTGAGGAGCTCGACCGTCTTGCCCTCGGGATCGGTGCGCGCGATGTAGCCGCCGGGGGCGAACTTGTTGCGGGCGTGGCCCCGGGCGTCCCACATGCGCGGCAGCAGGTGATCCTCGCCCCAGGCGACGGGGCGGGATTTTTCCATGTTCACCGGCAGGTCGGTGTAGTTGCCGTTGGCGAAGACGATCGACTTGCCGTCGGGGGACAGTGTGAGCGCGTGGGTACCGTGCTCGCCGGTGCCCTTCATGGCGCGGAGGAACTCAAACTTGTCGAACTGGTCGTTGCCGTCGGTGTCGCGCAGACGCCACAGCCCGGAGCGGGGGCGGTTTTCGCTCACCATCACGTAGAGACTGTCGAAGGCGTAGAGGAGGCCGTGGGCGCCGACCTCGATCCGCTCGACGGGACCATCCTTGCCCTTGGAGTCGGCCTTCTTGGCCTTCTTCGCCTCGGGCTCGCCCGCGGATGAGGCGACCGCGACGGTGTTCAGATCGATGTTGAGCTTCTCGATCTTGGTGCCGGTCGAGGTCCCGATGGGCGGCGGCGTGATGCGGTAGATGGCGCCGTACTGGTCGGAGGCAAGGATGCGGCCCTTGGGATCGGTGGTGAGTGAAACCCATGAACCCTGGTCGAGCCGGGGAACGCTGTAGAGCAACTCGACGCGGAAGCCCGGCGGCGCCGTGATGCCCGACGGATCGACGGGCGGAGGCAGATCGGCCGGATTGGGGCGAACCGCGTTGGTTTTTTTCTGCTCGGCGGCGGGCAGCAGGGCGGCCGCGAACAGGGCGACGAGGGCGAGGCGGGGGCGCATGGGTACGGTAAGAAGGATCGGGAGGAGGGAAGACGAGCGGAGCGGGTGGCGGGTGACGTCAGAACCGCTGCGTGTAGGTGAGGAAGAACGCCCGCGGCTGCACGGGGACGTATTGCAGCATGGTGTCGCGGCCGGTGGCCGGGAGGGAAGTGTAACTCTGCCGGTCGCCGGGGTTCACGCCCCAGCCGCGCCAGGTCATGACGCCCTCGCTGTCGAGGACGTTGTTGATGTTCAGGTTCACCGAGCGCGTCCGCGAGATCGTGTAGCCGACGGTGAGGTTGAACTGGTTGAAACGCGGGAGCGTGATGACGTTGGCGATGTTGCCGGCGCGCTCGCCCATGTGGCGCCACGAGACGTTGGTGAACCAGTCGCGCGTGCGGTAATCGAGCGTGGTGTTGAGGATGAAGTCGGGATTGTTGTCGGCGGGCTTGCCCGAGAAATCGAGGTAGCTGTCGTCATCGCGGCCGTTCACCCCGGCGACGAACACTTTCCAGATTGTGTTGGTGGACTTCTGCGACGTGAACACGGACCGCAGCCGTAGACGCTCGGAGAAGCGGTACTCGCCCTCCAGCTCGATGCCGTAGGAAGTGACCCTGTTGTAGATCGGGTCGGGGTAGTACGGCGTGGTGCCGTCGGCCTCGGTGGCCTGCGGGTTGCTGTTGATGTTGCCGAGGCGGCTCCAGAACGGCGTCAGCGTGAGGGTGAGGTCCTTGCGCTTCCAGCGGTAGCCGACCTCCCATTGTTCGACGGTCTGGGGCTTGGGCCGCAGGTTGTTCAACCGGAAGACGGAGTTGTAGTTGCGGAAGAAACCGTAGTCGGGGGCCTTCTCGCCGTCGGCGAACCGCACGTAGAACGAATTCTCGTTATCGATCACGAAGTTGCTGGCGACCGACCACGAGAAGCTCCGCACGCTCTTGTCGAAGAACCATTTGGCGGCGGCGTTCGGGATCTGGAAGCGGTTGTCGTACATCGTGAACGGATTGCCGTCGGCGCCGCCGTACGTCGGGTCCCAGTTGCCCAGCGGGTTCTGGACGCCGCTCTGGTTGAAGCCCTTGACGCGGAATTTCTCGCCGCGGAAGCCCCAGTCGACGCCCCAGCGCTGGGTGATGTCCCATTTGTGTCCGAAAAAGTACGCAAGTTGGCGCGCGATGGCCTCGTCGCGGACATAGCCCACGCCGAGGGCGGTGAAGCCCTCGGGGTTGGTGAGCTGCACGGCGCGGCCGTTCCATGCCGTGACGCCGGCGAGGGTCGCGGCCGGAGTGCCGGCGGGCGCGGTCGCGGCCGTGGCGGGGATCCAGCGGAGGCCAAGCGGCTGGGGCTGCTCGGTGAGCGGCGAGGCGGTGCGGCCGCCGCTCGACTGCCGGTCGGAGATGTCGGCGTACCCGAAGTAGCCGCCGAACGTGAACGACATCGTGCCGAGCTTCTTGGTGATCGAGAGGCGGTCCATCAGCTCGTCCATGTGCTCGTTGGCGACGCGGCCGTTGTTCGTCCAGAGGGCGTTCGGCAGGATCTGCTGGTTGGGAAGGTTGGCGAAACGGACGACCTGGCCGGCCTGGACCAGGGCGTTGGCGTTGACCGTGTAGGAGCCGTTGGACGTCACCTCGGCGAGCACGTTGCCGTTCTGGCGGTCGTAAAACTGGTAGAGTCCCGGCGGCACGCGGCCGTTGAGGGCGGTGCCGCCGCCGCTGAACTGGATGCCCATCGTGCTGAAGAAATTCGGCCACTCGAGGGAGCGCGGCGTCACGCCCGAGCTGGAGTTCCAGTCGGCCCAGCTGCGGCTCGCCTTGACGTTGTGGTTCATCGACCAGCCGCCACCGAAGTCGTGCTTCCACTCGGCGCCGCCGTAGCGTTGGCGCGAGCGCACGGCGTTGGCGGAGTCGAAGGTGGCGAACTCCTTGTCGGATTCGCGCGGATATTGAAAGGACGTCTTCGGGAACAGATTCGTGCTGTAGCGGCTGAGGCCCGGGTACTGCTTCGGATCCTGCGGATCGCGGGCGAGCAGGTACTCGTACCAGTGGTTCCGGTCGTCGAGGTACTTGCCGTAGATCTTCAGCGAGCCCTTGCCGTAGTCCTTGTAGAGATTCCCGCGCAGGTTGAAGCCGTTGTTCATCGGGTAACCGTCGGCGGGGCGGTGGCCCTCGGCGTGCCGGTAGAAACCGCCGACGCTGTACGTCCAGCCCCTGGCGCCGAGCGGGCCGCCGACCACGCCCTCGACGCGGTAGTGCGGGGAGGCGCGGCCCTCCAGGCCGTAGCGCGTGCGGATCTCGCCGCCGAAGTTCTGGGAGCCGACGCGGCTGATGTAGTTGAACGCGCCGCCGGGTGAGTTCGACGACGTGATCGAAGCGCTGCCGCCGCGCACGGCCTCGACGCGCTGGAGGGTGCCGTCGGGGCGGTTGAAGTAGCTGGCGTTGTAGTTGCCGAAATTGACGTTGGTGAGCGGCAGGCCGTCCTCCTGCATCGACACGTAATACTGGCCGGTGGCGCCGTCGCTGCTGTCGGCCGAGATGCCGCGCGAGTAGACCATGCCGCGGATCTCGCCGAGCGAGGAGTTCACGAACACGCCCGCGACGTTGAGCAGGATGTCGTCCGCGCTGAGCGGCACCTGGTCGGCGATGACGCTGATGTCGACCGCGGTGATGGCGGTGGTGGCCTTCCTGGCCTCGGTGGCGTTGAACACGCCGGTCACGACGAACTCGTCGAGTTTGACCGCGGAGTTCGGGGCGCCGGACGCCGGCGTCGAGGGCGCGGTCTGGGCGAAGACCGCCGCGGGAAGGGCGGCGAGCGAGAGCAGCAGGGCGGGGCGGAGCAGGGGTTTCAGGGGGGGACGTACGGAAGAGGAGCGGAGCCGAGGCGGGGAAGGCCGTTTCAGACGGGGTAGGTTGGCGCTGACCGCGCAGATCACACCGAAATCCACGGCGAGGGAAATCTGAAATTGCGCGACTCAGCGCGGCTCAGGCGCAACCAAAGGGGAGTTGAGTTGGAACACAGAGGGCGCAGAGGCCCGATCCGAGTTCACCGAGTCCGATCCAACGGCCCGAGCCTCGGGTCGTAAT
>JBJTCH010000009.1:0-7373 GCA_046091745.1 Opitutaceae bacterium
ACCGCCGACTCGCCGCGCTCGTCGGTGCGGATGCGCACCACTTCCTCGAGCGGCACCACGAAGATCTTCCCGTCGCCGATCTTGCCCGTTTTGGCCGCCTTCGCGATCGCGTCGATCGCCTTGCCCGCGACCTCGTCGGCCACCGCCACCTCGAGCTTAACCTTGGGCAGGAAGTCCACCGTGTACTCGCTGCCGCGATAGATCTCGGTGTGGCCCTTCTGGCGTCCGAAGCCTTTGACCTCGGTCACCGTCATGCCCTCGATGCCGGCGGCCGCCAGGGCCTCCTTAACTTCCTCGAGTTTGAACGGCTTGATGATGGCGATGATGAGTTTCATGCGGGAAAAATGGACCGGGTTGAACGTAATCGCGCGTCGCCGCGGGCTGCAAGCATCGTGTCGGCCGCGACGTTCACTCGGGCTGGACCGTCGCGATGTGCAGGTCCTTCAACTGCCGCGGGGTCACGGGCGTGGGGCTCTGCGCCATCAGGTCCTGACCCTTCTGGGTCTTGGGGAACGCGATGACGTCACGGATACTCGTGGTGCCGCAAAGCAGCGCCACCATTCGATCCAGACCGAACGCGATGCCGCCGTGCGGGGGCGCGCCGTAGGTGAAGGCCTTCAGCATGTAGCCGAAGCGGCTCTCCACCACGTCCGCCGGGATCTTGAGCACGTCCTCGAAGACCTTCTTCTGCAGCGCCGGTTGATGGATCCGGATCGATCCGCCGCCCAGTTCCATGCCGTTCAACACGACGTCGTAGTGCTGCCCGCGCACCGCCTTCGGGTTAGAATCCAGGAGCGCGGCGTCCTCCGCCACCGGCGCGGTGAACGGATGGTGCGTGGCCACGTAGCGCTTCTCCTCCTCGTCGAAGCTCATCAGCGGGAAGTCCACCACCCAGAGGAACTTCCAGTCGTCCGGGCGCAGCGTCATTTTCCCGCGCTTCACCAGCAACTGCGCCACTTCCAGCCGCAGCCGGCCGAGGATCGCGCACGCCTTCTCCCACGGCGCCGCCGCGAAGAACACGATGTCGCCGTCCGCCATGTCCAGCTTCCGCGCCAGCTCCGCTTTCTCCGCGTCGGTGAAAAACTTCACGATCGGCGACTTCCACTCGCCGCCTTCAACCTTGATGAACGCGAGACCCTTCGCGCCGAGCGACTTCGCGACATCCTCCAGGTTCTTCAGCTCGCCCTGCGTGACGTCCGCCAGGCCCTTGGCGTTCAGCGCCTTCACCGCGCCGCCGCCGGCCACCGTCGCCTGGAACACCTTGAACGACGACTCGCGGAAGGTCTCCGAGAGATCCGCCAGCTCGAGGCCGAAGCGGACGTCCGGCTTGTCGACACCGTAGCGATTCATCGCGTCCTTGAACGCCATCCGCGGGAACGGCCGCGGGATGTCCACGCCGAGCACGTCCTTCCACACCTTCACGAGCATGCCCTCGAACAGCGCGTAGATGTCCTCCCGCGTGACGAACGAGGCCTCGACGTCCACCTGGGTGAACTCCATCTGGCGATCCGCCCGCAGGTCCTCATCACGGAAACAGCGGGCAATCTGGAAATACTTCTCCACGCCCGCGACCATCAGGATCTGTTTGAACTGCTGCGGCGACTGCGAGAGCGCGTAGAACTGCCCCGGGTGGATGCGCGAGGGCACGAGATACTCACGCGCGCCCTCGGGGGTGCTCTTGAACAGCGCCGGCGTCTCCACCTCGATGAACTCCTGCGCGTCGAAGTAATCGCGGATCGACTTCGAGGCGCGATGACGCACCGCGAGGTTGCGCCGCATCTTCGGGCGCCGCAGGTCGAGGTAACGGTACGTCAGACGCAGATCCTCGTTAACCTTGTCGCCGCCGGCGTCATCCAGCGGGAACGGCGGGGTGTCCGAGATGTTGTGGATCTCGAGTTCGCTCGCCTCCACCACGATGCCACCCGTGGCCAGGCCGGTGTTCTCCGTGCCTGCCGGGCGGGCCGCGACGCGCCCCGTGATGCCGATGACCGACTCCGGCTTCAGGTGTTTCAGCTGTCCCGCGAGCGCCGAGTTGTCGTGCGCTTCCAGCTTCACCTGGGTCACGCCTTTGCGGTCGCGCAGGTCGACGAAGATGATCCCGCCTTGGTCGCGGATCGTGTCCACCCAACCGAGCAGGGACACGACCGCCCCGAGATCGGACTTGGACAGCTGGGCACAATGATGGGTGCGCTTCATGGGAAAATTGGCCCGCGAGAAGACGTTCCGCCGCAGGGCAGCGCAAACAGATTCTCGTCCGCGCGCGCCGGCGCGACAGAAGAACGTCAGCGACGCAAACCCGCGCAGAACGCGGCGAGACGCGCCACGCCCTTCGCGATGATCTCGTCGCTCGTCGCGTAGCTAAGCCGCAGGTAGCCCTCGGCGCCGAACGCGCTGCCCGGCACCGCCGCGACCTTCTGCTCGTCGAGCAGCCGGTTGCAGAAGTCGATGTCCTTCAGCCCGAACGAGGAGATGTTCGGGAAAAGATAGAACGCGCCCTCGGCGAGCAGGCATGTGATCCCCGGGATCCGATTGAGCTCCGCGTGCAGCGACTTCCGCCGCCGGTCGAACGCGGCCAGCATGCGCTGCACCGCCGCGGTGGTCTTCTCCTTTTCCTTGAGCGCCGCCAGCGCGCCGAATTGCGCGAAGGTCGTGACGTTGGACGACATCTGGCTCTGCAGCTCGGAGATCGCCTTCGCGATCGGCAGCGGCGCCACCGTCGTGCCGATGCGCCAACCGGTCATCGCGTAGGTTTTCGAGAAACCCGCCACCGTGATGGTCCGCGCGGCGACCTCCGGACTGAACGTCGCGACGCACGTCGGCCGCGCGTTATCATAGACGAGATGCTCGTACATCTCGTCCGAGAGGATGTAGAGGTTGTGGCGCAGCGCCACGGCCACGATCGCCTCCAGTTCCTTGCGGGTGTAAACCGCCCCCGTCGGGTTCGACGGGGAATTCAGGATGAGCAGGCGCGTGCGGGGCGTGATGGCAGCCTCGACCATCTCGGGCGTGAGCCGGAAACCGGTGCGGTCGTCGGCGAGCACGAAGCGCGGCGTGGCGCCGGCCAGTTTCACCATCTCGGGATAACTGACCCAGTACGGCGCGGGCACGATCACCTCGTCGCCCGGCGAACACACCGCGAGCACGCCGAGGAAGCAGTTGAATTTGCCGCCGGGGGAAACAATCGCCTGCGCCGGCGTGAGTTTCAGGCCGTACTCCGCCGCGTAGCGGTCCACGATCGCCTGGCGCAGCGGCTCGATGCCGGGAGTCGGCGCATACTTGGTCTTGCCCGCCTTCAGCGCGGCGATGCACGCCTCCTTGATGTGCTCGGGCGTGTCGAAATCAGGCTCACCCGCGGCGAACCCGCACACGTCCTCCCCCGCCGCCTGCAGGGCCTTGGCCTTGGCGTCGACGGCGAGCGTCGGCGACGGTGAGACATTGCGGGCCCAGGTGGAGAGCGGCGGCGGATTCATGAAAAGCGCGCGACCAAAAGAAGCGCCCGCGGCAAAGGCAAGCCTCGCCCCGCGCCCATCCCGCCGGTTCCGGTCCGCCGCTCAGCGGCGGCGCGTCTTGCGCACCGCCAACGCGTCGATCGCCATGCGGAGCAGCTCGCCCACGCTGACGTCCTTCTGCCGCGAGTACCGCTTCAAAGCCGCGCGCTGCTCGGATGAGATGCGCACCGAGATCTGGCGGTGCGGCTCCCGGTCGGGCCGGCACGTCGCGAAATCAAACTGGGAGATCGCCGCGCGCACCACCGCGCTGCTGCTGGCGAAGCCACCGTCGCGGCGGCATAGCTCGATCTTCTCGATCATCGAGGTGGGCAGGTCGATGGTCAGGGGCCGGGAAGGTTTGCTCTTGTTGGCCATGGGATTCGCAGCTCGGTTTCGCGCGAGGAGGCATGTCTGATCGTTCGGCGGCAATGAAAAAGAATTCACGCGCCGCGGGAAAACACCCCAGCCGTACTCCGGCCGGCAACCAGCTCAGCTCCGCCCCAGCACCGTGGAGTACGCCTCCGCCGGCGTTCCGACCACGCGCCACGATTTTTCCGCGATTTCCGCGGGCAGGATCCGCTGATGGCGGATGACCACCGCGTCCACCGCGCACGCGTGCGCGCCGAGCACGTCCACGTCGGCATCGCCGACCATCACGCACTCCGCGGGCGCACGCCCCAACCGGCGCAGGATCTCGCGCAAGCCGTCCGGATGCGGTTTGTGCGTGGAAAAGTCATCCCCGCAGACCAGCGCGCCCAACCGCTCCTCCAGCCCCCAGCGCCGCGCCAGATCCCGCGTCGAGCGCCGGTCACGGCCCGTCCACACCGCCACATCCCTGCCCTGCTCCCGGAGCGCGGTCACCGTCTCCACTGCGCCGGGATACGGCCGGATCAATTCATGGTGTTCCCGGTGGAAGGAGTACATCCGCGCCATCGCCTCGGGCAGGTTCGCTTCCCCGCCGACCAGCGGTCCGAGGAATTTCTCCGGCGGACCGCCGAGATTCGCGAAAAGATCCATCGTCGCCGTGCCTCCGAACGGCTCGATCGCGTGCCGGATCGCCGCAAGCACCAGCGGCAGGCTGTCGAGCAGCGTGCCGTCCAGGTCGAAAATCACCGCGGGTCGCGCGGAGGCGTCCTTCATGGCGCGAACCGGTTCACGCGGGCCGGCGCGGCCCCCGCCTCCCCCAGCGTCTCCGGCTCGAACAGCGTCGCGGGCCACGCCGCGTTCAAGGCGACCGCGGTCACGTCGAGGCGCGTCTTGTCGCGCGTCACCTCGTTCCGGTAGTCCATCTGCCGCGGCACCTGCTGGTCCTCCACCTTCTTCAGGCTCACGAGGTAACTCGTCTTGATCACGCGGCCGGCGGGCCCGATCAGCTCCGTCTGCATCAGCGCGTTGAACTGGGTGTCGAGGTACGCGCGCACCGCCGCGACGGCCCCGTCACCCTCGCCGATCAATTCCGGCGCGCGGAACAGGAACGCGTTCGCGGGCCGACCCCACACGCGTGTGATCCGTTCCACCGTCGCTCCCGGCCAATAGAGGAAAGGCATCTGGAGATCGAACGCCGAGATGTCCGCGCCCGGCACCAGCGGCGCAAGCGCGTCGCGTCCCTCGATCGACACCGCGCGGCCGTCCCGCCAGCGCCAGGCCCGCGGCGCCGCGCCGTTGCGCAACAGCAGGCGGTGCGCCGCTCCGCTGGAATCCGTCACCTCGACGCGGAAGACCGGCGCCCCCGCGCGTCGCCCGCCCCAGAGCTTCCCGTCGTAGGCGCGCTCATCGCCGCGCCGGGGCAGCACCTTCAGCTGAAACTCGAGGTAAAAGTCTCCCTGCACCCCCGCCGAGCGGAACTGCTCCACCAGCCGGGCGGCCTCCGCGGCTTCCGGCTTGGCGATCTGCGCGAGCTCGGGCGGCGCCGCCGGAGCGGCCGCCCGCGCCACCGAGGTGATGAACATCCCGGCCAGCGCCAAAGAAAACGCCCGCCGGAAAAGGGCGGGCGCGTTGCGGGCGGAAAAATCCATCGCCCGGAAGAAAACTTACTTCTTCGGGGCCTCGGCCGGCGGCGTGGTGGCGGCCGGAGCGGGGGTCGCCGCCGCCGGGGCGGTCACCGGAGCGGCCGCGGCGGGAGCCGGGGCCGGAGCCGCGGGCGCGGCGATCGCGGGCAGCGCCTTGCCGGCGGCCACGTTGCCGTGGGAGCGCTCGTAGATGCGGCCCAAATACAGGAGAAACGCCAAAACGAAGAACAGGATCGCCGAATACTTGGTGGCCTGCACCAACACATTGTTGGTCTCCGCGCCAAAGGCGGCCTCGGCCGCGCCACCGCCCAAGGCGGCGCCCATCCCGCCATCCTTCGATTTCTGCATCAGCACGATGAGAACGAGGAAAATGGAGACGAGGATGAGGACAAACGTGAGGATTCCGAGAAGGATGCTCATGGTGGGTGAAGGGTCAGAAGAGCAGCGCGCCCTCGGAGTTGTCAACCCGCGTTTCCCCTTCCCGAACCCTTCCGCGGCGCGGGGCGCGAGGACGCGCGCCGGTCCAAGCTGCAAGTTGACGTTGAGGTGACGCGCGCCTGAACGCGCGGTCCGACCTCCCTCCCACGCTTCGGTTGCAGCGGAGCCGAGCCGGACAAAACCGCACTCGGGCCGAAGTGGTGCCAGAGGCCGGGATTGAACCGGCGACCAAAGGCTTATGAGTCCTCTGCTCTACCACTGAGCTACTCTGGCATTTTCGCTTTCTATCAAGCACTTACGAACTTTCCGTTTGTTGCCTTCTACAGGGGTTTTCTACACGCTGACGGGGTCAAGACGCAACATCTAGAAAACATGGCGAAACCAACGTGGGAAAGAACACCGGTGCAGAACCTGCTTCGAAACCAATCGAGCGGGCGGTACTACGCAAGGTGGACTATCTCGGGCAAGCAGAAATGGGTCAGTCTCGACACCGACGTCCTGAGTGTCGCCAAGCTCCGCCTAGCCGATGAGGCGAACCGGATCGAGGGCCTGCGTCGCAGCGCGGCCGCAGTCACCGGCGGAACAGGGCGCATGGCCGATCTGATGCGGGTGTACGAGGAGCGCACGCGGGCACACCCGGAACTGCGCCCGTCCTCGATCACCTCACGCATCACTGCCCTGAAAAAGCTCCGCCGGACGTGGCCGGAACTTGGAAACATGAAGCCCGTGCAGGTCACTCCCGCGGCGGTTGAGGAATGGGCCACCCGCTTCAAGGCCAAGGGCACCAACTTCCGACCGCCCGGGGCGAAGACCGTCCTTAAGGGCAACTCCGCCACATCAGTCAATCGCGCCATCGACACGCTCCGACGGATCCTCGACATCGCGATCGAGCGGGGCGCGATTTTCTCCAACCCGGTTTCCGTTCAGCCGGCCGAAGGGAAACTGAAGAAGAAGATCACGCGCACCAAAATCGTGCTGCCGACGCGCGACCAGGCCCAGCGCCTGTTCGCAGAGATCGAGAATAACGGAGCCGTGGGCGGCTGGGGCGCGGAGGCGGCCGATTTCTGCCGCTTCCTCGCCTACTCCGGATGCCGTGTGGGCGAGGTACCCACCGTGACGTGGTCCTGCGTCGATCTCAAAACCGGCGTGCTCCACGTGAAGGGGCAAAAGACCGAAACCAGCAACCGGCGTGTCCCCATCAACAGCGAACTCAGTGCACTCCTGACAAGGGTCCGGGAAAGACGCGTTAAAGCGGCTGTTCACACCGAGGACGGCAAACCGTTTCTCGCCCCCGCGGATCCCGTGTTCCGCCTCCGCGAAGCGCAGAAGTCGATCGATCGTGCCTGCGCGGCGCTCGGGCTGGAAAGGGTCACCCACCATGACCTTCGCCATCTCTTCGCCACGACCTGCATCGAGTGCGGCGTCGACATCCCCACGG
>JBJTCH010000010.1:0-2532 GCA_046091745.1 Opitutaceae bacterium
GGATCCAGCGGAGTCGCTGAGGCCCGGACGCTGGCCGGTTCACGGACAGCGGGAAGGTCACACTGCAAGTGCGGGGGCCCGGCGGACCGAGCCCCCGCCCTCACATTCGTGAAGCTACTCGCTTAGCGGGACGCCGAGGCGATCGCGAAGCGGATGGCGAGCATCGCCGGCGGCGGGGCGCTCGGGCCCGCGTCTATGGCGGCGTTGAAGGCATCGATCGCCGCAACCAGCGTGGCGCGGCCCTGATTAGAGCCGAGCGCGGCCAAGGCGTTGGCCAGCGAGCCGGCGGCGGCCGCCGGGACCCCCTCACCACCGAGGATGTTCTGGAGGGCCTGAACCGCCTCCGCCCCACCGCCACTCAAAACGGCCGCGATCGCACGAGCCGTCGCCGGGGAGATGGTGACCGTGCCACCCGCCGGGTTCGGGACCGAGATGCCACCCGCACCGGGGTTGCCAAAGAGGCTCGCAACGCCGGCGAGCCCCGCCGAGCCCGCGGCCGATAGCGGACCGGCGGGGGCGCCCGCCGGGACCCCCAGCGGGGCGTAGGAGCCACCGGCGCCGCCGCCACCGCCTCCCGGGCCGGTGAAATCAGAGCCGCCACCGCTCTGGGCCTCGGCGACCGCGACCGTCAGGGTCGCGAGCATCGCGACCCGGACGACCTGCTGCGTAAGAGAACGAATCATGGGATACAAGCTCCGAAATCGAGTGTGAGGTGAGTCGTTCACAGCTTACTGCACCGGGGTCAGCTCGACACGACGGTTTGTCGCGCGGCCAGCCGGGGTGTTGTTCGGAGCGATCGGCTTGGAGCTGCCGTAGCCCTTCGCCGTGATCCGGTCCGCCGCGACCCCCTTCGAGATCAGGTAGGCACGGACCGCGTTCGCACGCGCCAGCGAGATCCGCTGGTTGACCGGCTCGGAGCCCGTGCGATCGGTGTGACCGCCGACCTCCACCTTCACCGACGGGTTGTCGGCCAGGGTCTTGACGACCTCGTCGAGCGCCGGGCGCGAGGCCGGGAGCAGGGTCGAGGCCCCCGAGGCGAAGGTCACGCCCTTGAGGACGAGGCTCTTCGCACCCGAGAAGATCGCCGGGCACCCCTTCACATCGACCGCCGTCCCACGCGCCGTGTTCGCGCAGCTGTCCGACGCGTCAGGCACACCATCACCATCGGCGTCAGGCGGCGGGAGCGGGCAGCCACGGGCATCGACCTGGGTGCCAGCCGGGGTGCTCGGGCAGACGTCCGAGGCATTCGGCACGCCGTCCTTGTCGTCATCAGGCGGCGGGAGCGGGCAGCCACGGCTGTCGACCGCCGTCCCACGCGGGGTGTTCGGGCAGGTGTCGACCGCGTTCGGCACGCCGTCGCCGTCATCATCCGGCGGCGGGAGCGGGCAACCACGGCTGTCGACCGGGGTCCCCGGCGCAGTGTTCGGGCAGGCGTCGACCGTGTTCGGCACGCCGTCCGAATCATCATCAGGGGGCGGGAGGACACGAGCCGTGCCCGGCTCGCCGGCGGCCGCGCCAGCCGCCGAGGCCTTCCGGCCGCTGTAGCTGAAGCCGATACCGAGGGTCATCCGCGCCCCGCTGGTGTTCCCATTGACATCCTTGGAACGCCCGAGGACGTCGACGATCGCCGGGGAGATAGTGACCGGGAGGTCACGGAATGGCGCGAACGAGAGCCCGAGGTTGAGATCCTGGCCGGTGTAGTCCGCGATGAGGGAGGTCGTCGCATTGGCCTTGATCGCCGCCGAGGCGAAGAGGCCGACGCCGCCCTGCTGCTCCGCGTCCGAGGCCGGCGCGAAGCGCTTGGTCCCGAGGCCGGCGTTCCAGGTCACGCTGTTGAAGTTCGCCCCAGTCCCGATCTCCTGCACCTTGGTCGCCACCACATAGAGCGAGGGGTCGCCGGACGACTCACCCGTCAGGCTCACCCCTTCCATACCAGCCGCCACACCGACGCCGTTCGCCAACGTCCGGTGCACCTTCGCCGCGCCGAGCATACGGTCGAAGAAGCCCGAGCGGACGGTCGAGGCGGAGACGGCGACGAACTCGAACCCAATCTTGCTCGGGTCCCCGAGGCCGGCGCCGACCGAGACGGAGCCGTCGTTCCCACCGCCGAAGCGCGTCGAGTTCTGGTACCCGAAGCCGGCGAAGAAATCACCGGACTTGGGACCGAACCCGATCGGCGAGGCGGCCGTCACGCCCGGCAGGGCGCGACCCGTCTCCGCGCCGAGGGCGGGGGGGAGGGAAAGCGTGTAGACCTCCCGAACCTGGGCGACGAGCACCCCGGGCAGGGCGAGCAGGGCGACCAGCGAAGCGAAAGTGCTGCGGGAACGAAGGGACATCGGGAAATCTCCGCGCGAGGGATCGTGGGGCCCGAACGTGAAATGAGACAAGACCACGGGGAACCGCTGAGGAGCACACTCCGTGCCACCCAGTAAGACCCTTATAATCTCCGTTCCGTCACGTGGACTGTCAAGAGCGGGATCCTGCGGCCGCGTTGTCTGTAACGCCAAGGAGATGATACCTTGCGTGTCTCGG
>JBJTCH010000011.1:0-2734 GCA_046091745.1 Opitutaceae bacterium
GGACAACGAGTTCAATCGCGAAGTGCTCCAGGGTATCATCGCACCGACCGGAGCGGAAGTGGTGGTCGCGCGAGACGGCGCCGAGGCGGTGGCCCGCTGGTCCGAGGCCGGTCCGTTCGACCTCGTGCTGATGGACCTGCACATGCCGGAAATGGACGGCTTGGAGGCGACGCGGAGGATCCGTCGGCTAGAAGGCGGCGCGCTCCGGGTGCGGATTGTCTCACTGACCGCCAACGTCAACCAGTCCGACCGCGAGAATTGCCGCGCCGCCGGAATGGACGACTTTCAAGGCAAACCGGTCGCGCCTCGAGTGTTCCTCTCGCGGCTGGCCGGTTGGCTGGCCTGATCATCGGGCCGCGGCGCGGCGCCATCCGGGCGAGGGCCCTTTCGGGGGGAGGCATATCCTTTTGAAGGGCGGTTCTTATGCGCCCCGCGGCGTCCCCCGTCCACCCGACCCGCCGTATCCGGTATCCGCACGGGACCACCGGCTCGACCGGTCCCGACTCAGACAGACAAAGCCCGCTGCTCGACCAGCTCGATGCCGTAGGCCTCGAGGCCCACCACCTTGCGCGGATGCCGCGTGAGCACCCGGATCCGACGAAGCCCGAGTGAACGCAGGATCTGCGCCCCGATGCCGTAATCGCGCAGGTCCATCGACAGGGAGCCCGTTTGCCCGGTCGCGGCCGAAAGCTGTTTCACAACCGCTTCCCCTCCGCCCGCCGGCTCCATGTAAACCAGCACGCCCCGGCCCTCGGCCGCGATCGCGGCGAGGCTGGCATCGACGACGCAGGACTCTCCGGGGGGCCCGAACACATCCGCGAGCGGATTGGCCGTCTGCACGCGCACCAAGGGCGGCGGTTCCTGGGTGAGATCCCCCAACGAAAGCGCGAGGTGGTGCCGCCGATCGAGGCGGGATCGGAAGACCTGCAGGTGGAAACTCCCATGCCGCGTCGGCAATTCGCCCTCGGAAACCTTTTCGACCAGAGTGTCGCGGCGCAGCCGGTAAGCGATCAGGTCGCCGATCGAGATCATCTTCAGGCCAAACCGGCGCTTGAACTCGATCAGCTGCGGCAGGCGCTGCATCGAGCCGTCGTCGTTCACCAATTCGCAGATCACCCCGGCGGGCGAAAGCCCGGCCAGCAGCGCGAGATCCACCGCCGCCTCCGTGTGACCCGCGCGTTCCAACACGCCACCGGTCTTCGCGCGAAGCGGGAAAATATGGCCGGGCTGCACCAACTGCTCCGGGCGGGCCTCGGGGGACGCCAGGGTCCGGATCGTCACGGTGCGATCGTACGCGCTCACCCCGGTGGAAATGCCGGCGGCCGCATCAACGCTCACCGCGAAGTCCGTGCGCTGTACCTCGCGGTTGCGCGCCACCATCGGCCCCAGCCCGAGCCGGTCGAGCCATGCCCCCGTCATCGGCACGCACACGTTCCCGCTGCCATAGCGGTTCATCATGTTCACCGTCTCCGGCGTCACCTTCTCGGCCGCCATGATCAAATCGCCTTCGTTCTCGCGGTCCTCGTCGTCGGCGACGACCACGAGCTGCCCCGCCGCGATGGCGGCGATGGCGTCCTCCACGGGATCAAAGACGTTCGGATCGGACATGAGTCGAAAGGATCGACTAATCTCGCCGCCGTTCCACGCGTTCCGCAAGCCTGCGGCTGGTTATACGGGAATCGGCTCAGCGCGCCCCGGCGATCGCCGCGTCGAGCCGCCGCGCGATTTCCCCCGATTCGATTCGCGGAGTGAGCCAACCTTCGGCCTCCGCGGCGACCTCGGCCCCGCGCGGAAACATCCACGCCTTCTCGAACCGCGTGAACGGTTCCGCTCGCGTGCCGCAAAGTCCGGGTTGCCGCGCCACCTGCAGCCGCACTTCGACGGCATCGGTCACCATGACGTCGGCCCGGCCCGCCAGGATTTCCGCGAAAATCAACCGGTTGTCGGGAAACACGCGAAGCGAGGCACGGGGCAGATGTTCCCGGGCGAACCGTTCGTTGGTGCCGCCGGGGTTCACAATCACCCGTACGTCCGGACGATTGATCTCCTCCAGCGTGCCGAAGCGGCCTCGATCCGCGCAGCGGGCGATCGGGGTCTTGCCATCCACCAGCAGAGTCGGCCCGAAGTCGGCGCGCCCCCGCCGCTCCGGCGTCACGCTGATGCCACCAGCGGCGAAATCGAACCGGCCGGCCAAGAGATCCTCCATCAGCCGGGACCAGGTCGTCCGGACAAACGTCACACGCCCACCGAGCATCGCGGCGAACTCCCGGGCCAGCGCGACATCAAACCCCCGCAACTCCCCGGCCCGTTCCTCGCTGAAGGGCGCGTAGTCGCCGGTGAGCCCGACTCGCAGCACTCCGGCCTGACGCAATCCCGCCATCGTCGCTGGAGCGGTGATTCGCAGCCCGGCGATGGCGGCTGAAAGCCGCACCGCGAAGTCACCCGGGAATCCGAGCCGCCGACCCAACAGGCCGATCTCCTCGCGGAGGCGGGTCAGCTCCGAGTCCGACTTTGTACTGGCGGCGACCGCCCTGACGGCCAACAGGAGTTCGAGGCCGATCCGATCCAGTTCCGGACGAATCTCCCGGGGGAGGTCACGCGCCCGAGGTGGCGTGGCCCGGCCAGCGGACCAATCCGCCAGCAGGCCTTCCTGGAGCGCGCGCGCCGCGGAGATCTGGGTCTCCATGAACGCCCGCGCCGCGTCGCGATCGATCCCGAGCGCGCCAGCGGAATC
>JBJTCH010000012.1:0-8177 GCA_046091745.1 Opitutaceae bacterium
CGCCGCCGCCGTACAGGGCCCCGAAGAGCCGCAGCGCCTCACGCGGCGTGATTTTGTCCTGCAGCGAGGTCGACTGCAGCGCCACGCCGATCCGGCGCTTCACCTCACGCGGCTGGCGCCGCGCGTCGAGACCGCACACGAACAGGTCGCCGGCATCGGGTTCGCGCAGCCCCACGAGGCACTCGACGATCGTCGTCTTGCCCGCGCCGTTGGGTCCGAGCAGACCGAAAACCTCGCCGCGGCCGACCGTGAAGTCGACGCCGCGTACCGCCTCCAGTCCGCCGTAGGCCTTGCGCAGGCCGCGGACTTCGATCGAAGGAGTAACGGGGTCAGACATGCGGGACGAGTAAACGGGGGTGACGGCCGCGCAAGCGCTCAGGTTGCGCTCAGGTGGTGAGACCGAGCAGACCGCGCGTAAGCTGGAAGTCGACCGCGCCGTTGCGCTGCGCCGCAACCTGGCGCGCGCCGGACACGACGGCGCCAATCCACTCCGCCAGTAGCGCGGCGGCGGCGGCCGGATCAACCGGGAGACAACCATCGATATCCTCCGCCGCCACCGCGCCGCGCTGGTCCGCGGCCGCGAACTGGACCACCGGCATCATCGGATGACCCTGGCGCGCATGATCGCGCACGAGCCCGACCGCCAGATGCGCGCCACAGGCGCAAAGCCCGGTGAGATTTTCCACCCAGTGGTCCGTCTCGGTCGCGACGATGTGTAGCCCCGGTGCAGTGAGCGGCTCGCCGTAAGCGAGCGTAGCGCGGGGTGCGACCTCACCAAGCAGCGCGGTGCGAAACGGACCAGCGGCCAGCAGCGGATCACCCTCGGCCAGCAGCACCGAGCCGCCGGCGGCGAGCACGGCGCGCGCGACCGCGGCGAACGCACGCGATGAAGCGCGGTCGACCACACCGGCGGAAAGCACCGCGAGATTCAACGCGCCGCGCGGAACCGAATCCGCCACCACGGGCATCGCCGCCAGTCGCTCCTCGAACCACGCTTCCACGCGTCCCAGGGCGCGCTCGATGCCGCCGTCGAGCTGCACACTGGCCCAGCCGAAACGCGCGGGATCGACGCCGGCGGCGGCGAGGTGGTGACGCATGACATCGTTGGGCACTTTCTCGCACCCGTGCTCCAGCAAGAGTGCGGCCGCCACGTTCGGGTGCGTGAGGTAGCCGCGGTAGGTGCGGTGCAGCAGCTGGTACATGGTTTCGCCGCCGAAGCCGCACCCTTCGGTGTGAAGGAAACCGAGGAAGCGCGAGATCCCGGCGGACTTGGCCAGCCCGCGGGCGTTCAGCCGCTCGGCCGCCAAGCGCGCGATCTGCGTCGAGCAGAGGCTGGTCGGCAGGATCAAACCGATGCGCTCCGTCGCCCCGCACCCACCGGCCCCGCCGACGAGGCGCATCGGAGGCAACGTCACCGGCGGCACGTCCGCAGCGGAAACGACCGGCAGAGGCTGTCCGTCCGGCGCCACCCGCGCGCGCAACTCGGCGAGGCGCGTGGTGTCAGTCTGCCGCCAATTGCGCCACACCGAGACCTGGGCGTGTCCGGCGTGTTCACCGCGCGTGCGGCGTCCGCCCGCCGTCGCCACCACCGTCTCGAAATACTCGGCGACGAGCGCCTCCATCGGTTCCCCGTCGAGGTAACGACCGGCGTTGATGTCCATCTCGTGCCGCAGCAACTCGTGGCGGCGCGTGGTGGTCGTGACCTTGAGCGTCGGCACGAACGGGAAGTTCGTGATCGAGCCGTTGCCGGTGGCGAAGAGGATGAGGTTGCAGCCCGCGCCGACCTGGCCGGCGATGCCCTCAAGGTCGTTGCCGGGGCCGTTCATGAATGTGAAGCCCGGGTCCGCCAGGTCGCGCAGCGGCTGCGCGTATTCGATGAGGCTCTGGAGCGGCGTGCGGGGGTCCTTCTTGTGCACGGCACCGAGTGATTTCAGCGCGATGTTGTAGAGCCCGCGGAAGCGGTTGCCGGCCGAGGGGTTGCTCTCGGCGGTGAGGCCGTGCCACGCGAGTTTTTCCCGGAAGCGGTCGAGCATCGCCGTGAACGCGCGCGCCGTCGCGAGGTCGCGCACATGGGAGAGCATGTAGTCCTCGGCGCCCATCGACTCGTCGGTCTCCGTGAGCACGCCGGTCGCGCCGTGCCGGATCGCCTCGTGCACCAGCGCGCCAGCGAGGGGGTTGCCCGACACGCCCGAGAACGCATCGGATCCGCCGCATTGCAGCGCGATTCGCAGCCCGGACAGCGGCTCCGCGGTGCGTGCGCACGCGGCCGCCGCCGGCAACCAGCCGCGCAGTAGCCGCTCGCCCTCCGCGAGGCCCGCCGCCAGACCCCGGCCGAGACTCAGGAACGCGTGCGGCACTTGGTCGAGCGGGTAACGGTGCTCGCGCAAAAAGGCCTCCAGCCGGCGGTTGTTGAGCGGTTCCGGCCCTTGGTCGACCGCGAGCACCGCGGCGACGTTGGGGTGCACCATGAAACCGCCGAGCGCCCGCAGAACCTCGAGGTGGTTGTTACCGTCGTCCGGCGCGCCGCCCTCGGTGTGCGCCACGGCCACGATGCCGTCGATCCCCGGGGTCACGCGCGCCAACGGCTGCAGCCGCGCGGTGAGCTGGCGTGCAAAACTGGCGGCACGCGACGAGGTGCCGAGAATGACGACGAAGTTGCGCGTGCCCGTACCGCGGTTGCCGGGCCGGCGGTAGCCTTCGAACGTCCGCGCCGGCGAGGCACGCGGGACGGGCGGTGCCGGATGAATCCGCGACTCGTCGAGGCGGAACGGCTCCAGGCAGTCCTCGAAATTCGCTGTATCGGGCAGACGCGCGCCATCGATCCGGCGGACAGCCAGCGCCGCGAGCATGGCGGCGTTGGCCACATAGTCCCCCGGCGCGATCGCGCGGGTAGCGCGCCCGAACGGCAGCCCCCAGGAAAGCAACGACGCGCCGGCCGTAATGGGCGCCACCGCGAACCGTTGTCCCTCGAGCACCGTGCACGGCAACGCCCGCGCACCCGCCGGCAACGCAAGCTCCTCCCCCGCCTCGATCCGGCGGATGGCGATCGCGACATTATCCCCCGGCGCGGGCAGACGGCAGACGGCGTGAAGCGGCAACGGCACCCCCGGAGCGAAACGCCCGCCCCTGCCGGGCGCGAGTGCGCAGTCGGGCCGCAAACCGAGGGCATCCGCCAGCACCCCGCCCAAGGGGTCAGGGCGTTCAATGTTCAAAACCACAACAACGAACGCCCTGACCCCATGGGGCGGCGCCTGTTACCCTTTCAAGCCCTGCCGCACCATCGCGACGGCGATGGCGGCGAGGAGCATCGAGATGATCTTGGAGATCGCGCGGAGGCCCGTGGCTCCGATGCGGCGGGCGAGCACGTCACTGTAGGCGAAGGCGAGTACCACAAGGACGAGGTTCACGACCAGTGCGGCCAGCGTGAGCAACATGCCGTGCGTCTGCGCGAGCAGCAGCAGCGTCGCAATGAGCGCCGGACCCGCGATCAGCGGCATGCCAAGCGGCACCACGCCGAAGTCGTCGGGCAGTTTCTCCGGTTCACCGCCCGAATGCACGAGGTCGCGCGCGGCCAGCATGAACAGGATCAATCCGCCGGCCACCTGGAAGTCCGTCACGGAGATACCCAGCGCCCGGAAGATGCTCGCGCCGAGAAAGAGGAACAGCAGCGCCACTCCGCCGCCGGTCAGCGTCGCCTGCCGCGCAATCCGCTGCCGACGCTCGGCCGCGACACCCTGCCCCAACCCGAGGAAGATCGCGGCCAACCCCACGGGATCGATGGCCACGAAGAGCGGGATGAAGGCCTGCAGGAAGCGGGAGAAAACATCGGCCATGCGCCGAGCCTAACCTGACCGTGACGCGCGGCAAGCGAGGCGGGCGCTTCGAACGCGGGCTTGCGCCACCGCGGGCGAAGGTTCCCTTTTTGCCCATGGCCGACAAGAAACGCCCCGCCCCCGCCTCCGCTGAACGCCCGCCGCGTAGCAGCGCCGACCGCAAGTCCAACGCCGGCAGCACGCCCGAACCGTGGGAAATGTGTGCCCGCCTCGAGTACGGCGGTGATCGCAGCTTCGCCTGGAGCGTGCGCGAACAAGTGATCGATTCCGGACCCGAGGACCGCGCCCGCGTCGAGGAGCAGCTGCTGAAGGCACTCGCGTTGCCCGACTGCACCGAGGCCGGCCGCGCCTTCCTTTGCCAGATGCTCGCGCTCGTGGCCTCCGTGAAGAGCGTGCCCGCGCTGGCCGCCCTGCTGAAGGACGCCCGCTCGGCCGACGCGGCCCGCTACGCGGTGCAGCAGATTCCCGGGCCCGAGGCCGCCGCGGCGTTGCGCGACGCGCTCGGCTCACTCTCCGGCGTGCCCAAGGCCGGCGTGATCGGCAGCATCGCCCACCGCCGCGACACCACCGCCCGCGCGGTGCTCGCCGGCATCCGTGAAAACCCCTCCGAGGCTCCCGTCGTCCGGGAAGCCGCGGCCCGCGCCCTCGCCCACCTCTCCTGAGCCCCCGCCCATGAATCTCCCCGTCCTTCCTCTTAGCCGCCGCCGCTTCCTTCGCTCCACCGGGCTCGCCACGGCCGCCGCCGCGGCCCCGCTCATTTTGCCTTCCGGCCTGCGTGGACAGAACGCCCCCAGCCGCAAGATCACCGTCGGCATCGTCGGCTCCGGTAACATCGCCGACAGCCATTACGGCGCCCTGCTCGGCGACGAGAACGTGCGCATCATCGGCGTGTGCGACGTCGACCGCGAGCGCCGCGACGAAGGCGCCGAGCGCGTCAACAAGGCTTACGGCAACAAGGACTGCCGCGCCCACGCCGACTTCCGCGAGCTGAACCGCCGGACCGACATCGACACGGTGTTCGTCTGCACGCCCGACCATTGGCACGCGCTGGTGGCGATCGACGCGATGCGGAATGGCAAGGACGTCTACATCGAGAAGCCGATGACCCTCACGATCGAGGAGGGCCGTGCCGTGGTGGCGACCGCGCGCAAATACAACCGCGTCGCGCAGCACGGCACCCAGCACCGCTCGATGAAGCGCTTCCACGATGTCGCGCAGTTCGTGCGCAACGGCGGCCTCGGCAAGGTCCACCGCATCGACTGCTTCATCCCGCCCAACAACCGTCACTGCGGCGCCACGTGGAAAACCGAGGCGGTGCCGGAGGGGCTCGACTGGGACATGTGGCTCGGGCCATCGCCCTGGCGGCCTTACTCGTCGCTCGGCTGCCATTACAATTTCCGCTTCATCTCCGACGCGGCCTACGGCCAGGTGACGAACTGGGGCGCGCACTACCTCGACATCGGCCAGTGGGCGATGGACGCCGACGCCGGCGGTCCGGTCTCCGTCGAGGGCCGCGGCGAGTTCCCAAGCTCGGGCCTGTTCACCAACGCGACCAAGGTCGACTTCACCGTGCGCTACGCGAACGGCGTGCCGATGCATTGCCGCACGCGCTACGACGGCGGCGGCACCTCGCGCTTCGTTGGCGAGCGCGGCTGGCTCGACATCGCGCGCAACAAGATGAGCGCCTCGAGTCCCGACCTGCTCCGTGAGATGCAGGCCCCCGGCGGCAAGGTGCAGCTCGAGCTGAGCAACAACCACCACGACAACTTCTTCGCCTGCGTGCGTTCGCGCGGGAAGCCGATCGCGGACGTCGAGATCGGCCACCGCACGACGACGGTGTGCAACCTCGGCCAGATCGCGATGGTGCTCGGCCGCCCCCTGAAGTGGGACCCCGTGAAGGAGGAGTTTGTCGGCGACGACATGGCAAACCGCCTGCGCGGCCGCGCAATGCGCTCACCCTGGTCGCTCGCCTGAGCACCGCGCCCACGGGGTCAGGGCGTTCAATGTTCGAACCTCCCCCGAAACAACGAACGCCCTGACCCCTTGGGGGCCATCGCTTCGCGGCGCGGGATTGCGATCCCGAATTGCGGTTTGCCGCGTTCCCCGGGTCCGCCAAACGTCCCGGTCCCCCGCCGACCGATGTCTTCATCGCTCCACGTTCCCGCCGAGGCCCTGCCGCCGCTTCCGTCCGAACCGCGGCCCGGCCGCTACCGGCATCACAAGGGTATGGAGTATCTGGTGACCGGTCTCGCGCGCCACTCGGAGACGCTCGAGCCGCTTGTCGTTTACCAGGCCCTCTACGGCGAGCACGGCACGTGGGTACGCCCCGCCACCATGTTCACCGAGGTGGTCGAGGTCGCCGGCCGGCGCGTGGCGCGCTTCTCGCGCATCGGTGATGCCTGACGCGATGCGGGTCCTTTTCGCCTTCGACAAATTCAAGGACGCCCTCGGCGCGCCCGAGGCCTGCGCCGCCGCGGCGCGCGCGCTCGCGTCCACCCGGCCCGCTTGGACCATCGACTCCTGCCCGCTTGCCGACGGCGGCGAAGGCTTCGGCGCCATCCTCACCGCGGCCGTCGGCGGCGATACGCTTCCCGCCACGGTCACCGGCCCGCGGGGAACCCCGGCGGCCGGACGCGTGGGACTCGTCGCCTATGAGCGCATCCCGGCTCCCGCGCGCGCGCTGCTTCGGCTGGCTGAAGTCGGGAGCAAAGCTCGTGTCGCGGTGATCGAGATGGCGAGCGCCTCCGGGCTCGCCCTGCTTCCACCCGGCGAACGCGACCTCTGGCATACCTCGACCACCGGCACCGGTGAACTCATCCGCCTCGCCGTCGCGCACGGCGCCGCCGCAATCGTGCTCGGCATCGGCGGCAGCGCGACGAACGACCTCGGCCTCGGCGCACTCGAGGCCCTTGGATTGGAATTTCTCGCCGGCGACGGACGCCGCGTTTCACCGCCGGTGCCCGCCCGCTGGCGCGAGATCGCGCGTATCAGCGGCGCGCTCACACCCGGCCTGCCGCCGATTCGCATCGCCTGCGATGTCACCAACCCGCTGCTCGGACCGCGCGGCGCCGCCGCCACTTACGGCCCGCAGAAAGGCCTGCGGCCCGGCGACCTTGCGCGCCTGGACCACGAGGCCGCCCGCCTCGCGCTGCTCCTGTGCGGACGCTTTGGTCGGCCCGACGAATTGATGGACGTCCCGGGCACCGGCGCGGCCGGTGGCATTTCATTCGGCCTGATGGCCGCCGCGGGCGCCGAATTGCTGCCCGGTTTCGATCTGGTTTCCACGTGGCTCGACCTCGAGGCGCGGCTCGCGGGCGCCGACGTCGTCATCACCGGCGAGGGCCGCTTCGACGACAGCTCGCTGCAGGGCAAGGGCCCCGGCGCCGTCGCGTCCCGCGCACTCGCGCTGGGCAAAACCGTCCACGTCTTCGCCGGCCGCGCCACCGCCGCGCAGCCGCCCGCCGGACTCACGCTCCATTCGATCTCTCCCGCGGAACTACCGCTGGAACAAGCGCTCCCTCGCGCCGCCGAATTCCTCGACCGCTCCGTGCGCCAGGCCTTCGCGTGAACCCCGGAGGCGGACCGGAACTCGCGGATGGGATCAAGGAGCAAGCCCAAGGAGCGAGTACCGCCAACCGCTCAACAGTCATGGGCCTGACCCTCATCACGCCGCGCTCGGTTTCCTCTCGGCAGTCACATCCCGTGTTCCGGGTGCGGCAGAGCCGCGATGGGTATTTCACGGCATAACGTTCCCGCCCTGTTTCCCTTTTTGCGGACTTGGGTGCCTTTCGCGGTTCACCCGCCGCACAACTCACGATTCGTCCCGATTGCCGGGAGGTGGTGCGAATGCCGGGAGTCGAACCCGGATCAATGGCTTCGGAGGCCACTACACTATCCATTGTGCTACATTCGCGAAAACCGAGGCGCATGAAGCGGCCGCGTTCAGGAAGCGTCAAGCCCGCGGTCGAAGCCGGCCGGCGTTGTCACGTCGCGCGCGATCAACCCGCGCGCGGCGCTTCACCCCGTCGCCGGGATCTTGTCGGACGAAAAACACGCGCGCGATGCCGGGCACGGTGAGGCGGCCGGATCGGCCCCAACAAAAAGGACCGGGGATTTTCCCGGTCCTTTGTTGCGCGGGCCCCGTGGTCTCGGCGCGGTGCTGAGTCGTCCTCAGGTCAGCGGGACGGTCTGGATCGTCTTCAGGATCCGGTTTTCCGTGGTTTCTTCGGGGATTCGGGGAGGGAGGTCAGCGGCACGGTCTGGATCGTCTTGAGGATCCGGCCGGCCACGAGGTACGGGTCGGCGGCGGAGTTCGGACGACGGTCCTCGAGGTAGCCCTTGTAG
>JBJTCH010000013.1:0-13554 GCA_046091745.1 Opitutaceae bacterium
AGCGGCATGGCGGCCGGAACGTGCGCGGGGTGGCGCCGGGCGCAAATGCCGCTTGCCGGTTGCACGAACCACGGCGTTTCCCGCGGCCTCCGTCGCCTCCGGTTCCAAACCACTCGACCGGAGCCAACGGAGGTAACGGAGCGCTCGGGCCATTCGTGTGCCTTGGTGTTCTGAGGGGTTGCTCCTGGCTTGGTGGTTTGAACAGGAAGGCCGGGGAGGACGGTAAGCCTGAGGTTGGTTCCTTCCCATCTGCGCCATCCGCGAAATCTGCGGTTTAGATTCGCGGCTTCCGGAACCGCCGTCGGCCGTCGCAGCTCCTGCATGCGCCGAGGTCGCCCCGCCTTCGCCAGGCCTACGACGGGCACGCGGACCTCGGCTACACCAAGCAGGGCTTATCCGTGTCCATCCATGGTTGCACCGGTCTGGGTTGGCCCGAACGCGCCCTTGTCAGCGCGGGGCTAATCTGCGCGACTCGCGGGTCATCGTCCGCCCAGCCCGCCATGAGCGCCATCAACCGGTTCCTGCTCGAGAACAACCTGCGCATCACGACCAACCCGTGCGTGAGCCCCGACTTCTGCCTCGATTGGCCGGCGTTGCGCGCCGCGTTGGTCGCCGGCGAGCGGTTGCGGGCCTATCCGCGGAGCGTTTTTCACACCAAGGCCGGATCGTGGACGCTGGTCGAAAATGCCCACGGCGATTGCGCGTGGCGGCTAGAGGGACGGACCGCCGCCCTGGCTGAAGGCGTCGATCTGCCGGGCGGCGGTCAGGCGTTTCCCGCGACATTCGCGAACCTGCTTCGCCTGAAGAACCTCGTGCAGGAGCACGATCCCGCGAGCACGATCTTCCCGACGGCCGCCGGACGGCTCGGCGAGAGCACGCTCGGCGTGGGCGCGCGGTTCACGACGCTGCACTGGCCGGCGGTCGACTGGGCCATGAGCGCCCTCGGCCTGGGGGTGACCGCCAACCAGAACTCGATCCCGCGCGAACTGGTCTACGACACCGACGTGATGCTGGCCGGCCGGCTCGACTCGGTGCCTTTCCCCTTCATCGGCACCAACGTCCCCGAGGGTCACCAGGGCCAGAGCGTCGAGGGCATGAGCCACGGCTGCGTGCTGGCCAAACTGCGGAATGGTTTCCACCGCCGCGGGATCGCGTGGAGCTTCAACGCCGACCACCAGCCGATCGGCGGCAAGTTTGACGGCCGCGAGGATGCGCTCGTCACCGGTTGCGTGCTCGCGAGCTACATCACGTTCGATCTCTCGCCCGAACTGGCGCAGACCAAGGCGCCGGCGGATCCGGCGGCCTGGGTCGCGGCGAACGTGCCCGCCGGGATTGTGACACAGGTCCGCGCGCGCGTCGCCGCCGCCGGGCTGGCGCTCGACGAGACCGCGTTCAGCCGGCTGCTGGCGAGCGTCTGGCCGGCGCTGGAGAAGATGAAGCGCCGCGACGAAAAATACGCCGCCGCCCGCGCGCGGTTGTTCACGACGGAGGCCGGCCGCGCCTACCTGCGGGAACTTTCCATCGACGAGCTGCCCGGCCTCACCACGCCCGAGACGACCGCCGTGATGCTGGCCCTCTGCGAGGCGCTGGGGATGCGGATCCACTTCGTCGCCCCGGCCTTCGGCTTCCAGAAGAACATGCCGTACCCCGACGACCACGAGTTGCGCGCGCTGATCGAGCGCCAGTGGGCCGTGTGCCGGCGGTTCGGCGCGAGCATCGGGTTCCACTCCGGCTCGGGGAAATCCGCCGCGAACTATCGCGTGATGGGCGAGGTGACCGGCGGGCGCCTCGAGATCAAGACGAGCGGCCGCTACACCTACGAGATGGGCCGCGCGCTTTTCGCCTCGGGTGACGCCGGCGACCAGACCCTGTGGCGCGACTGGTACCGCTTCACGTTGGAGCTCGCGCTCACGGGCGCGTTCAGCACCGACGCCACCGAGCAGAAGATGGCGCGGGTATTCATCACCGACGCGCTCGCCCGGGCCGGCCGCGGCGTCGAGGTCTTCGCCAACCCCACGGTCACGCGCGCCGCGCTCGAGTCGCTGCCGCCGAGCCCCGAGCACATGTTCTGGTTCGAGTACAATTTCCTGTTTGTGCTCGCCGGCGGCGGCCGGGCCGAGAAGGCCGCGCTCGGCGACCACACCCCGGCCGGTTACCGCCAGCGCGCCCGTTTCTACGCGATCAGCGCCGAGGGCCGGCTCAATTACGCCCGTAACGTCGCGGCCTACCTCATCTTCCTCGCGGAGAACACCGGCCTCTCCCCCGCCGCCACGTGCGCCGCGGCCCGCGCGCGCCTCGAGCGCCACGCGACCCTCGAGGCCCTGCTCGACGACATCGCCGCCTGAAGTTTCTCCACCGCCACCACCTCCCGCCTTTCAACGCCCTCCGCCCCATGCCCTCCCGGCCCTTCATCCACGACAACTTCCTCCTCGGCACCCGCCAGGCGCGCGAGCTCTACCACCGCTACGCGGCCGACGAGCCCATCTACGACTACCACTGCCACCTGCCGCCCGACCAGATCGCCTCCAACCACCCGTTCGCCGACCTCGCCGAGCTCTGGCTTGGCGGCGACCACTACAAGTGGCGGGCGATGCGCACCAACGGCGTGAAGGAGCAGTTCATCACGGGTTCCGCGTCGCCCCGGGAGAAGTTCCAGGCCTGGGCGGAGACCGTCCCCCACACGCTCCGCAACCCGCTCCACCACTGGAGCGCCCTCGAGCTCAAGCGCTACTTCGGCGTCGACGAGCTGCTCGACGGCCGCTCCGCCGAGCGCATCTGGAAAAAGGCCAACGCGCGGATCGCCAAGCTGCGCGTCCACGACCTCATCAATATGTCCAACGTCGCGGTTGTCTGCACGACCGACGACCCCGCCGATTCGCTCCAGCACCACGAGGCGATCCGCCGCAACCCTGGCAAGCTCAAGGCCCGGGTCTATCCGGCGTTCCGGCCCGACAAGGCGCTGGCGGTCGGCAACCCCGCCGCGTTCAACGCGTGGCTCGATCGCCTCGCCGGCGCGGCGGGTGTCGCCAACGGCATCCGCACCTTCGACGACCTGCTCGCCGCGCTGAAGAAGCGCCACGACGACTTCCACGCCGCCGGCGGGCGCGTCTCCGACCACGGTCTCGAGAGCGCCCTCGCCGAGCCCTGCACGCACGCGCAGGCCCGCATGGTCTTCGACGCCGTCCGCGCCGGCCGCGCCGCCACGCCCGAGGAGGCGGCCCGCTACGGATCCTACCTGATGCTCGAGTTCGGGCGCTGGGACGCCGCGCGCGGCTGGACCAAGCAGCTCCACCTGGGCGCGCTGCGGAACAACAACACCCGCCTCCTCACCAAGCTCGGGCCCGACACCGGCTTCGACTCCATCGGCGACTTCCCTCAGGCCGCCGCGCTTTCGCGTTACCTCAACGCGCTGGACTCCACCGACCAGCTGCCGCGCACCATCCTCTACAACAACACCCCCGTGGATAATTACGTCCTCGGCACGATGATCGGGAACTTCCAGGACGGCTCCATCCCCGGCAAGGTGCAGTTCGGCAGCGGCTGGTGGTTCCTCGACCAGAAGGAGGGCATGGAGTGGCAGATGAACACGCTCTCCAACCTCGGCCTGCTCTCGCGTTTCGTCGGCATGATCACCGACTCGCGCAGCTTCGTGAGCTATCCGCGGCACGAGTACTTCCGCCGCACGTTGTGCAACCTGCTCGGCGCCGACATGGCCGCGGGCCTCATCCCCAATGACCTCAAGGTCGTCGGCGGCATGGTCCGCAACATCTGCTTCGCCAACGCGCGCGCTTACTTCGGCCTCGAGCTCGCTCCGGAATTCGCGAACCGCAAATAGGCGCGGCAGACGGCGCAGGGCGTTCGCCCGGGCAACATCAGGAGCTCGGGTCCGAGCGGCGCCGGGTTTATTGACGTGTACGGCAAAATGCCGTACCGAGGCTTCATGGCCAGTTCCTCCAAGAAATCCCGATCTGCCGTCGCGAAAGCCAAGGTACGCTCCTCCGCGCGTCTCGAGGCGAGGATCCCGCTGGAGCTCAAGGAGCTCCTGGAGGAAGCGGCGCCGTTGGCGGGGCACTCTTCGGTCACGGACTACCTCGTCCAGACCATCCGTGAGAACGCCACGCGCACGGTGGAGGCCGCTCGTCTCAGTCGGTTGAACCGGCAGGAATCCGTGGCGTTCGTTCGCTCCCTCCTGAGCGCCTCCGCGCCGAACCGGCATCTGCGGGCGGCGTTCGCTCTTCACCGCGAGCAGGTCGGCTGATGCCTTCATTTCGCTTCGAGCCCCTGGACCCCGGGCGCCACGATCGCGACGGTTTCGAGTGCGGGGTTGTCGCTTTCAACGACTACTTGAGGCGGCAGGCGCGCAAGGACATCGAGCGACATCTGGCGGCGGTCTTCGTGATGGTCGCGGATTCCGCCCCCTCGGCGATCATCGGGTTCTATTCCCTTTCCCATTTCTCGGTCGAGCTGGCGGAACTTCCGGCCGATCTGATCCGGCGATTGCCGCGCTATCCCAGATTACCGGCGACGCTGATCGGACGCCTGGCGCGTGACCAGAGGTTTCCCGGCACGGGCAGTCTGCTCCTGATGGACGCGTTGCTTCGTGCGTATGGGCAGACGGCGGTGAGCGGTTCCGTTGCCGTCGTGGCCGAGGCCAAGGACGACCGGGCGGGAGCGTTTTATCGGAAACACGGGTTCACCCTGTTGGGACTGGAAGCGAACCGCTGGCACCTCCCCATGCAGACGATCGGCCGACTGGCCCGGTCCACTGCTCCTCTGTCCTAGGCTTGGCTCGGGATGGTCTTGTTCACCTCCGGCTCCATCACGCGCGCGAGGTACCACGCCAGCGCGTAGCGGGTGAGCTGGCCGCCGGGGCCGCGCAGGTTGAAGTCGAAGGCGTGGGTCGCCCACGGGAGCAGCAGGTTCAGGTGGGGCACGCCGTGGGCCGCGAGGCGCTCCGCCAGCCTTTCGCTGTGCCGGTGCCAGGCGATCGAGTCGTTCACGCCGTGGAGCAGGAGCGTGGGCGGCGCGTCACGCGTCACGTGGAAGATGGGGCTCGCCGACTCGTATGCCGCGCGCACGCGGTCGGGCGGTCCGCCCAGCAGCTGCCGCATCAGCGTGGGTGAGCGCAGCGTGTCATCCTCGTGGGTGTTGACGTAGCCGAAGATCAGGTCCGACGGCGCGTAGAACGCGACCACGCCGCGGATCGCGGGATCGCGCGCGGTGTAGGCGACGGACTGCGCGATCTGTCCGCCAGCCGAGCGACCGAGCAGCACGAGGCGCGTGGGGTCGACGCCGAGCGCCGGGCCGCGGGCCTTCAGGAAGGCGATCGCCGCCAGCGCGTCGTCGCGTTGCGCCGGCCAGCGGTGGGCGGGTGCCAGCCGATACGAGATCGCCGCCACCGCGTAGCCGCGTTCCACGAGCCAATGATTCAGCCCGGGCAGCTGTCGGCGGTCTCCGCCGTCCCAGCCACCGCCGTGGACCAAGATCACGCAGGGCGCCGGACCCTTTCCCATTCGCGCGGACCGGTAGAGGTCTAGCGCCAGCCCGGGGGCGAATTCCATCGTCTCAGCCATCGCCGTCGCCTTTCCTCCCGTTCCGTACAGCTCGCGCCAGGTGAAAGCCGGATAACCGTCACCCGACCAATCCCCAAAGCCCTCACGCAACCGCGCCGGCAACGGACGGGCGAGTCGGGCTGCCTGCCAAGCGGGTTTCAGAAAAAGCCCGGTGGCCAGCAGGCCGAGGAGAGTGGCCGCGGCACCGCTTGGTCCCTGGGCCGAGGGCCAGGCCGCGCCTGCGATCAGCGCCGAGGGCAGGGCGAGCCAGTGCCCGAACTCTCCCGCGAGGATCGCCAGCTTCCAGGGCGACCACGGGGGTGAGCGGAAAACCGTGAGCAGGCCGAGCGTCGCGAGCGCGGCGGCGGCGGGAATCAGGATCCAGCTCGTCATGGAAAGGGTTCGCCCGCGGGTAAACCTTCCGCACCGTAGCCGCTTTTTCCCGGATTGCGATGCGCCGCCTCGACCAGCTTCTCGCCAACCTCGGCTATTGCAGCCGCCGCGAGGCCCGCGACTGGGTGCGCGCCGGGCGCGTGACGGTGGCCGGCGGGCCGGCGCGTGACGCCGGACAACGCGTCGCCGCCGGAGAGATCCGCATCGACGGCGAGCCTCCCGACCATCCCGACGGGCTGCTGCTCCTGCTCCACAAGCCGACCGGTCTCGTCTGCTCCCACGACGAGCGCGAGGGGCCGTCGGTCTATTCGTTGCTTCCGGAACGCTGGCGCCGCCGCAATCCGGTCGTCACCAGCGTGGGCCGGCTCGACAAGGAAACCAGTGGTGCGCTGCTGCTCACCGACCTGCCGGACCTGGTCCATCGCCTCACTTCACCGCGCCACAAGGTGCCCAAGGTCTACCGCGCCACCGTCGACCGCGACCTCCCGGCGGAGTTGGCCGGCCTCTTCGCCTCGGGCACGCTGCGGCTCGAAGGTGAGGAGAAACCCTGCGCGCCGGCGGAGTTGCGGATGATCGGTGCGCGCGAGGCGCTGCTCACGCTCACCGAGGGGCGCTACCATCAGGTGCGGCGAATGTTCGCCGCGGCCGGCGCGACCGTGCTCACGCTCCACCGCGAATCCTTCGGACCGCTCGACCTCGCCGGGCTCGCGCCACGCGCGTGGCGGATGCTGCCGGTCGACACCTTCGGGCCGGTTGTGTAAGCGGCCCACCGCGCCAAAACGAAGCAACCATGCCCCCGGAAGACAGGGGAGGGCTGAAGTTTCTCATCAACGGGCGTCGTCGCGGTATTCACGCCCCGCGCCGGTGGCCTGGCATCACGTGAGGCGATCCGTTCCGAATGGTTCCGATCGGTTGCGGTGACGGGACGAATTGGCCGAACGGGAGCACGACTGCTCCTTACCAGCCCGCGGCCTGGCCGTCCTTCCGGCTCTCGCTCGCGCCGAGGTAGACGCGGTTCCGGGAATCCCAGCGGATCGCCTGGTAACCGCCGTAGCCGCCGAGATCGGTGCGCAGGTCGTGGCCGCGGCGGCGCAATTCCGCCTTCGTCTCCCAGGGCACGCCCTGCTCGAGGTTCACAAAGCCGCCATTCGTCATCCGCGGGGCGTCGTAATCGGTCGAGCCCTCGTGCTGCCACCGCGCGGCGTCGCCCGCCTCCTGCACGTTCATGCCGAAGTCGACGAGGTTCACGATGATCTGCACGTGCCCCTGCGGCTGCATCGCGCCACCCATCACGCCGAAGCTCAACCAGGGTTCGCCGTCCTTGGTGACGAACGCGGGGATGATGGTGTGGAACGGTCGCTTGCCGGGCGCGTAGTCGTTGGCGTGGCCCGCCTCGAGGGTGAACATCTCGCCGCGGTTCTGGAAACCGAAGCCCAGCCCGGGCACCACCACGCCGCTACCCATGCCGCGGTAATTGCTCTGGATGAACGACACCATGTTGCCCTCGGCATCCGCCGTCGTGAGGTAGATCGTGTCGCCCTCCTGCAGCGCCGGATTGCCGGCGTCGTAGGTGCGCGCGGCGCGGTTCATCCGGATGAGCCCGCGGCGCTGGGCGGCGTATTCCTTCGAAAGCAGGCCGCGCAGCGGGATCTTCGAGAACTCCGGATCGGCGTAGAACTTCGCGCGGTCCTCGAAGGCGAGTTTCTTGGCCTCGATCATCACGTGAAGCGCGTCGGGCGAGTTGAAGCCCATCGCCTTGAGGTCGAAGCCCTCGAGGATGTTCAGCATCTGCAGCGCGGCGATGCCCTGGCCGTTGGGCGGCAGCTCGTGCACGTCGTAGCCGCGGTAGTTCACCGAAACGGGATCCACCCAAGTCGACGTGTGGCGCTCGAGGTCGGCCTGGCGGAGCCAGCCGCCTTGGGCCGTGAAGAACGCGTCGATGCGCGCCGCGATCTCGCCGCGGTAAAACGCATCGCGGCCGCCATCGGCGATGGCGGACAACGTGCGCGCGAGGTCCGGGTTGCGGAAGATCTCGCCTTTGCCGGGCGCCCGTCCGCCCGGGGCGAAGGTCGCGAGGAACGCGCCGGGTTCCTTGCTGAAAACGGGCACGCTGCGTTCCCAGTAATACGCGATCAGCTCGGAGACGGGAAAACCCTCGTTGGCGTAGAGGATCGCGGGCGCGAGCAACCGCGGCATCGGCAGCCGGCCGAACTTCCGGTGCAGCTCGAACCAGCCGTCGACCGCGCCGGGTACCGAGATCGGCAGCAGGCCACGCGGGGGAATGGTCTTCACGCCGCGTTTCGCCAATTCCGCGAGCAGGGTCTCGCGCGAAAGCCCGAGCGGCGAACGGCCGGAGGCGTTGAGCCCGTGCAGGCGCTTCGTCTTGGCGTCCCACACGATCGCGAAGAGGTCGCCGCCGATGCCGCACCCCGTGGGCTCCATCAACCCGAGGGCGGCGTTGGCCGCGATCGCGGCGTCGACCGCCGATCCGCCCTGCTTGAGCACGTCGAGCCCGACCTGCGTCGCGAGCGGCTGGCTGGTGCAGACCATCCCGTGGCGGGCGATGACTTCCGAGCGGGTGGCGAAGGCGCGGCCGGTGACACGGTCGATCTGGGCGGTGAGCGGCGCGGCCAGCAGCAGCGCGGCGAGGAACGGGGCGATGCCCGGGGGCGTTCTCATCTCGCCACCGTGGAGTCGCCGCCGGCGGCGGTCAAACGGACGGGCGCCCGCGGCTCAGGCCGCCTGCGTGGCGACCAACCCGCTACGGCCGTCGATCGGAGCGAGGACTTGATCGCAAACCGGAATGCTCTCGCGGTGCGCCAGGAGACGCGTCGCCTCGTCGTCGAGCCGCGTGAACTCCACGCCCTGCCTCCGGCAGCGCGCCAGGAAGTCGCGGAAGATTTCCCGTCTGCCCATGCCTTCGATCTCGGCGTGCAGCGTGAACACGTTCAGTCGATCGGGCCGCAGCAACGTGAGAAGATGCGCGGCGAGCGCGTCATCGGGAAACTCCGGGCGGCCCATGAGCTCGTCGAGCGTCGGCAGGGTGCTGGGAATCTCGAGCGTGCGGTGGACGGCCCCGCCGATGCGGGGGAAGAAGGGCGAGTCGCCGCGGGTGTCGCTGGAATAGAGCAGCCCGGCATCGTCATACACGGCGCGGCTCAACGCGCTGCTCTGCCAACCGGCGGCCCCGGCGGTGCGGGCCTCCTCACCGAAGATCCGGCGGTATTCCGCGCGGGCGGCGTCGAACTCGGCCGCGACCTCCGCGGCGGTCATGCGGTGCAGGTGGTCCTGCCAGCGGTAGTGATTGAAACAGTGGATGCCGGTCTCGTGGCCGGCCTCGCGCGCGGCGCGCATCTCCGCCGCGTTGCGGCGGCCGATGTGCGGCGCGGGCAGGAGGGTTCCGTTCAACAGCGTGCGCACGCCGTAGATGCTCACGACGCTCGTGCGGCTCACTTTCTGGAAGAACCCGGGCCGGAGGACGCGCGTGATCGCCCGCCCGGTCTGATCGGGTCCGAGCGAGAACAGGAAACACGCCGTCGCGCCGTGCTCCCGCAGGTCGGCGAGGAGGTTGGGCACGCCCTCCCGCGTGCCGCGGTCGGTATCGACGTCGACCTTCAGCGCGAGTCGCCAGGGCATCGCCGGGGGAAACTCCGTCGTCGCACCGCCCCGCTCATTCGAGCCGGTAGTGCTTGTGCGCGAGGTGATAGTCGAGGGTGAGGCGGATGGCGCGCTTCAGGTCGACCTTCGGCGTCCAACCCAGCTGCTTCCGCGCAGCGGCGATCGACGGCACCCGCTTCTGGATGTCCTGGTAGTATTTCCCGAAATACTTCGCCGATGGCACCTCGACGATCCGCGCCTTGGCCGCGCGGTCCGCGTACTCGGGGAAGTCGCGGAACGCCGCGATGATGAGTTTCGCGAGCTCGCGCACGCTGACCTCGTTGCGCGGGTTGCCGAGGTTGAAGATGCGCCGCGACGCGGCGCCGTCGCGGTTCTCGATGATGCGCAGGAGAGCGTCCACGCCGTCGTCGATGAACGTGAATGACCGCGTCTGCCGCCCGCCGTCGACCAGCTGCAGCGGTTTCCCGAAGATCACGTTGGAGATGAACTGCGTGAAGAGCCGCGAGCTGCCTTCCTTCGGCTCCATCACGTCGTCGAGCTTGGGTCCGATCCAGTTGAACGGGCGGAAGAGCGTGTAGTCGACGCCGTCGCGCACGCCGTACGCGTAGATCACGCGGTCGAGCAGCTGCTTCGAGCAGGCGTAGATCCAGCGCTGGCGCTCGATCGGGCCGTACACCAGCGGGCTGGTCGACTCGTCGAGCTTCCGGTCCGGCGACATGCCGTACACCTCGGAGGTCGAGGGAAAGATGATGCGCTTCTTGTACTTCGCGCACTTCCGCACGACGTCGAGGTTGGCCTCGAAATCGAGTTCGAAGACCCGCAGCGGGTCCTTCACGTACTGGATCGGGTTCGCGATCGCGACCAGCGGGATGACGACGTCGCACTTCTTGACGTGGTACTCGATCCACTCGCGGTTGATCGTGATGTCGCCCTCGACGAACCGGAAGCGGGGGTCGCCCAGCGAGTCCTCCAGCTTGTGGCTGCCGACGTCCATGCCGTACACCTCCCAGTCCTTGCGGTCGAGGATCGCGCGGGTGAGCGAGCTGCCGATGAAGCCGTTGGCGCCGAGGATGAGAACGCGGAGAGGCATGTTGGAACGAGGCAACGCGGGTCGGGGCGCTTTGGAAACGCGAAAACTCACGCGGCCCCGTCGTTCCGGCGAACCGGGCGTTCAGCCGAGAACGTCCGGGCTGGAAACGGCACCGCTCAGGGCAGGCTGCCGGCGAGCACGGTGACCATGCGGTTCGGGTCGAGCCGGGTGCGGATCGCGGCGTTGACCTGATCCAAAGTCAGCGCGTCCAGGCGACGGGGGTAGTCATCCAACCATTCGGGCCCGTAGCCCCGCTGGAGGGCGTTGAGGAGCGCGGAGGCGAGGCCGGAAGTCGTCGCCAGTCCCACCTTGTGGGCGCCGGAGAGCGTCACCTTGAAGCCCGCCAACTCCTCCGCGGTGATGCCTTGCCCGACGAGTCGTTCCAATTCGCGCCGGACCGACGCCAGACCTTTCTCCAGCAACTCCGGAGCGAACGTGCCCCGGATGCTCCACGCGCCGTCCGAAAAGGTGTCGGCCGCAAGCGAGGCGCCGATCCCGTACGTGAGGCCCTCGCGGTTGCGGATGATGTCGAGCAGGCGGGCCGAGAAGAAACCGCTGCCGAACGCGGCGGTCCCCATGCTGCACGCCAGATGTTCGGAATCGCGGTGCTGGAGGCCCGAGGGCTGTCCGATCACCACCGACACGCTCGTCTTCCCCGGCATCGAGACCTTCTCCGTCCGGCCGGCGCCCAGCCCGAGCGCGCGCGGCGCCGCGGCGTAGGGCTTGCCGCCGGTCCAGCCCCGGAACGCCCCGGCCACGGTGCTCCCGAAGGCGGACTCGTCCAAGTCCCCCACCGCCACGATCCGCATCGATGACGGCCCGTAGCAGGCGGCGTGGAAGGCTTTCAGGTCCTCGATGGTCGCCGCCTCGATGTCGGCGAGATAACGGGCGTCCTGCGGCGGGCGATTCGGGTGATTCTCCGGAAACACCGCGCGGTTGAACGCGGAATCCGCGCGGAAATCGGTGTCCTCCAGGCTGCGCCGGAACCGCCCCGCGAGCTGCTTCTTCACCTTCGCGAACTCCTCTTGATCAAAACGCGGTTCACGCAGCTGTTCCGCCAGCAGTCCGATCACTTTCGCGACATCCCGCTGCAGGCATTTCGCGCTGAAGTTCAGCGTGTGCGACGTGGTGTTGAAGCTGAGCGTCGCGCCGGTCTGCTCGAGCAACTCCGCGACGGCGAACTTGTCCCGTTGCCGCGTGCCCTTGTCGAGCATGCTGGCCATCAGGTCCGCGACCGCGGAGTTGCCGGCGGGGTTGAAGACGTCGCCCGCTCCCAGCGAACCGCGGATCGTGACGACGTCCTTGATGCCCGTCCTCAGCGCGCTGACGTCGATCCCTTCGATCGTGCTCCGCTCCACCTGGCGGGCGATCGAGGTGGGTTGCGCCCGCCCGGCGCCCGCCGAGGATTCGCGCGCGGCCGCGGAGGCGTGGCCCGGGTGCGCGACCGGGGATTCCGGATCCCGGTAAAAACGCGGGGCCCGGTTGAGCGAACGCGCCCAGCCCGAGGTGCCTTCTTCCCGCGAGGTCCGGCCGACTCCCTTCGCCGCGCCTTCCGCCACCGGCACGAACCAACCCGTCGTGCTCTGGTCCTCGACGAAATACGCCTTCGCGACCCGTTGGACATCGGCGGGCTTCACCGCGGCGATTTTTTCCAGCAGGGACGAATAGATCGTCCAGTCGCCGACGGCGATCGCCTCGTTGAGCTGGCCGGCGATCGCGAAGGAGCCGTCGCGGCCGAACGCGATGCCGGCGAGAAGCTTGTTGATCGCGGACGAGACCTCGGCGTCCGTGACCCCTTCGGTCTTGAGGCGCTCGAACTCGGCCAGAACCACTTTTTCCACCTGTTCGTGGGTCACGCCGGGGGCGAGCATCACGGTGGTGTTGAAGAGCGCGGGATCGCGGAAAAAGCCCTTCGAGGCCTCGGCGCCGATCGAGAGGTTCTTGTCGATCAGGGCGCGGTAGAGACGGCTGGTCTTGCCGGTGCTGAGGATGGCGGAGAGCACCTCGAGCGGCGCATGGTCGGCGTGCGTCGCGGAGGGGGTCTTGTGCGCGATTTGCACGACGCCGACCTCGCCGGGACGCTTCACCACCACGCGGCGGGGACCGGTCTGCGGCGGCTCCTCGGTGTAAACCTCCGGGATCGCCTTCGGGGGGCGCGGGATCGCCCCGAAATGTTTCCGGATGAGCTGCAGCGCCGCCGGCGACGAGAAGTCGCCGATGACCGTCACCGTGGCGTTGTTGGGCCAGTAGAACGTGTCGTAGAACTCGCGCAGCTTCTCGATCGGCACGCGCTCGATGTCGCTCCGCCAGCCGATCGTCGAGTGGTGATAGGGATGGGCCGTGATGGCCGCGGCGTTGACCTCCTTGTCGAGGGCGGAGGCGGGATCGTTTTCACCGCGTTCGAACTCGTTGCGGACCACCGTCATCTCCGGTTTCCGGTCCTCCTCGCGCAGGAGCAGGTTGCGCATGCGGTCGGCCTCGAGCTGGACCGCCAGCTCCAGGTGATCGCTCGGGAGGTTCTCGTAGTAGTTGGTGCGGTCGAGCCAGGTGGTGGCGTTGTTGATGCCGCCAACGCGGTCCATCATGGTGTCGAAGCCCTTCCCGATCCCGGGGTGAAAATTCTTCGACCCCTTGAACATCAGGTGCTCGAGGAGGTGCGTCGCGCCGGTCGTGCCGGTGACCTCGTTCCGGGAGCCCACGCGGTAGGTGACCATGAACGTGAGCACGGGGGCCGAGCGGTCCTCGAGGAGCAGGATGTTCAGGTCGTTCACCGGCAGCCGGTATTCCGCAATACCGGCGACGGTACGGACGTGCTCGATGCCCTCCACGGTGGGAGCAGCGGCGAGGAGCGGCCGGGCAAGAACGGTTCCGGCGAGGCACAGAAGGCGCAGTTTCATGGGT
>JBJTCH010000014.1:0-16200 GCA_046091745.1 Opitutaceae bacterium
GGAAACGGCGGGCTGAGCCCGCCGCGGGGCTCAGCGCATCGCGTCGCGCTTCTTCGCGTCGATCTCGGCCTTGGCCAGGATCTCGGGCGCGACCTTGATGCCGGCTTTCGCGAGCGCGGCATCGAGGAGAACCTCGCCGGCCAGATAGCCGGTGACCGTGGCCGCGAGCTTACCGTCGCGACCGATGATGAACTGCTGCGGGATCCCGCCCACGCCGTAGAGTTTGGCGGAAGCGCGCTCGGCGCCCTTTTCGGCGGGATCGTGTGAGAAGACGAAGTCGGGGTACTTGGACTGGTTAGCCTTCACCCAGGACTCGAACTTGTCGCGGGCGTCACTGGTGCAGGACGCGAGAACGACCACCCCCTGGTCCTTGTATTTCGCCGCGACCTCCTGCGTATGCGGCATGGAGTTGATGCACGGCCCGCACCACGTCGCCCAGAAATCCAGCACGACCACCTTGCCGCGATAGTCGCTCAATTTGACCGGCTTGCCGACGAGGTCGTTGGTCGTGAAGTCGGGCGCCGTCGCGCCGGGTTCGAGCAGTTTGTTCCGCGGGGCGGAGGCGCGCGCGGCCCGCTCCTCGAGGTAAGCCTTCAGCTCGGCGTCGGTCGTCACCTTCTTCGGCCGATCCGAATCGGTGAGCTTCACGCCCGCGCGGAGCAGCAGGTTGCCGATGGTCTCGCCGTAATTGGGCCCGAAGCCGGCGGACCAGCCGATGAGGTTGCCCTCGGCCGTGACCGCAATGGTCGTCGGGATCGGCGTGATCACCCCGCCGATCTGCATCGAGATCGCGCGCGCGTAGAAGGCACGGGAGCGCTCGGACTCCGCCTTGAGTTCCTCGGGGGACATCTTTTCACGCGGCTTGGCGGCGGGCGCCAGCTTGCCCAGGCCGTCGTGCGCGACCCGAAACGAGAGGCCGGGATTCTTCGCCAACCAGCCCTGCAGGGCCTCGACGGACTCGTAGCCACCGATGCCGAGGAAATCCACCTGGTCGGCGTAGGCCTTGGCCAGGGCGTTCCAGCGCGCGAGGAACGCGTCGCCCGGGCCGCCTCCGGCATTCCAAAGCCCGATGAGCATGGGCTTGCCGCGGCGGAAATCGGAAAACTTGGCGGGCTTTCCGTCGACCGTGCCCATCGCGAAGTCCGGCAGCGCGGCCCCGTTCTTGAGTCGTCCAAACTCGGAAAGGAACGGCGGCGGCGGATTCGCGGCGAGCCGCGCGGCCTCGGCGAGGCGGCGTTTCTCCTCCTCCTCGGATTCGCGCAACTGACGCTCGCCCTTGGCCACGGTGTCGGCGTCGACCTTCACACCCAGTTTCGCCAACGACGCCTCCGCCCGCGCGTCACCGGGAGAGTTGCCCACCACGACGGCGGCGATCACGCCGTCCCGCCCGATGATGAACTGCGTCGGGATGCCGCGCACGCGGTACAATTTCGCCGAAGCGCGGTCGTCGCCGCGCTCCTTCGGGTCGTAGGTGAAACGGATATCGGGGTACTTGCCCTGGTTCGCCGGGATCCACTGGAGGAACTTCTCCTTGGTGTCGCTGGTGCCGGCGGCGAGCACGACCACGCCCTGATCCTTGTACTTCGCGGCGACCTCCTGCGTGTGCGGGAACGAAGCGATGCACGGCCCGCACCACGTCGCCCAGAAGTCGAGGACGAGGATCTTGCCCTTGAAATCGGAGAGACGCACTTCCTTGCCGGCGACGTCGACCGTCGTGAAGTCGGGTGCCGTGGCACCGGCGGCGAGCGTCGGCTGGGGCACCGCGGGGGCGCTGAGCGCGGCCGGAGTCTGGCCGGGAAGGGCCGCCGGCACGAGACCAGCGGCGAGAAGGATGAACAGGGACTTTTTCATGAAGATCAGTCGGCGAGGTGCGTGCGTTGGAAGGACGAGAAAGGTCGGGTTCGGATCAGAAAGGGACCGCGAAGGTGGCCTCGAAGGTGCGGCCGAAGGCCCAGCGTCCGTGCAGGCCCGCGTTGAAACCGTAGATGTTGTTGAAGAAAGGCGGCTCCTTGTCGGTGAGGTTGGCGACGCCCGCACCGACGCGCACACCCTTGCCGAACCGGCCCCAGAGCGGCCGCTTGAACTCGTAGGTGCCGCGCACGTCGATGAGTCTCATCGCGGGCGTGGTGTACGTGGAGGGCGTCACGCCCGCCTGGTTGGTGTTGAAGCCGCTCATGTAGCTGTGCTGCACGGATGCGCTCCAAGCGCCGCGGCTCCAATGGAGGGAGGAGGCGATGTTCCAGCGCGGGCTCGAGTAGGTGTCGCCCACGTCGTTGATCGGCGCCGCGCCCACGGTGAGCTGGCGCGACTGCCGGATGGTCTTGGCCGCGTTCACGCCCAGCCGCCAACGGCCGAACTTCTCCCCGGGCAGACGGTAGTCCGCGCCGTAGTCGACGCTGTCGTTCCGAATCACGCCGAAGTTCACGTACTGTGAATAGAGGGTGTTGATCGTGCCCGGCAGTCCGGCCGCGGTGTCGGCGGAGGTCGGCGCGTTGCGCACCACGAAACCGGGGAAAAGCGCCGGGTTGTTGAGGATGACCGTGCTCGAGAGCGACTGGATGGCGTTGCGCTGCTCCGTGCGGTAGTAATTGGCTGAGAGCGACAGGCCCTTGAGCGCCGGAATCTCCACCACGGTGCCGAGGAAGCGGGTCTTCGAGGTCTCGGCGGCGAGCTCGGGGTTGGGACGCGTCACGAGGGTGATGGGCGTCGGGGCGTTGCCGCGCAGGGGGTCGTTGATGGTGGAGGTGGTCGTGTTCGTGGGGCGGCGGTTCTCGGTGAGCCCCGGTGAACGGTAACCCTCCGACTGGCTGCCGCGCAGCAGCACGGGGCGGAAGGGCGACCAGGTGAGGCCGATCTTCGGCACGCGGCTGCCTTCCTGGCCGGTGATGTCCTCCGCGCGGCCGGCAAGATTGGCCTCGAAGCGCTCGACCAGCGGGAGGCGGTTGGCTTTGCCCACGAAGGGCAGCTGCAGCTCGCTGTAGGCGGCGCGCGTGATGCGCTTGCTCGTGTAGGGCGTCACCGTCGTCACCACAGGGAAGCCCGCGTAGGTCGTGGCGATGTTCGTGTTCTTGTCGCGGTCGTACGAGAAGCCGAACGACATGCGCGCCGTGCCGCCCCACATCCGGACGAGGTCGCCGTTCGCCGAGAAGTCGAGGCTCTCGAGGCCGGAGCGGCCGTCGGCGGTGGGATAGAGCGCGGTCTGCTCCAGCAACGCGCTCTGGTTCGGCGCGCCGGGCGCGCGCTCGTCGATGAACGGGTTGAAGCGCTGGGCGGCCTCGTTGTTGTTGGCGAAGAAGTTGAAGGCCGTCTGGTTGAACGAGCGGCTGATCGAGAAATATTTCTGCTGCTGCCAGCGGTAGCCCGCGTCCCAGCGCCAGGTCGTGAAAACCTTTCCGCGCGCGCCGACCGTCACCGTCGTGGAGTCGGTCCGCGTCCGCTGCGAGACCTGGCCCCATTGGGGCAGTAACATGCCGAAGGAGATGGCCTCACCGAAGAGATTGTTTTGCGCCGAGACCGCGACGCCGGAGACGTAGGCGGGAAGCGTCCGGGCGTTGCTCTTCGACTGCGTGCGGCTGGCGTTGCCGTAGACCTCGATGCCCTCCGCCAGTTGGTAAGAGGTCGTGCCCGTCACGCCGCGCCGTTCGGCGGAGGAAACCAGCTGCGTCCACTCCGCCGGATTCGTGATACGCTGACCCTGCGCGATGATCGCGGTGCCGATCTGGCCGGGGTCGTTCGTCGTGCGGCGCTCGAAGGCCGAGACGGGCGGCGTGGCGGCGGAGCCGGCCGGCGCGAGGAGCACGCGGATGCCGGGAATGCTCGCAAAACCCGTGGTGGCGGTGGCCTGCACCGAAGCGGGATAACCCCACTGGATCCGCTGGTCCGTGCCGTACACCGGCGCGCCCGTCGTGGGACTGTAGCCTTGGATGCGCGTGCGGTAGTCCATCGCCTTCGAGAAGGCCCGCTGCGAGGCGTACAACGGGTCGCGGTCGTAAAAATCCACCGCGAGGGTGCCGCGCAGTTTGCCGCCGGTCCCAGCGAAACCGGTCGTCACCGTGCCCTGCCACTCCCGCGCGCCGCCGTGCTCGCGGAACTTGACCGATCCGCTCACCTCGGTGCCCACCCAGGATTTCTTGAGCACGATGTTGATCACGCCCGCCACCGCGTCGGCGCCGTAGATCGCCGAGGCGCCGTCGGTGATGATCTCAACGCGCTCGATCAGGCCGAGCGGGATGGTGTTCAAATCGACAAAACCCTGCCCGGTGGTGGAGCCGCGGTTGCGCTCGCCCGCCTGCGCCACGCGCCGGCCGTCGACGAGCACCAGCGTGGAGCCGGAGCCAAGGCCACGGAGGCTGACGCCCGAAACGCCGGTTTGGACGGGGGCGTTGGTTGCCAGCGTAGGGCTGGCGCCGGTGAAAGGAACCAATGGCAGGCCGCTTTCCGTGCGCTGGCCCGCCGCCATGTTGAGATCATCGGGCGCGCTGTTGCGGCCCGCGCCGACACCGCTGTAGGTCTGCGGCAGCGTGCGCATGAAGTCGGAAAGGTTCATCGCGCCGGATGCGCGGATCTCCTCCGCGTTGTAGACGGAGACCGGCGAGGGGCCATCGACTTCCGTGCGCCGGATGCGCGATCCGAGCACCTCGAAGGCCTCCAGCGTCGTGGTCGATGAGCCGGTGCCGGGAGCGGCGGTCTGCGCGAGGGCGGTGGCGGCAACCAAACCGAGGGTGGTCGCGCGAAGCAGGGCGGCGGCGAAGGCGCCCGTCGGGCGCGAAGCGTGGGTTTTCATGGAGACGATCCCGCGGGGCGGGAGCGTCACGTTAGGAGCGCGCACGCCGTCGGCGAGGTCAAAGCCGACCGACGCGTGAATCCGAGAAAAGGACCGCGTCGGACTACTCCGGCCACGCACCGCCGACGTAATCGCGGGCGGTCAGGCGGGCCGGGTCGAGGACGACGTGTTTCACGCGCTCGCGTTTCCAGGTGTACGTGATGTGCACGAGGCCGTCTTTGGACTGGATGATGGCAGGGTAACTGTATTCGCCGGGATCCTTTTCCAGCACCACCCCCGCCTGCCAGTTACGGCCGTCGCGCGAGACCGCAACGTTGAGCGGGGTGCGCTTGCCGCCCCACCTGCCCGGCTCGCCCGGGACGTGGTTGTACACGATCAGATGCCGGCCGTCGCGGAGTGTGACGGCGTCGGTGCCGGAGTTGGGGTTGGGCAGCGAGCCGAGCGTCATCGGCTTCCACGTCGTGCCGCCGTCGGCCGACTCAACCTCGAAGACCTTGTTTTGACGCGAACGGCCGATCGCCAGCAGGCGGTCGCCGCCGAGAAAAAGGATGCTGGGTTGGATCGCGCGGATCTCCGTGCCGTCGTTGACCGGTCCGATGCGTTCCCAGGTGCGGCCGAGGTCGCGGGTGCGTTCGAAGTGCACCGCCCATTTGCTCTGCCGCTCCGGGGTCTCGGTGCTCACCGGCGAGAGAATGTCGCCGTTCGGCAATTGCACCGGCTTGTTCTTCACAGGTCCGAGGATGTCCTCGGGCAACCGGCGCGGCTGCGACCAGGTGCGGCCTTCGTCGGCGGACTCCATCATCATCCCCCACCATGTTTCCGGAGTGGGTCCGCACTTGTAGAAGAGGAGCAGCGGGCCGTTGCGCGGCTGGAACAACACGGGGTTCCAGGTCGGGTGGCGGTGGACCGTGCCGTCGGCCTTGCGATACTGCACGCCGTTCGCGACCTCCACCGGCTCCGTCCAGCGGCCGCCTTCCTGACGCGAGACCCAGATGCCGACGTCGGGATGTTTCTCGCGCGTGCCGCCGAACCACGACGCGACGAGCCCGCCAGCTGTCACCTCCTCGATCGTGGAAGCGTGGCATTGGGGAACCGGCGCGCGCTCGTAGATGAATCCCTGCGAAACGATCGCGGGGGCGGCCGCGAAAACGCCGGTGCAAAGCAGCGGCAAGGCAAGCGACAGGAGGAGTTTTTTCATGGGGTTAAAATCGGGCGGGCGCCGAGGGGGGATGTACGGCGCGCGGAAATCTGGGCGGTTGTTTTCACCCTCGGCGATGCAATTCAACGCGCGCGAATCCGCCCGGGAAGTTCCGGAACGGATCCGGATCACCCGCGGTGATCTCGCGGCGGCGACTTGGAGGCGTCGCGGATGATCAACCAAAGCACGATCATCATGAAAGTGGCTCCCAGCGCCCCGACCAACACGTCGTCGGACTTGATGCCACCCAGCCAAGGGCTGCCGGGCAGGCCAAGCAGCACCGAAGCAGCGGGAGCAAGCAAAGCCGTGCAGATTCCATCGAACGAGCTCTTCATGACACGCCAGCAGGCGCACTAAAATCGCCTCAATTCGCCAGCCGGCGCGGCATCTCTTGCCGAAACCCGCGCACACGCCCTTCCCGCTCAAAGGTCAGCGCGTTCGCCCCCCACCCCGCGGCTCCCAAAACAACGAACGCCCTGACCCCATTCGCCGGGGGTCAGGGCGTTCGTTGTTTGATTTGGAAGGCAGGGGAGGGGCGGTTGTGTGAATATTGAACGCCCTGACCCCTTGGGGGCGGATCAGAACTCGAAGGAGTTCGTGATCGTCCACTTGTTGGGCTGGGGGATGCGCGCGCTGGCGACGGCCCCGTTGGGCTGCGCGGTCACGGCGATCAGGTCGTCGGTGCCGAAGATGTCGCGCACATTGAGCTGCACGCTCCAGCGCACCTTGTCGTTGAGCAGCCGGCGGCCGTAGCGGAGCCAGAAGTCGTAGTCGACCTGCGTGCTGCCGTAGAACGGCTTCGTGACATCGTAAACCCACGCCCCCGCCTCGTTGCGCTTCGGCGGGAAACCGATCGCCACGCGGTCCTGCCAGCGCGCCGCGCCGCCGACGCTCCAGCCCTTCAGGCGGCCCGTCCGGAAGTCGTAATTGGTCACGGCGTTGAAGCGCCAACGCCGCAGCTCCTGCACCGGCGAACCGTTGGACGCCAGGGCGTTCAGGTACGGCACGTGCATGTTGATGATGGCCAGGTTTCCGAGTTGGGAGCTGCCGAAGGAGCCGAAGTAGGTGATGTCCTCGAGGCCCTCCATCTGCCGGATATTGGTCGCGAGCTGACCGTTGCCGTCCTTCCAAAGCGGAAGATTACGTTTAACGAACTCGGTGAAGTCGGCGCCGACGTTCGCGCGCCGCGCTTCCTGCCGCGCGGCGTTGAAGCTGATGCGCCAATTGCTCGTCGGGTTGAACGTGCCCTCGAACTCCCAGCCCTCCGAGACAGTGTCGGCCACGTTGCCCACGTTCGGCGGACGGGTGGCGCTCCAGGTGCCGCCGTTGGCGGCCTGTGTGAAGTTCCACGTCTGCGCCAGCAGCGGATCCACCGGCCGCAGCCACTCCTCACGCGTGCGCTGCGTGAACCACGTGTTGCGGAAGGCGGTCTCCGCGGCCGTGAGACCGGGATTGAGATTGTTGGCTTGCGCCGGATCGGTGAGACCCGCACGCAGCGGGAGGTAACGCGGGTCGTTGGGCGAGAAACCGAACCAGCGGTTGATCACGACCTCGCTCACGTTGGCCTGCCGCATGCCGTTCATCGCGCGCACCACGTCGTTGCCGGGCCAGAAGGTGTTGTAGAAGGTCGCGCTGTCGTTGGTCTGCGTCGTGCGGTAGCGGTTCACCCGCAGCGTGAACTTGCGCTCGAGCGCCGAGATCGTGACCCCGGCGTCCTTCGTGCGGCCCGCGGGAGGCGCAAACGGCCGGCCGTAAACGTCCGCAATCGTGGAGGACGGACGGAAGTTCTGCGCCTCGTTGTACGACACGCTCAGGTCCGTACCGCGCGGCAGCCAGCGCTTCAGCCAGTCGGGCGCATGCAGCACTCCGCTCCAACTCACGGTGCTGTCCTTCGCGTCAATCGAGGGTGCGGCCGGCAGCGTCCACGCGGGGTTGTAGGGATCGGTTTCGCCCGTGACCGAGGCAAGCCGCGCCGGGCCCGCGTCGCGCAGGTCGAACTCATCCTGCCGCACGCCGACCAGGCCCACGAGCTTGTCGGAGAAAAGATACCCCTGCCAGATGGCCGAGGCGCTCTTGGTGGTGTTGGCGTTCTTCGAGGCCCCGGCGTACAGCTTGCTGATGTCGCGCTCGCCCGCGGTGATCACCGAAACGGGCACGCGCACCATGCGGTTCACGCGCGCGTCAAACACCAGGGCGGTGCCGCTGGACTGCGGGATGTGTTCGGCGGTGATGCCGGAGATGTTGGCGCCGGCCGGCGAACTGAGGTTCGCGATCGAGGGCCCGAGGTAGTGGATCGCGGCGTAGGAAGGATAGGTCGTCGCGGTGGGATTGTTGGCGTAGACGTTGAGATCGAGCCCGTAGGAGTAGCCGTTGATCGTGCGGAAAAACGACGAGTTGAATTGATCGGTGTAGGTACCGGTGAACACGTGCCGCCCGAGGTGCCGCAGCAACCCCTCGCGCCGCCGGAAATCCAACGTGAAGTAGGCGGTCGCGCGCTTCGCCTCGCGGCGGGTGTCGACGAAGTTGTTGCCGATCGAGTCGGAGGCGACGTACGGCCGGCCGAAGTTCGGGTTGGGCGAGCCGTCGACGAGCTTGGAGTTGATGTCCACGAAGAGCGTGTAGGCGTCGAAGCCGAACATCCCGAAGTTGTCGCGGTTGTGCGTCTGCCGGTCGTAGGCGAACTCAAAGCCCACCTGATCACGCAGGAACGTCTGGCGGAAAACCGCGTTGAGCGCGCGGAAGTCGGAGTTCTCCCGCTTGTTCGGGCCGTCGAGCAGCGTGTCGTAGAAATTGAAGACCGAGGGATCGCGCAGTTCCTGGTAACGCCACAGGCCCGCGTACGCCTGGCCGGCCGGCGCGAACTGCTGGTTGAGGAAGAAGTTCGGGCTCGTGCCCTGCGCGGCGTAAGCGCCCACCGCGAACCACTGCGTGAACGGCACGCCGCCGCGCGTGATCATGAACGGCGGCACGCCGTTGCCGCCCTGCGCCGACGACGCCGGATCGGTGAAGACCGCGCCGACCTGCCCGAACCAGCGGCCCGGCGCGCCGAGGTGCGCGAAGAGAAAGGGATTGTTCGTCACCGAGGTCGGCACCGTGGGGTCCACCGCGACTTTGTTGAGGACGTTGTACCAAACGGAGAGGCCGTCCTGCGGGGGCGTCGGCCGCGGGCGGTTCGAGACCGTGCCGCCGCCTTCGTAGCTCACGTGCAGCTGCGTGAGGCCGCCGCGCACGAGGCGAGGCTCCCACTTCAGCGCGGTGAAGATCCGGCGGTCGTCCTCATAGGCCGGCTCCTGGCGGTACTGGTCGGATTTGTTCAACGCGATCACACGCAGACCGAGCGTGTCGCGCACGATCTGCTGGTTCACGTCCAGCACCTCACGGTGCGAGCCGAAGCGCCCGAACGCCGACTGGAACGAGACGGTGTTCTTCCGGAGATTGGCCGATTTCAGCTGGTTGTTGATGATGCCCGCCGGGCTCCCGAGGCCGAAGAGGATCGCGTTCGCGCCGCGCGAGATGTCCACCCGCTCGGTGTTGTACGAGTCCATCGGGATGTTCGTGAGGAAGAAGTCGCGGGTCAGGTCCGCCCCCGCGAGGCCGCGCACGCGCGTCGAGTTCTGCGGGTTTTGCAGCGTCGACTCGGCGCTGGAGAAACGGTTGCCGGTGTCGACGCCCGAGAAGTTGCCCTCGAAGCCGCCCGCCTCGGTGTTGGTCGTGTAGACCAGCAGGTCGCGGACGTTCGTCGAGGCGGTGTCGGCGAGAAACTGCGCCGTGACGACCGAGATCGCCGCGCCGACGTCGCGCAGTTCCGTCCGCAGACGCGTGCCGGCGAGCGTCGACGTGGCGGCGTAGCCGCGGTCCTCGGCTTCCTCGACGACGAACGGCGTGAGGGTGAGCGGCGCCTCGGTGGCGGCGGACCGCAGGGTGTCGGTGGCCGGTGCGACCTGGGCGCGCACAGCGGGCAGGAGCACCGCGACGAGCAGGGCGCGCACGGCGAAGGACGGGGGGAGAGCAGGGTTCATGGCTGGTGTGCCGCTGGGTTTTGGACGGACGCCCGCGCGCGGCGGAAACGGGCGCCGGAAGTGAGAGCCCGACCCCGCCGCGACGCCAGCCTCGGTTGCGGAATTTGCCTTGGAAAAGCCCGGGGGGCTCCACCGCAGTCGGAGCATCGCTCAAACTGCGCCGCGCCATCTTCGCATTTATCTGCACGGTCCGCGCGATCTGCGGGGAAAAATGCGCCGGCGGCGGAAACGCGTTTCTCCTTCGCCAAGCCCACGGAGGACGAGTCGGAGGGTCCACCACAGATAGCTCAGATATCACAGATCTGGCGCCGCCGGCCTTCACGATCTTCCCGGCCTTCCTGTTCAACTCCGCACGTTCACTCCGGTCATAAGGAGGCGCCGAACGCCCTTCGGGCTTCATCCGCGCCATCCGAGAAATTCGCGGTTAAAATTCCGGCGCCTTAGGAACCGCCGTGCTCCTTCGCCGAGCCTTCCTCCTTAGCCCGGCCTACGGAGGACAAGACCGAGGACAGGTCGGCTGTCCTGGTTTCCGCATGCGCCGGGGTCACCCAAACCCGGCTACAGACGAAACGCATTTATCCGTGTCGATTCGTGTCCATCCGTGGTTACTCCCCCACGGAGCGGTTCGGGAGCGCGTTACGACCTGCGGATCGGACTCTCCGAACCCGGATGGGGCCCCGTTCCTACTTCCCGGATCCGCCTCGTCCTCGGTGCCTCCGGGGCTCCGTGGTCGCATGGCTCGTTGATGCGGCTGCTCCGATATTTTCCGCCTTCCCCCGCGCGGAGCCGCGCTCACGCTCGGCGCGCCCCATGAAGACCAGACCCCTCCGCGGCCTCACGGCCCTGCTTGTGCTCACCGCGGCGCTCGGCGCCGCGCCGGAATCGTTGTTCGACGGCAAATCCCTCACCGGCTGGGACGGCGACCCGAAGTGGTGGCGCGTCGAGGACGGCGCCCTCACCGGCGGCTCGCGCACCGAGAAGGTGCCGCACAATTACTTCCTCACCCACAAGCGGTCGTTCCAGAACTTCGACCTGCGCCTGCGACTCAAGCTCACCGGCGTGCCCGGCACCGGGATGATCAACAGCGGGGTCCAGATCCGCAGCCTCCGTGTACCCAACCACACCGAGATGGCGGGCTACCAGGTCGACGCCGGCGAGGGTTGGTGGGGCAAGCTCTACGACGAGTCCCGTCGCCGCCGCGTGATCGCTGAACCCGCCGACGCGGCCGCGATCAACGCCGCCGTGCGCACGGACGACTGGAACGAGTACCGCATCCGCGCCGAAGGCGGACGCATCCGTTCCTGGATCAACGGCGTGCCCGCCCTCGACTACACCGAGACCGAGCCGCGCATCGCCGCCGACGGCCTCATCGGCATCCAGATCCACAGCGGCGGCGTGGCCCTCGTCCAGGTGAAGGAGGTTGTGATCGAGGAACTTCCCCCCACGCCCGGTGCCGTCACCTGGGCGCAGGTCGGACTGCCGCCCCCGCCGCCGCCGAAGGAGAAGAACACAAAGAAGAAATCCTCCTCCGCTGCCCCCGCGCCGGCGACACCCGCGCCGGCGGCCAAGACCGCCGCGGTCACGAAGACCGGCCGCGACATCAGCTACAACGCGATGGGCACCGACCCGTTGAGCCCCGAGCGGCAACGCGCGTCGTTCCGCGTGCCCGCGGGTTTCGAGGTGGAGCTCGTCGCCGCCGAGTCGCCGGGCCTCGGCAAGTTCATCGGCCTCTCCTGGGACGCCCGCATGCGGCTGTGGTCGATGACCGCGCTCGAGTATCCGGTCGACGCCAACGAGAACAAGGCGGAGTCCGACGCCCTCTTCGCGCGCGGCGGCCGCGACCGCGTGGTGGTTTTCGACGAGCCGCACGCGGCTGCACCGGGCCCGCCGCGCGTTTTCGCCGACGGGCTGGTCATGCCGCTCGGCGTGCAGCCGTGGCGTGACGGCGCCCTCGTGCAGTACGGGGCCGACATCCGCTTCTACCGCGACACTGACGGAGACGGCCGCGCCGACCGTCATGAGGTGGTGCTCACCGGATTCGGCACGCAGGACTCGCACTTGTTTCCGCACCAGTTTCTCCGCCAGCCGGGCGGTTGGATGTTCGTCGCGCAAGGGCTCTTCAACTACTCCAAGGTGCGCCGCCCCGACGGCCGGCCGTTCGCCGACGGCGCGACCGAGGTGCCGTTCGTCCAATGCAAGCTCGCCCGATTCCGGCCCGACGGCTCGGCCTTCGAGAACCTCACGGCCGGGCCCAACAACATCTGGGGCCTCGTCACCAGCCGCGAGGGCGAGACTTTCCTGCAGGAGGCCAACGACCAGGGGTATCCGGTCATTCCTTACGCCCCCGGCATCTGGGTGCGCACCGGTTCCCGTGATCTTCTCCGCCCGTACCAGCCGCTCATGCCAGCGCCGCTCGCGCCCGCCCAGATGGGCGGCACCGGCCTGAGCGGCCTCGCGCTGGCGGAGGATCGCGACGGGCTTTTCCGCGGACCCGCCGGAGCCACCGCGCCCGGCACGAAGGTTTTCTACCTCGCCAACCCGATCACCGGAGCGATCCAGATCGTCACCGCGACGCCCGACGGTCCGCGCGACCGCTACGCGAAGCAGGCGGACTTTCTCACGACCGACGACCGTTGGTTCCGCCCGATCGCGATCGCGTTCGGGCCCGACGGCGCCCTCTACATCGTCGACTGGTACAACCGGATCATCTCGCACAACGAGGTGCCCCGCACGCACCCCGACCGCGACAAGTCCCGCGGGCGCATCTGGCGCGTCCGCCACCGCGACCAGCCCCGGATCGCGCCGCCCGATCTCACGAAGCTGGGTGACAACGCGCTCCTCGCGCAGCTCGGCCATCCCAACGCGCTCGTCTCGCGTCTCGCGTGGCTGGAGATCACCGACCGCCGCGCCAGCGGGCTCGCCCCGGAGCTCGCGCGCCTCGCCGCCGACCGCTCGGCGCCGCTGGACCGCCGCCTCGCCGCGCTGTGGGCGCTCGAGGGCCTGGGTCATCCGGACGCCGCGCTGCTCGCCGCGCTCGCCGCGGATCCCGACCCCGCGCCGCGCCGCGAAGCCGCCCGACTCGCCGCGCAAAGCGGGGAGGACGTTTTTCTCAAAATCGCCGGCCCGCTGGCGAACGATCCGCATCCCACGGTGCGGGCCGCCGTGGGCGACGCCCTGCGACGGGTGGCGGACGCCGGACCTCGCGTGATGGAAATCGCCGCGCGCCTCGGCGGTGCGCGGCTCGGCGCCGACGCCACCGAGTGGGAACGCTACGAACGCGACTTCGAGCGCTACCTCGCGCGCTGGGCGATGGAACGGAATCCCGCCGCCACGCGCGCGCTGCTGGACTCAGCCGCCGGCCGCACCCTGCCGGTCGAAAACCGCGTGCTCGCGACCCTCGCGCTGGGCGGCCGCGACGCCGCCGCGGGCCTGGCGCGGCTTTCCGGCGGACTCGGCCGTCCGCTCAACGAGGAGGAAATTCGCGTGCTCGCCGCGCATTTCGGGGATCCCGCCGTGCGCGACGTGCTCGCCTCCTCGCTCGCCGGTGAAACGACCCGCATCCCGGTTCTCCGCGCTCTCCTCACGCTCCGCACCAGCATCGACGCCGCGCCGCTGTCGGCGGATCTCAGCACCGCCGCGGCCAAGCTCATCTCCTCTTCCCATCAAGCGGACGTGACCCTCGGCGCCGAAGTCGCGGGGGCATTCCGCCTGAACTCTCTCGCGGAGCCACTCGACCGGCTCGTGCAAAAGGAGTCGGGCCGCACGCCCGTGTCCCTCGCCGCGCTGCGCGCCCTGCGGGAGATGGGCGAAGGTCTGGCCACAACGCTGGCCGCCATTCTCCAGCGGGGATCCACCGGACCGGTGGGCGACGAGGCCATCGCGGCGCTCGCCGGCACCCGCGATCCCGCCGGCGCCGCCACGCTGGTGCGACTCCTGCCCGCGCTCGGTGTCGAGGCCCGCGGCCGGGCCTTGGATCAACTCTCCCGCACACCGGCCGGCGCGGCCGCCGTGGCGGCGCAGCTGAAGGCGGGACAAATCCCCGCCGGCGACCTCGGCCCCGTGACGCTGGAGCGACTGCGGCTCCTGCGACCCGACGACGCCGATCTCGCCGCGTTGGCGGCCAAGCTCGGTGCGGAAGGGCTGAACGTGCTGCGCCTCGGCGGCGCTGACGCCGATTACGTGGCAACCCAGCTCACGTTGAAAGGTGCCTTCACGGTGGAGGCATGGGTGAAACTGGAGGCGCCGATCTCCAACCAGGACGGTCTGCTGGCCTCCCCCGGACGCTTCGATCTGAATTTCTCCGGCGGCCAGCCGCGCTTGTGGCTGGGAGGTGAACTGCGGGACGTGGTCGTCGCCCGCCGCAAGGTCACCCCGGGCGTCTGGACGCATTGCGCGCTCACGCGCGATGCGACGGGAGTGTTCCGCCTCTATCTCAACGGCGAGCTGGATGCCACGGGGACCAAGACCGACACCCGGGATTACGCCGGGCTCGACCTCGGCCGCACGACGCCGTCCGCGGGAGGCACCGCCGGCTGGATCGCCGAGTTCCGCGTCTGGAGCGAGGCGCGCTCGGCGTCGGAAATCCGTGCATCGTTCGACCGCACGCACGCGGCGGCTCCGACGCGGCCCGCAGGCCTTGCTCGCGTTTTCGCCGGCGCCGACTGGGGCACACTGCATGGCGCGGCGCGCATCGAGCATGTCACCGACGCTCCGGTCCTGCTCACGCCCGCGGAGGCCGCGGCGCAGGAGGAGAAGTTCAAACGCTACCGCGCGCTGGCGAACGTGCGGGGCAACCCCGACCACGGCCGTGAGCTTTTCACCGCCATCTGCCTAGCCTGCCACCAGCAGGGCGGCAAAGGCGGCCAGGTCGGGCCGGCGCTCGATGGCGTGGGGCTCACGGGCGTCGAAGCCCTGCTCCGCAATCTCCTCACGCCGAGCGCCGCGATGGAGAGCGCCTATCGGACCTACCGGGTCGTCACGCGGGAAGGCGCGGTGCACGAGGGATTCCTCGCGGAAGAGCGCACCGAGGCCGTCGTGCTGCGCGTGCCCGGATCGCCCGACCGCGTCGTGCCGCGCGGCACCCTCCGCGAGGCGGCCTATTTACGGCGCTCACTCATGCCCGAAGGCCTGCTCGAGGCTTTACCCGCGGAGCACGTGAGCGACCTGTTCGCCCACCTGAAGAGCCTGCGTTGAGGAACCCCGCCGGCGGGCACTTACGCGAAACTACTTGGAGGCAGCGCGCTATGGGGCTGCGGACTCCGAGCGGCCGGTCCCCGTGTCGGCGGCCACCAAAGCCCGCACGTAATCCTCGAGCTCCAAACCGGCGGCCTTCGCCTTCAGGCGGGCCAGCTCGGCGAGGTCGGCGGGGAGACCGACGGACCCGGCCTCCGGCGCCAAGCCCGACTCTGATAAATTAGGCATTTGCATCGGGGATGCCTCCGGTTGCCACCTTCACAAGGAAACTTATTTTTGCGGGATGTGCGCGCCACGCGTTAATTTCTGGAGCTCATGCCGCGCGAAAACACGACCCAAGGAATCTCCTTCCCTCCTCAACTGCTGGCTCAGCCCAAGCAACAGGCGGCCACCAAGGGGCCTTCCGTGTCGGGTTACGTCCAGGCGCTGATCCGCGACGATCTCAGCCAGCCGGACATGAGGCTGACCCGTGAGGTTCAGGAAAAAATCCTGCTGCGGCTGCAGGAGCTCGATCAGCGTCGCGTCGCGGAGCGTCCGGCGGCGCGGAAAAAGACCCCGGCAAATTCACGCGCCCGGGGTTAGCGCTTCGCCGCGGCGACGGGCTCGGAGCCCAAGAGGGGGCGCGGCGGGTGCGCGTTGAGGCGGCCCGGGACCCTCGAATTGAAATCGCACGATCCGGTCGCGCGTCATTTGACTTGGTGATGATGAAGGTCTCCGGAATCACAGGATGGCTCGCGGCATTCGCGGTCGCGCTCGCCGCCGCGGCGGAGCTGCGCGCCGAGCCGGTCATCAGCGAGTTTCTCGCCTCCAACCGCACCGGCATCCTCGACGAGGATGGGGATCACTCCGACTGGATCGAGTTGCGGAACCCCGATCCGGCGCCGGCCAGCCTCAAGGGCTGGTACCTCACGGATTCCGCGACCAACAAGATCAAGTGGCAGTTCCCGGACGTGAGCATCCCGGCCGGCGGCTACCTCGTGGTCTTCGCGTCGGGCAAGGACCGGCGC
>JBJTCH010000015.1:0-25137 GCA_046091745.1 Opitutaceae bacterium
GGCCGGGTCCGTCCGGTAATGGGAACTCTTGTCGATGACGAGGCAGCCGGCCTGCACGGCGTCGGGCGCCAGGGCGCGCGTCGCGGAGCCGCCCGCGGCGAAGAACGCCACGTCGACGTTCGCGAAAACGCCGGGCTTGGCCTCCTCGACGGTGTCTTTCCGGCCCGCGTGCTCGATCACCTTGCCGGCCGACCGCGCCGAGGCGAACAGCCGCAGCGAGGCCAGCGGGAACTTGCGGTCGTGCAGGAGCTGGAGGAGCTCTTGACCGACGGCGCCGGTGGCGCCGACGATGCCTACATTGATGGATGCTGTGTTCACGCGTGAGTCTCCGATGGAGCGGGTCAACGAAGCGTGCGGCCGCCTCGGCATCAAGCCCCGAGCGCGCCTGCTGGCCGTGTCGATCAGCGCCGCCACGCTGCGTTTCTACCGCGACGGCGCGCTCGTCCGCGCCTACCCGGTCTCCACGTCACGGCGCCCGCCTTCCAACGTGAAGAACTCCCTCGGCACCCCGCGCGGGCTGCACGAGATCGCGGAACGCTTCGGCGCCGGCCAGCCGCCCGGCATGGTTTTCAAGGCGCGCGTGCCGACCGGGCATCACTTCTCCGAACTCCTCACCTCGGAGGAAGGGAGAAACGACAACCTCATCACCGCGCGCATCCTCTGGCTGCGCGGCCTCGAGCCGGGGGTGAACCGCGGGGGCGACGTCGATACCTACGAACGCTACGTGTACATCCACGGCACCAACCACGGCGACCGCATCGGCGAACCCCTGAGTTCGGGCTGCGTGCTGATGCGCGACCTCGACATCATCGAACTCCACGAGGAAGTGCGCGCCGGCGACCTCGTTTGGATCGAGGACTGAGCGGAAGACCTGAAGCGGGCCGGGCCGTGGCGGGATGATTCCCGCGGGCCGATTCAGTTCACCGCCATCGACACCCGCGCGTGTCCGCCGCCGTTGGTGACGCGCACGCGGTCACCGTCCATGAAACGTCCGGTGGAAACATCCTGCGTCACGGTGACGGTGCTGCCGTCGTCGAGCCGGATGGTGATCTCCTGCGCGACCTTGCGGGTGGCGGCCTCCTCGACCGCCTGACCCACCACGGCGCCGGTGACCGCGCCGGCGGCCTGCGTGACGCGTCCGGTGACGCCCTTGCCGCCGCTCGCCAGAGCCCCGCCCACCACGCCGCCGCCGTACAGGCCGAGCTGGCCCTTGCTGCCCTCGATGTTCACGTCGCGCACGCTGGTGACGACGCCCAGCTCGCTCCGCTGCAGGACGTTGGCCTGCGCGGCGGGCACGACACGGCGGGAGGACGGGAACGTGCAGCCGGAGGCGAGAATCAGGACGCCGGCGGCCGCGGAAACGAGGAGGGACGTGGCATTCATGGCGAGGAGGCGCGGGATGGCTTCTGGCAACGAGGGACGGGGAACCGTCTCCGGAAGTTACCGGTTACGCCCGAAGAGCAACCGCAGCGAGTTGAGGCAGACCACGAGCGTGCTGCCCTCGTGCGCGGCGACGCCGACGGCCAGCGGCACCGAACCCGCCGCGGTGGCGACGACCATGACCACGACCACACCGAGGGAGATGGCGAGATTCTGCCGGATCACCCGCCGCGCGCGGCGACTCAGGCGATCGGCCGCGAGGAAGTTCTCGATGCGGTCGTGCATCAGGATCACCTCCGCCTGCTCGAGCGCGGCGTCGCTCCCGCGGGCCCCCATGGCCACGCCGACATCGGCGGCCGCGAGGCAGGGCGCGTCGTTCACGCCGTCGCCCACCATCGCGACGGTGTGGCCGGCCGCGCGCAGCGACTGGATGGCGGCGACCTTGTCCTCGGGGGAAAGTCCGGCCCGTACCTCGTCGAGGCCGAGCTCGCGCGCGACCGATTCCGCCGCGTGGCGGCGGTCGCCGGTGAGCATGACGGTGCGGATGCCGGCGCGCCGCAGCTCGGCGAGCACCTCGCGCGACTCGGCGCGGATCTGGTCGCGCAGCAGCACGCGGCCCACGAGGTCGCGGCCGACGACCCAGACCTCGCTCAACTCCGCCGCGGCCGGCGGCAGGCGGCGGGCCCATTCGGCGAGCGGACCGCTCTCGAGCAATTCGCGGCGGCCGAGCAGCAAAGACGTGCCGCCCACGCGGCCCCGGAGTCCGCGGCCGGTGAGCGACTCGAAGTCCTCCAACGCGAGCGGCGGCACGCCGGCCGCGGTCGCATGGCGCGTGATGGCGCGGGCGATCGGATGCTGGGACTTCGCCTCGAGCGTGTGGGCGAGTTGGAGCACCTCGCGCTCGCGGCCCGGCGGGAAACTCTCGCAACCGACGACCGCGAGTTCGCCCGTGGTGAGCGTGCCGGTCTTGTCGAGCGCGACGGCATCGACGCGCGCGAGGTTCTCAATCGCCCCACCCCCGCGGAACAGCACCCCGTGACGCGCGCCCCAGGCGATGGCCGCGAGAATCGCGGACGGGATGGAGAGCACGAGCGCGCATGGGCTGGCCACGACCATCAGGGTCATCGCGCGATAAAACGCCGAGCGCTCCTCCGGCGTATTCGTGAACGCAGGCAGGCCGAAGCCCAGCCACCACACGAGGAACATCAGTACCGAGCCGCCGATGACCGCGTAGGTGTAGCCGGTGCCGAAGCGGTCGGTGAACCGCTCGCTCGGCGCCTTCAGTTTCTGCGCCGTCTGGATGAGGCGGATGATCCGCTGCAGCGTGCTCTCGGAGGGCAGCCGCTGCACCTCGAAGTCGACCGCGCCCCAGAGGTTGAGCGTGCCGCTGAAAACCGAGTCGCCCTTTCCCTTCTCCACGGGGATCGCCTCGCCGGTGAGCGCCGATTCGTCGCTCGCGCTTCGCCCGGCCAGCACCCGGCCGTCGGCGGCGAACGCCTCGCCTGGTTTCACCCGAAGCCGTTCGCCGATCGCCAGGGCCTCCACCGGCACCTCCTCCTCGGAGTCATCGACGCGCAGGCGCGTTGCGCGCTTGGGCGACGTTTTCAACAACGCCCCCACCTCGCGCTGGGTGCGGTCGAGCGCGTACTCCTCCATCGCGCCGGAGGCGGAGAACAGGAACAGCAGCAGCACGGCCTCGCCCCACGCGTCGATGAACATCGCGCCAAGGGCGACCGCCAGCATGAGGAAATGGATGTCGATCTCGCGCTTGCGGAGATTCTCCCACGCGTCGACCGCGGCGTCCCAGCCGCCCGCCAGGATTCCAGCCAGGAACAGACCTTTGGCCACCCAAGGGTATTGCGGCAGGGTGTAGGACGCGACCACGCCCGCGATGCCGGCGCCGCCGCAGATGGCGGCCAGCCACGCAAGCGTGCGCCATTCCTGTTCCTCGGTCGCGGGCTCGGCCTTGATCTCGGGCCACTCCATCTCGCGCCATAACCAGAGCTTCTCCGCGGTCACACACGTGTCGCGCCCGAGGATCGTCGCGCCTCCATCACGCCGCAGCGAGAACCCCGCCGGCGCCGCGCCGCCGGACCGCGCGCCCTCGCCGGCCGCGACCGCCGCAAGCGTGGCGGCGAGTTTCTCCTCCAGCCCCGGCACCGGCGCGGAGCCCAACGTCGCGACTGACAACCGGTGCCCCGCCGGGTCGATGCGCACGGCGGTCACCGCCGGCTCGGCGCGCAGAAACTCCGCCAAATCCGCCACCCAGTCGGGCCCCGCGTGCTCGCCGTGGTTCATCGCCGCGAATCTGCGCGCGCGCCCCGCACCGGCAAATTCAATTGCTCGCGCGCGGGGCCGCGCTCTTCGTGGGCCGCCCTTGCATGATCGGAATCCGCGACGACCACGAAACCGCCCCGCCGCCGCCCTGCCGCGCGCCGGAACTCGCCCGGCGGATCTTCGCGGAGGGCGGCTGGCTCGCGGAGGCCCTGCGGCTCGATCACCGGCCCGAGCAGGCCGCGATGGCCCGGGCGGTCGCCGCGGCGCTGAAGGACGACGAGCCGCTGCTGTTTGAGGCCGGCACGGGCGTCGGCAAGTCCCTCGCCTACCTCGTCCCGGGCATCATTCACGCCGTCGACCAGACGCGGCAGCTCATCGTCTCGACGCACACCATCTCCCTGCAGGAACAGCTCGAGGGCAGCGATCTGCCGAAATGCCGCCGGCTCTTCTCCGGCGTGCCGGAGCTTTCCGCCTACGCCGGTTTCCGGTCCGCCGTCCTCGTGGGCAAGGGCAATTACCTCTGCACCACGCGCCTCGGCCACGCGCTCTCCGAACGCGGTTCGCTCCTCGCCGACGCCGAGCACGACGAGCTGCGCCGGATCGCGGCGTGGGCGGAGACCACCGCGACCGGCATCCGCCACGAGCTCAAGCCCGCGCCCAACCCCGAGGTCTGGGACCTCGTCAGCGCCGACTCCTCCTCGTGCTCCCGCAAGCACTGCGACTGCGAGCGGTGCTTCTTCCAGCGCGCCAAGACCCGCATCCGCTCGGCGCACGTCATCATCGTCAACCACGCGCTGCTGTTCGCCCTCATCAACGCCGGCGGCGCCCGCGCGGATGACACGCGCCAGGACGCGCGCGGCGTGCTCTTCGCGGACGACTTCGTGGTGCTCGACGAGGCGCACACGGTGCCGGAGGTCGCGACCGATCACTTCGGGCTCTCGCTCTCGAGCTACGGCGTCGAGCGGGCGCTGCGTCATATCTATAATCCGAGGACCGGCCGCGGCCTGCTGCGCCGGCTCGGCGGGGTGGAGGGCCAGCGTCTCGCGGACGACGCCCTCGCCGCGGTGGGACAGTTCTTCGCGTCCGTCGCGGACGCCTTGCTTGAGCAACGCGCCATCACCCGCGTGCGCGAGGCCGGGGTCGCGGCGCCGCTGCTCGACGAACCGCTGGGGGCGCTGGAGCGCTTCCTCGGGAAGACCGCTGACAAACTGGAGGACGGCCGCGACCGCGACGAGCTGCTCGAGCAACGCCTGCGCGTGAAGGGCATTCAGGCCGGCGTCACCGAATGGCTCACCCTTGGCGACAAGGGCCATGTCTACTGGGCCGAGCGCACCGGCCGGAAGCAGACGATCGTGACGCTGCGCGGCGCGCCGCTCGACATCGCGCCGGAGCTGCGGCGCCACCTGTTCGGCGCCGGCACCGCGGTGATCTGCGCCAGCGCCACGCTAGCGATGGGCGGGCAGATCACGCCCTTCGCGACCCGCGTCGGCGCGGAAGAGGCGCGGGCCGAGATCGTCCGCTCCCCGTTCGACTACGAGCGCAACATGCGCGTGTACGTCGCTTCCGACGTTCCCCTGCCCTCCGCCCAGGAGGCGCGCCTCGCGCTCGATGTGCTCGCGGACTACGTGGATTTCTGCGTCGCGCGCGTGAGTGGCGGCACGCTGGTGCTGTTCACCAGCTATTCCGACATGCGGGCGATCGCGGCCACGCTGGCGCCCCGCTTTCTCGATGCGAAACGCCCGTTCCTCATGCAGGGCGACGGGCTCTCGCGCACCGAGCTCGCGCGCGAGATGCGCGCGCGGGGCAACGCCGTGCTCTTCGGCACGGACAGTTTCTGGACCGGCGTCGACGTGCCGGGCGACGCGCTGGCGCAGGTGATCATCACGCGCCTCCCCTTCGACCCGCCGACGCACCCCATCACCGAGGCGCGCTGCGACCGCATCCGCGGCGAGGGCGGCACCCCGTTCAACGAGCTCACGTTGCCCGATGCCTTGATCAAGTTCCGCCAAGGCGTGGGCCGCCTCATCCGCGCCGCATCCGACCGCGGGCTCGTGACCATTCTCGACTCGCGGGTGATCGCGAAGTCCTACGGCCGGCTCTTCGTCGAATCGCTGCCCAATCCGGAGTTCACCGTCATCAATCGCGAGAACCGGGAGCGTGCATTTCGTCCTTTCGCCTGAGCGCCGCGCGAAACAACCTGCTCCTCCCATGCTGATCCTCCGCTCCGCCGCCCTCACCGATGTCGGGCGCGTGCGTTCGGAAAACGAGGACCGTTTCCTGCACGACGAGGCGGCCGGATTCTACGGCGTCGCCGACGGCGTCGGCGGACTGCCGGGCGGCGCGGAGGCCGCGCAACTCGCGGTGGACGAGTTGGTGGCGGCGTTGCGGGCGGTTCCCGCCGGGACGGAAGCCGACCTGCCGGCCGCCTTTCGGGCGCTGAACGAAAGCGTCCGCCTCCTGGGCCGAAGGATGAACCCCGACACGGGCATCGCCACCACGCTCACGGCGGGCCTGGTGCGCGCGGGGGTTTTGCGGATCGGCCACGTGGGGGATTCACGGGCCTATCTGAGTCGCAAGGGGGTTTTGAAGCGGATCACGGAGGATCACTCCGTGGAGAACGAGGTGCGGCGCCGCCGTGCCATGGGGGAACTGGTTTCGTACCGTGAGTCCCAACGCAACGCGCTCACGCGCTGCATCGGCCAGCCCACGCCGCTCGAGGTCGACGTCTTCAGCGAGACTCTCGCCGCGGGTGATCGGGTGCTGTTCTGCACCGACGGTGTGACGCGCCTCGTGGCCGACCGCGAGCTGGGCGAAATGCTGGCGACGGCCGCCTCGCCGCGAGCGGCGGTCGAAAGCCTCGTGCAACTCGCGGTGCGTCGCGGCGGGCCCGACAACGCCACCGCGGTCGCCTTGTTCGCGGAAGCCGGCTGAGACGTGCCCTCCCGCCTCGAGCAATTCCAGGCCCTCGCCGCGCGCCAGCCGGAGAACCAGCTCTTCCGCTTCAGCCTCGCGCAGGCCTTCGAGGCGGAAAGTCGGGCGGAGGAAGCGGTGGAACACTACCGGTTTTGCGTCGAGGCCAAGGCCGACTGGATGATGCCGCGCATTCTGCTCGGAAAAATCCTGCTGCGGTTGGGTCGGCGCGACGAGGCCGGCCCGGTCCTCCGCGAAGCGCTCGCGCTGGCTGTGGCGCAGCACCACGAGGATCCGGAGCGGGAATTGCGGGCGCTGCTGGCCGACCTCGGCTGAGCCACCCGGGGCGTCAGGGTTTCGCGACGGCCAGCTCCAGCACACGGCCGGGCGGCGAGTAGGAGGCGCCGTTGTGGGTGCCGCGCGAGTACTCGAGGATGTAGACCCGGCCCCGACCGGCGAGGTGCACGTCGATCGGCCGCCCGAGCGGCTTCAGGAGCGTATGCACGCGCGCCTCGTAATTGCCGGCGGCGTCGCGGGAAAGCGCGACCCGCAGCACGTCGAAACCGGCGGCATCGCCCGGGGTGCGGATGAGGTTTCCAAAACGCGGGATCAGATAAGTGCCGCGATACCCTTCGGGGAAATCATCTCCGAGTAAGACGATACCGCCCGGGCACGAATGCGGATCAAACGTCGCGACCGGCGCGCCGTTGAAGCCGCCGTCCGGCCCCAGGTTCGGGATCGGCGTCGTGAACTTAAGCCCCGCCGGCGGCTCCGGCGTGCGCTCGTAGGCCTTCCGTGTCCAATCCGAGAACTGGTACGGGAAACCGTAGTGCCGCCCGCGCTCGATCAGGTTGAGTTCCTCCGGCGCGTCGGCGTCGGGTCCATTCTCGGTGAGGATCATCTCGCCGCGGTCGTTCCAGCAGAACCCGTAGGCGTTGCGGATGCCGCGCGCGTAAACTTCGATCTCCGGCTTCTCCGCCTCGGGATCGAGCCGCCAGAGGCACGCCGTGATCGGCGTTTCACCGCCGCCCGCAAACGGCCCCTCCGGGTCGGAAAAACCGCCGTCGGTGCGCGCGCCGTTACCGACGTACAACATCCCGTCGGGCCCGATCGCCATGTGCTCCACCGCGTGGATGTAGGTCGGGCGCCCGGGATAACTCACCTCGAACCACGGCCGCGGATCGGCGGGCGAACCGTCCGCGTCGCGGCCCGTCGTGCGGTAGATTGTGACCGTGTTCACGGCGGGCTGCACCGCGGCGTTCTGCTGGTTGGCGGCGATCAGCAGCCGGCCGCGGCGGTCGAAGGTCATGGCCAGCACGAACAGCGGTCCACCCAGGTCGCCCTCGCGCCGCGTGAGGTAATCCTTCGCGAGGAACAGCGGGCGGATCGCGCCGGTCGCCAGGTCGAGCCGGCGCACATCGCCGTTCTCCGAGAGCAGGAAAAGTTCGCGACCCGCGCCGTCGCTCGCCATCCGCACCGCCTTCTGCGGCAACCGCGCCACCTCGCGCAGCGTGAACCCCGCCGGCGCGGGCGGCAGCGGCGGATATTCCATCGCGAGCGCCTGACGCTCCGCCGTGGGGTATTTCGTGGTCGCCCGCACCTCGCGCACCTGCCGCGCGGAAACGCGGCCACCGGGATTGCCCCAGCTGTTCAGCACGTGGGTGAGCACGTCGGCGATCGCGCCGTCGCCCAGCACGACCGGCGGCATCACGCCGTCGTACGCGACTCCGTTGACCGTCACCGGTCCGGACGCGCCCTCGCACACCACGCGGATCGCACGCTCGATGCCGCGCTCCGACCAGTCGCGGCCGGCCAACGGCGGAAAGACTCCCGGCACTCCCGCGCCGTTGGCCTGGTGGCATTGCAGGCAATTGCGCTCGTAAAGCTCGCGTCCGCGCGTCGCCGGATCTTCGCGGGCGCCGGCCGTAACCGCGCCGAAAATCGCGGCCACGGCGAACGCCGCCCGGCCCGCAGCCGAGTGGATCATCGTGCCAGGAACCCGGGCAGTCATCGCGGCAGGGCCGACGCGAGAAAGCGCCGGAGGTTGCCTCCCATCAGGCCGGTGATGTCGGCGTCGGCGTAGCCGCGCGCACGGAGGACGGCGGGCAGGCGCCCCAGGTCGGCGATCGAGCCGAGGTCGGAGGGCGTCTGCTCGGTGCCGAACGCGCCATCGAGATCGCTGCCGATACCGACGTGCCGGGCGTTGCCGGCCAGCTGGCACCAATGGTCGATGTGATCAGCCAGCCGCGCGAGCGTGAGACCGGCCGAGATGGGCGTGGTTTTCCCACGTTCCCAGCCGGGCGTCATCATCCAGCCGTCGAGGCAGACGCACACCACCGCGTCGCGGGCGACCAACGCGCGAAACATGTCATCGGCCAGTTGCCGCTGGTGCGGAACGAGGACGCGGGCGTTGTGGTGGCTCGCCCAGACCGGGCCGCGATAGCGTTCCAAGGCCTCCCGGAGACACTCGTCGCTGAGGTGGGTCACATCGAGGATGAGTCCGAGTTCACCCGCCAAGCGCAGTAATTCGCGTCCGCGCGCCGGGAAGGGCCCCGTGGTGCTCGTGCCCTGCGCGTATACCCCGGGCCCGTAATGCGCGGGGCCGATCGCCCGCAACCCGTCGGCCCACGCGCGCTCCAGGTGTGCGAGCGTGACGAGCGAGTCGGCGCCCTCGAGGCTACGGACGTAACCGACCGGCAGCGTGGCGGCCGCGAAGTCGTCGGCCGCCTCCCAGCGCGCCACATGGGCTTCGAACCCGGCGCGGTCGCGGATCCCGACCATCTCCCCCGCCTCCTCCATCGTGCGGTACCAAGCCAGCTGCGCCTGCGTCATCGCCCACGCCTGTGCGGACGACCGCCATCCGAACACCGGGCTGTAGGCGTCGTGCTCCAGCCGCGCGATCTGCGTGGCCACGCAGAGCCCGACGCGCCCGCGCCGCATCTCCGGCAGGCACACGGTGCCGCGACCGCGGTCGGGTTTGTCGCGCAGGTGCGCCTCGGCCGCGCGGATCTCCGCGAGCGGACGCGAGAGGTCGCGGTTCCACTCGATCGCGTTCATCGCGAGGTCGAGATGGGCGTCGACGATCAGGGGGAATTTCATGTTCAGAGAACCAGCGAGAGCAGCAGGACGAACCCGAGGCCCGCGACCCCGAGCAACGTCTCCAGCACGAACCACGTGCGCAGCGTCTGGCCGACCGTGAGCCCGAGGCAGTCGCGCACGATCCAAAAGCCGCCGTCGTTGAGGTGCGAGAGGACCAGCGAGCCGGAGCCGAGCGCAATCACGAGAAGATTGCGGTTCACTTCCGGATGAACGGCGAGCACCGGCGCGAGCAGGCCGGCCGCGGTCGTGATCGCGACGGTCGCGGAGCCTGTCGCCACGCGGATGAAGGCCGCGACCAACCAGCCGAAGATGAGCGGCGATAGACTCGCGACGCCCGCCACGCGACCGAGCGCCTCCGCGACTCCCGCTTCCCGCAACACCCGCGCAAACCCGCCGCCGGCGCCCACCACGAGCAGCGTCATGCCGATCGCCGCCACACTCTGCTCGGTGAACTCCAGCAGGCGCGCGCGCGAAAAAGGCGCGGCGCGTCCGAACACCGCCGCCGCCAGCACCAGCGCCGCCACCAAGGCGGTCACGGGATGCCCGGCAAACGCGAGTGCACCGCGGGCCGGGCCACCCGCCGGCAGCAGGAGTTCCCCCGCCGAGGCGGCCAGCATGAGCCCGACGGGTAACGCGATGACGGCGGCGGTCGCCGCGAAACCGGGACGCCCCACGGCCGGACCGGAGGTTTCCGCCGGCCCGGGCGGCGCGACGTCGATCCTAGGCGCCACCCAGCGCGCGAACACGGGCCCGGCCAGAAATGCGGCGGGTATCCCGACCACGAACGCGAGCGCCAGCACCGCGCCGGGGCTCGCGCCCAGCGCGTCGATCGCGACCACCGGCCCCGGATGCGGCGGCGTCAGCCCGTGCATCGCCGAGAGAAACGCGACGAGCGGCAGCGCCAGCGAGAGAAACAGCCGTCCGGTACGCCGCGCGAGCGAGGCCGCCACCGGAACCATCAACAACAACCCCACGGTGAACCAGGTCGCGAGCCCGACGACGATCCCGAGCACCACGACGCACAGCAACGCGCGGCCGGCGCCGAACCACGACTCGAGGCGCTCCGCGAGCACCAGCGCGCCGCCCGACTCCGCGAGCAGCCGCCCGATCATCGCGCCGAGCGCGATCACGGCGGCGATGCCGCCCAACGTGGCGCCCACGCCGTCCTGGAACGCCTTCAAGGTCGCGAGCGGCGCCAACCCCGAGCCGATCCCGGCGAGCAGAGCGGCCGCGAGCAGCGCGACAAAGGCGTTCACCCGCAGCCACGTCACCAAGCCCACGAGCAGCGCGATCGCCGCGAAAGCAACGAGGAGGGGCGTCGCCACGGGAATCAGACTCCCAGCCGCCGCGCCCGCGCGGTCACCGTCCACGTTTCCGCCACGCGCCCCTCGCGCACCACCAGCACGCGGTCGTGCAGCGCGACCGTCGGGCAGATGTGCCAGGGAATGCCGTAGAGCACCGAGCCGACGGGAAACGTGTCCGCGGCGGCCGTCTCAATGACGAGGTGCTCCTCGCTGTGCGTCACCGCGCGGGCATCGGGTAATTCGGGAAACACCACGCGCGGTTGCGGCATCTCGCTCGCGACGGCCTTGTGTCCGAGATCGAGGCACAGGCGCCCGGCGCCCGGGCGGCTGATCACGCGCGTGAGGAGCACGGCGGCGTGGAGGAATTCAAGGTCGGGGATGTTCCGCTCGTAGCCGGCGTCCCACAACACGCAGGTGCCCGGGCTGCACTCGACGCCGGCGCGCCGGGCGTGGACCGGGAACGTCGGCGTTCCGCCCCACACCAGACGCGGCACCGGCAGACCCTCGGCGCGAAGCGTCGCCGCGAGGGCGTCGACCCGCGCGATGCCCTCCGCGGCGGCCGCGATGCGGTCGGCGAGCACCGGCTGGCGCAGGTGTCCGTCATACGCGTGCAGCCCGCCGGCGCGGAGCGAAGGCGCGGCGGCGATGCGGCGGTAAAGTTGCGCGGCGTCCGGTCCGGGCGCGATGCCCGTGCGCGCCATGCCGACGTCGAGATCGACCAGCACCTCGACCACCACGCCGGCCGCGGCGGCGACGCGGGCGAGCGCGTCGACCGCGCCGGGATCGTCCACGATCGTGGAGAACGCGACCGCCGGAAACGCGCGGATGAGCGCGACGAGCCGCGCGGCGTGGGGTCCGACCGGCTGGGTGGAGAGCGTGATGTCGATGGCGCCGGCGCCGGCGGCCATCTCGGCCTCGGCGATGGTGGCCGCCTTGCAGCGCGTGATGCCGAGGCGCGCCTGGAGCGCGATCAGCTGCGGCAGCTTGTGCGTCTTGAGGTGCGGCCGCAGCCGCTCCGCGCCGCCCGCGAGGGCGATCATGCGCCGGAGGTTTTCCTCGATGCGGTCGGGGAAAACCAGCAGCGCGGGGGAAGGGGCGGCGGACTCGTCGGCGAGCCGCATCCAGGCGGGCGTCATGGCGCGAGTTCGAAGATGGCCTCGATCTCGACGGCGATGTTGCCCGGGAGCGGCCCCATGCCGACGGCGCTGCGGGCACCGATCCCCCGCTCCGGGCCGAAGACCTCGGCGAAGAGCTCGCTGCAGCCGTTGATGACCTTCGGGTGGTCGAGGAAATCGGGCGCGGAGTTCACCATGCCGAGAAGCTTGATGACGCGCTGGACGCGATCGAGCGACCCCAGCTGGTCGCGCACGGTGGCGAGGATGGCGAGGCCGACCTGGCGCGCGGCGGCGTGGCCCGCGGCGAGATCCAGGTCGGCGCCGACCCGGCCTCGGATAAGCGAGCCGTCGGTGCAAACCGGCCCGTGGCCGGAGACATAGGCGAGCCCCTGCACCACGACCAGCGGCCGGTAGACGGCGACGGGGCGCGGCGCGGGCGGCAGCACGAGTTGGAGGCGCGCGAGGTTCTGCTCGGGGGTGTTCATCGCGCCGCCGAGAAAACAGCCGGCCGCGCGCGGGGCGAATCTTTCCTCGCGACGCGCTCCGCGCGCCGCGAGGGAGGAGGGAAGGTGAACGGTAACGAGAAAAAAGCGGCCTCATTGGGGTACCTTTTGCGCCTCTTTGCGGCCACGGACCGGTTGGCCGCCAAAAGGCACAAAACGCGCCGACCTTGTTTCTCCGCCCCTTCCATCAGCTCGGCGGGCCAACCTTCGACTTTCGGCATTCCTTCGCGCTCCGATTTCGAGCCCTGCGCGTCTCCGTGGAGAAACGGATCAGGGCGGCGTCCTGAGCCGCGGAGAGCAGGCTGGAGGCGACGTTTCACCGGTACGGCGTAATACCGTTTGCCGCGCTCCGCGTGGCGCCCCAGCCTCGCGCCATGAACCCCGCGCGCCGGATCGTCACCTCAGGCCCCGAGAACAGCGAGACGCCCCTGGAGCACGTACCCAGCTGGGTGACGCCGAACCGCCTCTTCTTCGTCCGCAACCACTTTGACCCGCCGGCCGTCGCCGACGCCCGCGCCTGGGAGCTCACGCTGGAAGGTCTGGTGACACGCCCCGTGCGCTGGACGCTGGCGCAGATGGAGGCGATGCCGCAGCACAGCGTTTTCGCGACAGTGGAGTGCGCCGGCAACGGCCGCTCGTTCCTGAAGGAGAAGGCGGCCGGCGTGCAATGGGGGGCGGGCGCGATCGGCCACGCCGAGTGGACGGGCGTGCGCCTGCGCGACCTGCTGGAGCCCGCGGGCGTGAAAGCGGCGGCGACCGAAGTGATCTTCGAGGGAGCGGACCACGGCGAGGAGGACGGGCATGCGATGAATTTCTCGCGCAGCCTCCCGCTCGCGAAGGCGCTGCATCCCGACACCCTGATCGCGCTGCGCATGAACGGCGAAGCGCTCGAGCCGAACCACGGCGCGCCGCTCCGCCTCTTCGTGCCCGGCTGGTACGGCGTGGCCTCGGTGAAATGGCTCCGGACGATGCGGGTCACCGACCAGCCCTACCAAGGGTACTTTCAGACGAAAAAATACTCCATCATCCGCGACGGCCGGCGCCAGCCGCTCGGCCCCGGTTCGGTGAAGAGCGAGGTCCTCTCGCCGGCACCCGGCGCGGAGGTCGGCACCGGCACGGTGCGCCTCGCCGGCGTCGCGTGGGCCGGTGAAGCGGGGGTGAGCCGGGTGGACGTGAGCACAGACGGCGGCCGCACATGGCAGGCCGCGCACCTCAAGGGCATCGACCAGCCGTACAGTTGGCGGCAATGGGAGACGCTGTGGACCGTCACAGCGCCGGGCGACTACGAGATCGTGACACGCGCGCACTCGAGTCGCGGCGATGCGCAGCCCTTCGAGTACGACCCCGACAACCTCGGCTACCTCATCAACATCACGCGCCCGACGCGCGTACGGGTGAAACGGGACGCGACCTCGGCGGCGGACTTCGCGGATCCCGGCGTGTGGAGTGTCTACATGGAAGCCTACGCGGAGGAGAACCGGCGCCGGCCGCTGGACGTGCAGCTGGCCTTCACCGCGGGCGACGGGATCTGAGCCGGAGCCGGCCGGCCCGGCGCCCGGCGGTGTCAGATGGGCGTCAGAAACGCCCGTTCACCCCGAAGGAGAGCGAGGTGCCGTTGATGACGGTGCCCGACATCCGCTCGGTGAAACCGCGGTAGGTGCGCTGCGGCTCGTTGAAGAGGTTGCTGACGTCGGCGGTGAGCTGCACCGACGGGCGCAATTGCCAGGTGACGCCGAGGTTCACCGTGCGGTAGGCGAAGCGGTAAGCGCTGTAGCCCGGGCTGGTGGCGTTGTAGCTGGTGATATAGGAGCCCACGTGGTTGTAGAGCACGCGGGTGCTGAACCTGCGGTAGCGCCAGGAGAGAGTGGCGTTGGCGGTGCGCGGGATGAAACCCGGCACCTGGTTGGTGGAGCGGTTGGTCGCGCCGCCGAAGTTCCCCGACGCCTCGAGCAGCGTGTAATTGAGCGCCGCCCCGAGACCCTTGAGCAATCCGGGCAGGAACGTGAACTGCTGCTGGTAGGCGAACTCCCAGCCGTTGACCGTGGCGGTGCCGGCGTTCGAGGAGGAGAGCAGCGTGAAGCCGGAGTATTCGCCGTTGAAGCCGTTGTCGTTGCCCGACGGCACCGTGCCCACGTTGGTGCCGGTGATGATGTAGTCGCGGATCCGCTTGCGGAACCAGGAGAGCGAGAGGCTGCCGACGGGCTCGAAGTAATACTCCAGTGCGGCGTCCACGTTCACGGCGGACTGCGGCAGGAGGGACGGGTTGCTGACGGTGAGCGTCTGGTTGGTCTCGTTCGCAGTCTCGTTGGGCATCGCGTTGTTGAGCGCGGGGCGGCCGAAGCTCGTGGACCAGCTGAGCCGCGCCTTCACGTTGGCCGTGACGTCGTGCGCGACGTGCACGCTCGGGAACGACTTCGTGTAGTCGCCGCGCAATTTGCGAAGCGTGCCGGCATAGTCGCGGTTGGCGGAGCCCTCGGGATCGGCGGTCTGCTGGGCGGCGGTGCTGCCGGAACGCGCGCGGACGTAGCCCCAGCTCTCGGTCTCGGTGCGCTCGGTGCGGACGCCGCCGAGCAGCGAGGTGCGGCCGAAGCGGGCCTGTGCCATGCCGTAGCCGGCGGTGACCCACTCGGTGACCCCGCGATTGCCGGTGTAGTTGTTCTGGTAGAAATAATACTGGTCCTCGCGCCAGAGCGCGGGCGTCAGCGGCTGGCGGTCGCTGAAGAACTGGAGATTCTCCCAGTACGGCATGCGGCGGCCGGTCTTGATGTAGTCGAAGGAGATGATCGACGGATCCGAGGGCAGTGCGGCGGTACCGGCGTAGTTCCAGCGGCGCGACACGCTCTGGTTGTCGGCGTACTGCGAGCGCCAGTTGGCGCCGGTCTTGAGCGAGAACGGGAAAGAGGTGGGCAACTCGTAGCGGGCGTTGCCGCGCACTTCCCGGCGCACGTTGTTGTTCTGGAGATTGTTGTTGGTGTACTGCGTCGGGCGGTAGTTCGAAGGATCGGCGAAGTCCGGTCCGCCATTGCGCAGGAAGCGCGGGAAGAGGTCGGACTCGGTGCGGTCGAGGATCCAGCCGGCGCCGGTGAGGCGATTGATGAGCACGCCGCCGCGGCCGCCGCTGCCGCCGTTGATGTTGGTCTGGGTGTAGACCGCGTTGTAATCGAGCTGGAGCGGGCCGAAGACCTGCTCGGCGCCGAGATCGAGGCGGCGCATGCGGTTGTAGAAATTCCCGGGGCCGGTGGTCTGCTGCTCGATGATCGCGGCGGCGACCGGGCGGACGGTCGTGATGAGGTCGGTGTAGCCGGGAACGACGCCGGTGGTCGTGGCGTTGGGCACGGTGGTCTGCGACCCCGTGTAGGCGCGGGTCTGGTACTGGCGGCGGAACGTCTCGTTGGCGTTGTTCAGGACGGTGTTGATCGAAAGCTTGGTGTTGGTGGACAGCCGGTAGTCGGCCTTGAGGTTCAGGCTGAGCTGCTTGCGGTTGTTGTAATTGTCCCACGTGCGGTAGTCCCAGACGTACGCCGGGCGGTTCACGGTGTTCTCGAAGTCGCGCACGGTCTGGTAGCCGCCGACCGCGTTCTCGCTGTAGAAAAGATTCGTCGAGACGCCGAGGTTGCGGTCGCCGCCGAGCACGCCGAACACCTCCTGCCACTGGACGTTGAACATCGGGTGCGAGCGGTGGGCCTCGCGGAGGGGGATGTGCTCCAGGAAAGGCGGCGCCCAGCGGACGCCCGCGCTGTACGAGACGCGGCGCTTCTCGCGCATCGAGAGCGGGGAGCGGCTGCGCAGGTTGATGGTGCCGCCGAGGGAATCCGCGCCCTTGTCGGGCGTGTGGCCCTTCACCAGCTCGAGCTGGTCGAACATCGTGCCGGTGAGGTTGTTGATGTTGGTGCTGCGGGAGAGCGCGCCCTGGCTGGTGAGCGGCGAGCCGTCGAGGGTGATGGTGTTGAGCCCGGGACCGATGCCGCGCACGGTGAAGCCGTCCACGAGGTTCTCGTCGCCGAAATTCCCCGCGACGCCCGGCAGGCGGATGGCGACCTCGGCGGCGTTCATGTTCGGGAGATTCCCGTAGGAATCCATGGCCACGATGTTCTTCACGTTCGCGGCGTTGCGCTGCGCCGTGATCGCGGCGGCGCCGCCCTCGCGCTCACCCGTCACGCGGAACTCCTGCATCTTGTAGATGCCGGTCGTAAGGTCGAAGTTGCGCGACGCGCGCTGGCCGGCCGCGACCGCGACGCTCGCCCGCACCGGATCGAGGCCGATGTAAGAGACGACCAGCTCATGCGAGCCGGCCGGAAGATTGGAGAGCACATAGAGGCCGGTGGCATCGGTGAGCACCTCGACCCCCAGCGCGGGCACGGCGACCCGGGCGCCCTCGAGGAGGTTGCCGGTGGCGGTGTTGCTGACGGTGCCCGCGACGACACCCGAGCCAGCCACGGCGGCGCGGACGCCGGACGGCGCGAGCAGCGCGAGGGCGACCGCGACGAACGCGGAAAGCGGAAACAAGCAACGAGGGCGGGAGTACGATTTCATGGGGTTAAGCGGCGGGAAAAAGTCCCGCGACGCCCCGACTCAAAAAATCCGCCTCCACCGGCGCGAGCGCGAAAAACCCGCCAAGCAAAAGGCCCGGCGGTGAGGCCGGGCCCGGAGTGACCGACGTGGACGGCGCGTCAGAAGCGGCCGTTCATGGCCACGTTGACGGTGACAAAGTTGGTGATGCCCTGGCGGAACCGGTTCTTGTTACCCATGTAAAACTCCTGCGGCTCGTTGAACAGGTTGGCGATATCCACCGAGAACCCGAGGTTCGGCTTGTACTGGTAGCTGACGCCGACGTTGAGGGTCTTCATCGAGTAGCGGTACAGGTTGAGACCGGGCGTGGTGATGGCGCTCAAGGACGTGATGTACTCCCCGGTGAAGTTGTAGAGAGCGCGCGCGCTGAAGCCGCGGTGGCTCCAACGCAGCGAGGCGTTGGCGGAATGCGGGATGAAGCCGGCAACCTCGCGGCGCGTCAGATAACGGGTGCCGCCGCGCAGGCCGTGCGTCTCAATCCAGGAGTAATTGAAGGACGCCGCCAGGCCCCGGAGCAGGCCGGGCAGAAACGTCAGCTGCTGCTGGTAGGCGAACTCCCAGCCCTGCGCGATCGCGGTGCCGGAGTTGATCGAAGTGCGCTCCATGAAGCCCTCGTACTCGCCGTCGTAGCCGTTGTCCCGCCCTCCGGGAATCAAGCCCACGTCCTGCCCCGTGATGATGTAGTCGCTGATATCCTTGTGGAACCACCCGAGCGTGAGGCTGCCGACGGGCTCGAAGTAGTACTCGAGCGTGGCGTCCCAGTTTTTCGAGGTCTGGGGCTTGAGGCCGGGGTTGTTGACCGTGAGCCGGCGGTTCACCTCGTCGACGGTTTCACCGGGTCGCATGTTGGAGATGTCCGGACGCCCGAAGCTGGTGGACCAGCTGAGGCGCGCCTTGAGGTTCGGCGTGATGTCGTGGAAGGCGTGGATGCTCGGATAGAGATCGCTGTAGGCGCCCTCGATGACGCGGCGGGTATTGGCGTAATCGCGCTGCGCCGATCCGACGGGATCCGCGAGCTGCTGGGCCGCCGTGCTGAGGACGCGGGCGCGAACCCAGCCGTTGCCCTTGGTCCGGGTGTCCTCCCAGCGGACGCCGCCGAGATAGCCGGTGCGACCCAGCCAGCCGTCACGCCCCAGCCGACCGTTCACCATGGCATAGTAGGCCGTGACCTCCTCGTTTACCCGGCTGGTCGCGGTGAACTTGGTCTGCTCGCGGAAGTAGTGATCCTCGACCCAGAGCGACGGATCCTTGGGCCAGCCATCCACGGTGTGCATGGAGGACTGCCACATCGGAATCGCGAGGCCGGTCTTCTCCCCGATGTGGCTGCGGTAGTTCGGGTCGTGGGCGAGGCGCAGGTTGGGGTCGTAGCGCAACGAGCCGACGAACTGCCAGCGGTGCCGGTCCTTGCCCCACTCGTCGCGCGTGGTATCGCGCCACGCGCCGCCGACCTTGAGGAAGGTCGGCGCCGAAAACGGGGTTTTGTACCGGATGTCGAAACGCGTCTGGTAGCCGAACTGGTCGCTCTCGTTCCGCTGCTGGGTGAGGCCGTCCGTGGCGCGCGGCAGATAGTTGTTGGGGTTCGTGAAATCCGCCCCGCCGTTGGGGCGGAATCTCGGGTACGTGTTGGAGGCCGTGCGATCGATGATCCAGCCGGCGTTGCCGAACACGACCGGCGCACCGGGGGTCTGCAGCGCGGGATCGAAGAACCGCATCGCCATCACGCCGCCGCGCCCCTGCCCGTTGTTCAGGTGCGACTCGGTGGCGCTCGCGCCGTACTCAATGTTCCAGTTCCGGTAGTTGTGCTCGCCGGTGAAATCGATCCGGCGCATCCGCAGATTGTAATTCAGCGGCCCGTCGCTGATCACCTCGATCATCGAGTTGTTGAGCACTGGACGGATCGCCGTGACGGTGTCGGTGAAGGTGCCGGGCAGATAGGCCGTCGAGGCGCTCGGCTGGGTGGTCTGGGCGCCCGCGAACGCCCGCATCAGCGGGCGGCGGCGGTGCCGCTCGAAGTTGTCGTTCTCCAGGAGGGTCAGGGAGAACTTCGTCTCCTGCGACCAGCGGTAGTCGGCCTTGAAGTTCACGCTCATCTGCTTCCGGTTGTTCGTGTTGTCGTAGACCTCGTACTGGCGCATCGGGGCCGGGCCCTCCGGGACGTTGACGTAATCGTACAGGGTGTAGAACCCGCCGACCGCGTTCTCGCTGTAGAAGAGGTTGAGCGAGACACCGAGGTTACGCTGGTCGCCGAACACGCTGAACACCTGCTGGTGCGTCAGGTTCAGGATGGGGTGCGCGCGGTGCTGCGAGCGGATCGGCGTCTGCTCGAAGAAAGGCGGCGCCCAGCGCGTGCTGAAATTATAGGTCGTGCGGTGGTCCTCCTTCATGCTGAAGGTCGAACGCGACTTGAAATTGATGGTGCCGCCGAGCGAGTCGGCGCCCTTGTCGGGCGTGTGGCCCTTGATGAGTTCCAAGCCCTCGAACATCGCGCCCGTGACGCCCTGCAACTCGAAGGCGCGGCTGCCGGCGCCGGTGGTGCTCATCGTCATGCCGTCGACCGTCACATTGTTGAGGCCGGGCGGCATGCCGCGCACGTTGAACTGGTAGTTCAATCCCTCGACCGTCGGGCTGCCGGCCACGCCCGGCAGACGCATCACCACCTCGCCCGCGCTCATGTTCGGCAGGTAGCCGAACGAATCCATGGCGATGACGTCCTTCACGTTGTCGGCGTTCCGCTTCTCGGTGATCATCGCGGCATTGCCCTCGCGCTCGCCGGTGACCTTGAAGGCCTCGAGCTTGTAGATGCCGGTGGTCATGTCGAAGTTGCGCACCAGGCGCGCGCCCGCTGCGACCGAGACGTTCACCCGGGCCGGATCGAGGCCGATGTACGTCGCCACCACCTCGTGCTCGCCGGCGGGCACCCCGGCAAGGGTGTACTGGCCGGAGTTGTTCGTGAGGGCCGAGAGGCCGAGCCGCGGGATCTCGACGCGGGCGCCCTCAAGGTTGTTGCCGGTGGCGTTGTTGCTCACCGTGCCGGTGAGGGTGCCGCTGGCGTCGGCGGCGGCGAGGCCAAGGGGCAGAAACGCCGCGACGGCGCAAAGCGCGAGAAGACGGCGCAACTTGGGGAACACGTCGGAACACGAATGCATGCAGACAGGGGGTTGAGGTTGGGGTGGTGAAAGACGCCGCTCGCTTCCGGACGGCGGCGCCTCAGGCAGCTGCGGTCTTTTTCGACGCCACCAACGCGGCGGAGGCAAGGCCGAAGTCGGCGCTGCCCGGGCGCCTGACCGCCGCGGAAACCGCCCGCCGCACAACGCGCCCCAAAGGGCCGGCGCACTATCCCGACTTCCGGATCACCCGCCTCGGTTCCCGCTTTCCGGCTTTCCCCATTTCCTCGCCATCAATCCCGCGGCCGCCGGGTTGAGCCCGACTTTTGCGCGTTGTGCGCCTCTTGGCGGCTATTCCCTAAATTGGCCGCGAAGAGACGCAGGAGGCGCAAGAAGTTGGTTTGAACCGGAGGCGAGGCGGGACGCATGAGACGGGGAATTCGGCTCTGTTACCTCCATTCGCTCCGGTGCCACCGAATCTCGGAATCGTGGTATCTTGCGAAGACTTCTCCCGGTCGCGCCTTCCCGGCATTTGCCTGCGCCGCATGAGGCGAAAAACTCGCCGCCTGCGGAAAAGCCTTCCTTCATCGCCGGGCCTTCCTCCTTCGCCGAGCCTATGGAGGACAAGACGGAGGACGAGACGGCCGTCGCGGTTTCTGCATGCGCCGGGGTCGCCGGACCCCGGCTACAAACGAAGCTCCTTTATCCGTGTCGATTCGTGTCCATCCGTGGTTGAAACCTCGCGGAGCGGTTCGGCAAAACCTCACGATCCCGCGGCGGTCAGCCTGAACGATTCTTCGGTGGCGGCGGAGCCGCATCGTCTTGCTCTCTCCCTCCCTCACCGGTCTCCCACTCTTTTCCCATCCGTGGTTGCTCAACCACAGAGCGAGTCGGGAGCACCTTCGGCCATTCGGGCCGCAGAACACTCAGATCTCACCGGTCACGCGCCGCCGGCCTTCACGATCTTCCCGTTCTTCCTGTTCCACTGCGCTCGTTCGCTCCGGTCATTCGGAAGCGCAGAGAGCCCTGCGGCCTACATCAGCGACATCGGCGAAATCCGCAGTCAAACAAGCGGGGAACCACGAAATCAAGGTTGGCCCACGGAAGTCGCGGAACACGCGGAAAAAACACCCAGCCGCGGCCGCCGGGTTGAGCCCGACTTTGGCGCGTTGTGCGCCCCCTGGCGGCTACTCCCAGAGTTGGCCGCGAAGTGACGCAGGAGGCGCATGCGGTTGGTTTGAACCGGAAGAAAGGGAGCCGCGTGCGAATGCGGTAGGTCTTTCGCGGATCGGCGCGTCTCTTCGGGGTGAGCCGGACTGTTCAAAGCTTCGGTTTGGTCCGACCCAAGAGGGCCGCCCAGCTCGCTGGTTCGGCCGCGCGGGATTGATTTCACCGCGTCGCGACGCCACGCTGCACCCGTTCATGCGCCCGCTTTCGCGCCACCCCACCCTGCCCCGGCTGGTCTTCCTCGCCGCCGGGCTCGCCGCGACCGCCACCGGCGCGGTCGATTTCAACCGCGAGGTGCGGCCGATCCTGTCCGACAAGTGTTTCCATTGCCACGGCCCCGACGAGAGCACCCGCAAGGCCAAGCTGCGGCTCGACACTCGCGAGGGTGCCTTGCGGCTGCGCGACGGGACCGCGGCGATCGTCCCGGGCAAGGCCTCGGAGAGCGAATTGCTGCAGCGCATCGTCAGCCCGCACGACGACGAGGTGATGCCGCCGCCGGAGTCGAAGCTTGGCCGGCTTTCCGCCGAGCAGGCGGCCGTCCTCCGCCGCTGGATCGAGGAAGGCGCGGAATACCGCGCGCACTGGTCGTTCGAGAAGCTCGCGCCGGTGCCGGTGCCCGCCGCGGCCGGCGCCACGCCCGCGCGCCATCCCGTCGACGCCTTTGTTTTCCACTCCCTCGCCTCGCGCCAAATCGCGCCGCAGCCCGAGGCCGACCGCGCGACGCTGCTGCGGCGGGTGTCGTTTGACCTCACCGGCCTGCCGCCCGAGCCCGCGGCCACCGCCGCGTTCCTCGCCGACACGCGTCCCGACGCGTACGAACGCGCCGTGGACGCGCTCCTCGCCTCGCCCCGCTACGGCGAACGCATGGCGGTCGACTGGCTCGATGTCGCGCGCTACGCCGACAGCTACGGCTTCCAGGTCGACCGCGAGCGCGACATGTGGCCGTGGCGCGACTGGGTGATCAAGGCGTTCAACGAGAATCTGCGTTGGGACCAGTTCGTGACCTGGCAGCTGGCCGGCGACCTCCTTCCCGGCGCGACCGACGAGCAGATCCTCGCGACGGCCTTCAACCGCCTCCACCCGCAGGAGAGCGAAGGTGGCTCCGTGGAGGAGGAGTACCGGGTGAATTACATCAACGACCGGACGACGACGTTCGGCACCGCGTTCCTCGGCCTCACGCTGGAATGCGCGCGCTGCCACGACCACAAATTCGACCCGATCTCGCAGAAAGATTACTACCAGCTGTTCGCGTTCTTCGACGACATCGACGAGGCCGGGCTGTATTCGTTCTTCACCCAATCGATGCCGACCCCGGCGATGTGGCTGCGGACACCCGCCGAGAAGACCGCGCACGCCGCCGCCGTCGCCCGCGTGAAGGACGCTGAGTCCGCGCACGCCGCGCTACGCGCCGACCGCCGGGCCGCGTTCCAGGCGTGGCTCGCCGCAACACCGTCGGACGGACCCGCGATCCCCGGCGAACTCGCCCGCTTCACCTTCGACGAGCGGCTGCCCGCCGCGGAGCCGGCGACAAAGCCCGGCGACAAAGTTGAAACGCCGCCGCCCGCGCCGGCGGATGCCGCGAAGGGTCGCCCGGAGCGTTTCGCGAGTTCGGTCGAGGCGACGCAATTCGCCACGACGGCGGTCGACAACGTCTCCGTGCCGGGCCGCGAGGGTGCCGCGTTGCGCCTCACCGGCGATCACGCGGTCAACACGCCGCTCGGCAACTTCCGCCGCCACGAGCCGTTCTCGGTCTCGCTCTGGATCCAGACGCCCGACGTGAAGGAGCGCGCCGTGGTGATGCATCGTTCCCGCGCGTGGACCGATTCCGCGAGCCGCGGTTACGAGCTCCTCATCGAGGAAGGAAAATTGAAGTGGTCGCTCATCCATTTCTGGCCGGGCGACGCGATCTCGGTCCGCGCCACGGCCGCGCTGCCCGTCGGCCGCTGGGTCCACGTGACCGTGACCAACGACGGCTCCGGCCGCGCCGCGGGCCTGCGGATCTTCGTCGACGGCGAAACCGCGGCCACCGAGGTGATCCGCGACCACCTCACCAAGGACATCACCGGCGGCGGCGGGGACGTCATCGTGCTTGGCGAACGCTTCCGCGACCGTGGCTTCAAGGGCGGGCTGGTCGATGATCTCCGCGTGTTCGGCCGCGCCCTTTCGCCCGCCGAGGCGCGCGAGGTTTTCTCCCCCGGCGCGCTCGCCGCCCTGCGCGCCTCCGCCGAACCCGCCGCGCGCGAGGGGTTGTACGAGACCTACCTCGCGGCGCACGACGACGCGGCGCGCGCGTCCGTGGACACCTTGAAAACGGCCCGTGCGGAGGTGACCCGGCTCGCCGAGGCGGCGCGCGAGATCATGGTCATGCGGGAAACGCCGCAGCCGAAACGCGCCTACATCCTCAAGCGCGGCGAGTACGACCAGCGTGGCGCGGAGGTGCGGGCCGACACGCCCGCCGCCCTGCCCGCATTCCCCGCCGACGCGCCCCGCAACCGGCTCGGTCTCGCCCGCTGGCTCACGCAGCCGGACCACCCGCTGCTCGCGCGCGTGACCGTGAACCGCCTCTGGCAGGCCTGCTTCGGCCGCGGGCTGGTGAAGACGGCGGAGGATTTCGGCAGCCAGGGCGACCGCGGTGAACACCCGGAACTGTTGGACTGGTTGGCCACCGAATTCGTCCGCCACGGCTGGGACGTGAAGGCCCTGCTCCGCGTGATCGTGACCTCGCACACCTATCGCCAGCGCAGTTTTGCGCCGGGCGCGGTGATGGCGGACGACCCCGAGAACGCGCAGCTCGCCCGCGGTCCGCGCCATCGTCTCCCCGCCGAGATGATCCGCGACAACGCCCTCGCGGCGAGCGGCCTGCTCGTCGAGCGGATCGGCGGCCCGCCGGTCTTCACCTACGACCTGCCGGAATCGTTCAAGCCCGCTCCCGCCGGCAAGGGCGAGCAACTCCACCGGCGCAGCGTCTACACCTTCTGGCGCCGCAATGGTCCGGCCCCGGTGCTCGAGGCGTTCGACACGCCGAAGCGCGTGGTCTGCGTCGCGCGGCGCGACACCACCAACACCCCCCTCCACGCCCTGGTGCTCCTCAACGGCAAACAATTCGTCGAGGCCTCGCGCGTCCTGGCCGAGCGGCTGCTGCGCGAGCACGCCGGTGACCGCGACGCCATGCTCGGCGCCGCGTTCGCGCGCCTCGCCTGCCGCGCGCCCGACGCCGCCGAGCGCCGCATCGTCGCGCGGCTCCACGACGAACAGCTGGCGTGGTTTCAAAGGAACCCCGGCGACGCCGATTGTCACCTTGAGATCGGCGACACACCGCCCGACCGGCGGCTCGCCCCGCCGGAGGTCGCGGCGCTGGCCGTGACGATCAACACCCTCATGAACCACGACGCCTTCGTCGTGAAACGTTGAACCGCCGCCGATGAATCCCGCGCCGCAACCGCCCGTCTGCACCGGAGGAGAGGCCTCGCACCTCCTCAGCCGTCGCGAGTGTCTGAACCGTTTCGCGCTCGGCCTCGGCGGCGTCGCGCTCGCCGGCCTGCTCAACCCCGGCGCCCGCGCCGAGGGCGTAAAGGTGCCGGGCGTGCTCGGCCGCACCCACCTCGCGCCGCGCGCGAAACGCATCATTTATCTGTTCCAATCCGGCGGC
>JBJTCH010000016.1:0-16222 GCA_046091745.1 Opitutaceae bacterium
TCGAGGCGTTCTCACGCCGGATCCACCGCGCGGCGGGCAACGTGCTCAGCCGCGATTTGACCACGTACGAGGTGCACACCGCGATCGCCGGCACGGCGTTGCACGCGTTGCTGGCGCCCGCGGACGCCGCGCTCCGCCAGCGGCCGCTGCGCGAGGCGCCGGAACCCGTGACGCCCACCGCGGCCGCGCTGGCGCTGCGACGCATCGCGATCAGCCCGGGCCACGGTTATTACCAGAACGCCGCGGGAACCTGGGTGCTCCAGCGCGGCTACCTGCAGGGGATCGTCGAGGACTTCGTGAACCACGACATGATCACGGTCGTGCGCGACGAATTGCAGGCCGCCGGCGCCGAGGTGCTTTCCACCCGCAACCTCGACCGCGCCGCCGGGAACGGAGAAAGCGGCTTCCCGCGCTGGCAGGAGGCCGCGCGCTACCATGTGAAGTCGCTCGGCGCGCCCGCCTCGGTCTGGAACGAACCGGGCTACGATCACCTCAGCCAGGACATCCGCTGCCGCCCGCTCTGGGCCAACCACGTCAACGCCGACGTCCTCGTGAGCCTGCACAACAACGGCGGCGGCGGCACGGGCACGGAGACGCTTTACGACACCAACAACGGCTTCGGCCCCGAGAGCAAACGCCTCGCCGACGCCGTCCACAACCGCGTGATCGCCGCGATCCGCCGCGACCACGACGCCGCGTGGACCGACCGCCGCGTGAAGGGCTTCAACGGCGACTACGGCGAGAACCGCCTCGCCTCGCGGCCCGCGATCCTGATCGAGGTCGCGTTCATGGACCGGCCGGCGCCCGACAACGCCGCGCTACAGAGCGCCGCGTTCCATCGCATTGTCGCCCGCGCGATCCGCGAGGGAGTCGAGGAATACTTCGCGACCTCGCCGGCCACGGCACCCGCGGCACCCTCCGCGCTCGCCGCCGCGTACGGCACCGGCGGCGTGAACCTGACCTGGAAGGACGAGACGGCCAACGAGACCGGATTCCGCGTCGAGCGCCGCGCCGCCAGCGCGGCCGACTGGCAGACGCTCACTACGTTGCCGGCCAACGCCACCACCTACACCGACACCACGGCCCCGGCCGGCGCGACGCTGGTTTACCGCGTTACCGCTTTTAACGCCGCAGGCAACGGCCCGCAGGCGTCCAACGAGGCCACCGTCGGACCAGCGATCACCCCGCCCGCCGCCCCACCCCGCACGGGCGCGTGGCTCGCCAACCTTTCGTTGCGCACAACGCTTGCGGCGAACCAGCCGGTGACGGTCGGCTTCGTCGTCAGCGGCGGCGCCCGCGATCTGCTGGTGCGCGCCGCGGGGCCCACGCTCGCGGCGTTCGGCGTGTCCACCGCGATGCCCGACCCGCGTCTGGAGGTGTACCGGGGAGCGACCCGCGCCGCCGCCAACAACGACTGGCCGGTGGCGCTCACGCCCGTGATGGCGGCGCAAGGCGCCTTCCCGTTCACGGCCGCCAGCCGCGACGCCGCCCTCCTCCAATCAGTCGACGGCGCCACCACCGCGCAGGCCTCCGGACCGGCTGGCGGCACGGTGCTGGTCGAAGCCTACGACACCGGCGGCACCCGGGACGGCCGCATCGTGAACCTTTCCGCGCGCAACCGGGTCGGCGCCGGCGGCGACATCCTGATCGCCGGGCTCTACATCGCCGGCACGGGTTCACGTCGCTTGCTGATCCGCGGCGTCGGCCCGGGCCTCGCCGCGCTCGGGGTGGAAGGCACGCTCGCGAATCCCCGCCTCGAGGTGTTCTCCGCCGAAGGCACGCGGATCGCCGACAACGACGACTGGGATCCCGCGCTGGCCGCGACGTTCCGTTCGGTCGCTGCTTTCGCCCTGCCCGATCGCAGCCGCGACGCCGCGCTCGTGGTCGAGTTGCCGGCCGGCCGCGGCTACACCGCGCAGGTCTCGGGCGTGGGCGGCACCACCGGCGAGGCGCTGGTCGAGGTCTACGAATTGCCATGAGACCCCTCCTCTACCTGTTCCTGCTGGCGCTGACCTCCGTGGCCTCCCGGGCCGCCGACACTGTCGCGCGGCCCAACCTCGTCTGGCTGATCGCCGACGATCTTTCCCCGGAACTCGGAACCTACGGTTACCCGCACGTGCGCACGCCGAACCTCGACCGGCTCGCCGCGGAGGGAGCGCGTTTCAACCGTGCCTTCACCACCGCGCCGATCTGTTCCACCTCGCGCTCGGCGTTCATCACCGGCCTCCACCAGACGAGCATCGCCTGCCAGCACCACCGCACCGAGGACCCGCGCCCGCTGCCGGCCGGCGTGCGGACCCTGCCCGAGATCCTGCGCGCCGCGGGCTATTTCGCGACCAACGGCCAGGGGCCGGAAAGCACCCGCTGGGGCAAGGCCGACTATAATTTCGTCCTCGATCCGCGGACGATGTACGACGGCCCCGATTGGCGGAAACGCCGCCCGGGCCAGCCGTTCTTCGCGCAGGTGCAGCTCAAGCATCCGCACCGTCCGTTCGTGAACGAACCGGTGACGGAGGCGCGCCACCGCGAGGCGCCCTTGCCGCCGATCTATCCCGACCACCCGCTCGCGCGCCGCGACTGGGCGGCCTACCTGCAGAGCATCGAGGCCCTCGACGCGATGGTCGGCGAAGTCCTCACCTCGCTGGACCGCGCGGGCGTGGCGAAAGACACCATCGTGATGTTCTTCGGCGACAACGGCCGGCCGCATGTGCGCGACAAGCAGTGGGTCTACAACGGCGGCCTGCATGTGCCGCTGATCGTGCGTTGGCCCGGCCGGATCGCGCCGGGCACCGTGCGCGAGGAATTGGTGAGCATGGTCGACCTCGCGCCGACCTGCCTGCGCCTCGCGGGACTGGAGGTGCCGGCGGTGATGCAGGGCGTGGCGTTCCTCCCGGAGCAGAACCCGCGCCGCACGTTCGTGGTGGGAGCGCGCGACCGCGCCGGCGACGCCGACGACCGCATCCGCTCCGTCCGCACCGCGCGCTTCAATTACCTCCGCAACTTCCGCCCCGAGCTGCCCTACACGCAGCACAGCAGCTACAAGGAGGTGCAGTACCCGATGCTGCCGCTCCTCCGGTTGCTGCACGCCGAGGGAAAACTCACCCCCGCGCAGGCCGCGTTCCTCGCGCCGCAACGTCCGCCGGAGGAACTCTACGACCTCGACGCCGACCCGTGGGAGACACGCAACCTCGCCGCGCTCCCCGAACACGCCGCCACGCTGCGCGACCTCCGCGGCAAGCTCGACGCGTGGATGAAGGAGACCGGCGACCAGGGCGGCACGCCCGAGACCAAGCCGACTGTCGCCGAGATCGTGGCTGACACCCGCCTGAAGACCTACGAACGCCCGCTGCAGCAACGCGGTCTGTCCAAGAACCCCACCGACGCCGAAATGGTCCGCTGGTGGGAGGCCTACTACCGGAACTGACGCCGCCCCGGGTTTGTCGCGTGCAGCGTGACGCAAGTTTGGGCCGGTCGTTGACCGGCGCGCCGCGAGCTGGCGGCCGGACTCAGGAGACCGGCGCGATGGTCTCGGCGACCGGCGTGCGGTAGGCCTTGAGGGCGGGCACGACGCCGCCGAGGGCGCAGCCGGCGATCATCGCGAGCGGGCAGATCGCGAGCACGGGGTGCCATTCGGAGAGATTGAGGACGACGCCCGTCTGAGCCCGGATGACCTGCGCCACCGCGGTGAAAAGCGTGGCGTAGACGGCGAAGCCGAGGACGGCGCCGAGCACACCGATGCCGGCGGCCTCCGCCAGCACCGCGCCGAAAACCGTGCGGCGCCGGGCGCCCAACGCGCGCAGGATCGCAAGGTCGCGCTGCCGCGCGCTCATCGAGTTGTAGATGCTCGCCAGCACCGAGGCGGCCGCCACCAGCGCGACGAGGTAGGCCACGAGCGCCAGCACCTGGTCGAACCAGGCGATCTTGCCGAACAGCTCCGCGACGATCGCGCCCACCGGATAGGCGAACGTGAGCCGGTTGCCCTGCTTGTTATACATCATGTCCAGCATGAACCCGCCGGCGGGCGAGCGGAGCTGGAGGAGCACGGCGCTGACATCGGTCGCGGCCTTCGGGTCGTGGCCGCTCATCGTCTGCAACCCGCGCAACGGGATCCACACCACGCGGTCGGCCGGGGTGTTGGTGGGGGCGAGGATGCCCGTGACAGTGAAGTCCTCGGCGTGCTCGGCCTTGGGATCGAAGGACAGGCCGTGGAACGGACGGAAGGTGGAACCCACCCGCAGGCCCAGGCGCTGCGCCGCGAAGCTGCCCACGACGGCCTGCCGCTGGTCGGGCGCGAAGAATTTCCCGCCGGCCTCGAGAGTGAACTTTTTCCCGGGCGCCAACTCCACCTGGGTGAACAATTCCGGCACCGTGCCGACGAGCCGGAAGCCGCGCAGGTTATCCCCGACGGCGATGGGGATCGCCGTCTTGATCATCGGATGCCGGCGGATCGCCTCGGCGTCGGCGGCCGGGATGTTCCCGGGCGAGGCCTCGAGGTGGAAAATCGCGTTGAGGACGAGCTGCAGCTTGGAGCCGCGCGCGCCCAGCACGGCGTCGAAGCCGGAGTTGGCCTGCGTGAACGCGGCGTGCGCCTGCGTCTTCACCATCCAGACACACATGAGCAACCCGCAGGCGAGCGCGATGCCCGCGGCCGTCACCCAAGTGGAAAGCGCGTGTTGCCGCAGCGAGCGGTAGACGATCAGCGGGAGCGTCATCGGCCGGCCTCCACCGCCGGGCGGTTCACCTCGGCGAAATCACGCCGCAGCTCGAAGCGGCCGAGCACGTCCTCGTCGTGGCTCACCAGCAGCAAGGCGGCACCCTGCTCGCGGCACACCTCGCGGATCAAGGCGAGGGCATCCTGGGCGTTGCGGCGGTCGAGATTGCCCGTGGGCTCGTCGGCCAGCACCAGCCGCGGGTGATTCACCAGGGCGCGCGCGACGGCCACGCGTTGCTGCTGGCCCGTCGAAAGCTGGCGCGGGTAATGATTGAGTCGGTGCCCGAGCCCGACGCGCCCGAGCATCCCGCTGGCGTGCGCGCGGTCGGCGCCGCGGGGGCCGAACGACATCCCGAGCAGCACGTTCTCCAGCACGGTGAAGCCCTGGAGCAGATTAAAGGTCTGGAAAATGTAGCCCAGCTTCTCCGCGCGCAGGCGGTCGCGGCCGGCCTCCCGCAGGGCGGTCATCTCGACGCCGTCGACCGTCACCACGCCCGAATCGGCGGCGAGGATGCCGGCCACGAGGTTGAGAAAGGTCGTCTTGCCCGAACCGCTCTCGCCGCGCAGCGCCAGTTGCTCCCCCGCCCCGAGGTGGAACTCCGCGACATCGACCACCTTCACCGACGCGCCCTCCGGGGTGAGGAAGGACTTGGCGAGGTTCGCGACCGAAAGCATCGGCCGAACCAAAGCCGCCCGCGCGGAAAATCAAAATGTCTTTTTTCCCGCGGCCCGCGCCGTCAGCGTCGCCGCCGCGATGTGCCACCTGTGCCTGCTCCCGCCCGACGCCGAATGGCCGCTTTCGCGCGCGGGTCGGGCCGAGTTTGAGCGGCGTTGCGCCGCGGCCCGCCGCCGCGCGGAAAAGGTCGCGCCCGCGGAGCCGGCCGCGCCGGCCGTCACCACACCAACAAGCCGCCCGCGAACGTCAGCCCCGCGCCCACGCTGCAGAAAATGATGCGGTCGCCCTCGGAGAAGATGCCCTCCTCGGCGGCCCAACCCAGGGCCATCGAGACGCTCGCCGCGCTGGTGTTGCCGTACTTGGAAATGGTGACGACGAACTTCTCGTAGGGGATGCCCACCCGCTTGCTCACCGCGGTGAGGATGCGCGCGTTGGCCTGGTGCGGCACGACCCACGCGATGTCCTCCGGCCGCAGGTTCTCGCGGCGCAGGGTCTGCTCGATCTGCTCCGCGAACCCCACCACGGCGTGTTTGAACACCGCCGTGCCGTTCATCTGGAGGTAGAAATCCTTCAGCTCGCAGCCTTCGCCGCCCGGCCAGGGCTTCAGCGCGCCGCCGCCGGGACGCTGGATCGACTCAAACTGCTCCGCGTCGCCGCTCAGCGCCATGCGGTGCAGACGGTGGCCGCCGTCGCCGGTCGTGAGCACGGCCGCGCCGGCGCCGTCGCCGAACAGGAACGCGGTCTCGTGGTCCTGCGGGTTGGTGATGCGCGAGAGCAGCTCGGCGGTGACGACGAGGACGTTACGCGCCGAACCGGCAAGGATCAGCGACCGCCCGACTTCCAACGCGTAGAGCCAGCCCGAGCAGGCGGCATTCAGGTCGAAAGCGAGGGCGCGCGGGATGCCGAGCCGCCGCGCCAGGGCGCTGGCCATCGAGGGCACCGGCTGGTCCGGGATGATCGTGGCCATGATCACCCCGTCGATCACCCCCACTTCCATCCCGGCCTGCGCGAGCGCGTGCTGTGCGGCCACCACGGCGAGATCCGTCGCGGACTCATCCTCCGCCGCATGACGGCGCTCCTTGATACCGGTGAGCCGCACCATCTCCTCCTCGGTGCGGTTGGGAAAAGCCTTCAGGATCTCGCTGTTCGGCCGGATGTTCGCCGGGGCCGCGTGGCCCACGCCCGCGATGCGGACGGTGTCGGGTTTGGTGCTCAATCGACCCGTGATCAAAACGCCGCCCAAGGTGGCGTCGATTCAAGATTTCCGCGCCGCGAGATACCGCGCTACGTCGTCGCCCGAAACCCGCCCGCCCGGACCCGTGGCCTCGATGCCCGTGACCGCGGCGGGGTCGAGCCCCGCCTCCTGCGCGAGCTTCAGCGCCTTCGGCGTCCACACGAGCGCGGCCGCCGCTTTCGGGGCGGAAGGCGCGGCGGCCGCCGCGCCGGAGCCGGAGGCGAGATGCCGCAACGACTCGTCGGAAGTCTCGATGCGCAGGAAGGGCGCCCCGGAGGGTTTCACGTCACCCCCGGCCGCCAGCACGGCCTTCACCACACCTTCGCAGGGCGACTCGAAGTCAAAGACCGACTTGTCGCTCTCCAGCTCCGCCACCTTCTGGCCCTTGGTCACCCGGTCGCCGGGCTGCACCTTGAGCGAAATCACGGTTAATTCGTTCACCGTGGCGCCCATCGCGGGCATGGTGACGTCGATGAGGAAGGGTTCCATCCGATGAGGGTTTGAGCGGAGTGTGGTGGCCGTGCACCGCGACGGTCAAGCGGGCCGTCCGCCCGGCCGTCCGCCCGAGCCGTCCGCCCGAGCGCGGCCTTGCCCGGGTCGCGCTTCGGGACAGGTTCGAACCACCCCATGCGCCCCGCAGTTTTCCTCCGCCTTCTCGCCGCGTTCGCGTTCACCGCGCTCGGCACGACCCCGCGCGCGGCCGAACCGCCGCCGAACATCGTGCTCATCTTCGTCGACAACCTCGGCAACGGGGACGTCGGCTTCAACGGCTCCACGCTGCACCGCACGCCGAATCTCGACCGGATGGCCGCCGAGGGCACGCGTTTCACCAGTTTCTACGTGGCGAGCGGGGTATGCACCCCCAGCCGCGCCGCGCTCCTCACCGGCTGCTACCCGCGGCGCGTGAACCTCCATGTGAGCGGCGCCGGTCTGCCCGTGCTGCGGCCGATGGACACCAAGGGGCTCAACCCCGACGAAACCACCATCGCCGAGAACCTGAGGCCCGCGGGCTACGCCACGGGGATTTTCGGCAAATGGCACCTGGGCGACCAGCCGCGCTTCCTGCCGACGCGCCAGGGCTTCGACACGTTCTTCGGCATTCCGTACAGCGACGACATGACGCCCGGGCCCGGGCCCAAGACGGCCTTCCCCGAACTGCCCCTGATGCGCGACGAGACGGTGCTCGAGGCGCCCGTCGACCGCGACCACCTCGTGCGACGCTGCACCGAGGAAGTGATCGCGTTCATCGAGCGCCACGCGGCGCGCCCGTTCTTCGTCTACCTGCCGCACACGATGCCGGGCTCCACCGCACATCCGTTTTCCAGCCCGGCCTTCCGCGGCCGCAGCCGCAACGGCGCCTACGGCGACGCCGTCGAGGAGCTCGATTGGTCCACCGGCGAGATCCTCGCGACGCTCCGCCGTCTCGGGCTCGACCGGCGAACGCTCGTGATCTGGACGTCCGACAACGGCGCCGTGCGGCGCAATCCCCCGCAGGGCAGCTGCGCCCCCTACAAGGGCTGGGGCTACGACACCTCGGAGGGCGCGATGCGCATGCCCTGCGTGATGCGCTGGCCGGGTCGGATCCCGGCCGGACGCGTCACCGATGAGGTGTGCTCGACGCTCGACCTGCTGCCGACGTTCGCCGGCCTCGCGGGCGCGGCCTTGCCGCCGCGGGAGATCGACGGACACGACATCGGCGCGATCCTGCTCGGGACTCCCGGGGCGAAGTCACCGTGGGATGAAAGAGGATTCTGCTACTACGTCGGCGCGCAATTGCAGGCGGTGCGCGCGGGCCCGTGGAAACTGTATCTGCCGCTCGGGGATAAGATCAGCAACCTCGGCGGCAAACGCGCCCCGGCCCCGGCCGCGCTGTACGACGTCCGCCACGACGTCGGCGAGGAAAGCGAAGTCTCCGCGCGGCAACCGGAAGTTGTGAAACGACTGAAGTCCATGGCGGAGCAAACCCGCCGCGTGATCGGCGACGACAACCTGCCCGGCACCGGGCAGCGCCCCGCGGGCCACGAGCCGAATCCGGTCCCGATCCGGCCCGCCGCGAAGCGCGGCTGAAGCGAACACCGGAAACGCGCGCGCCGTCCCATGGCATCCGCCCGGGGTGCGCTACGGCGGCGGGTGTCGTGACTTGAAAAATCTCGCGTGGCCCCGCGGGCGGAAGTCACGTTCCGCGCGATCCGCCACCCCATGACGAAGAACGATCTCGCCCGCCGTCTCGCCGTCTGCAGCTGGTCGCTGCAGCCCGCCAACCCCGCCGCGTTGCTCGACGCGCTCGCCGCCACCGGTGTCTCGCGCGTGCAGCTCGCCCTCGATCCGCTCCGCGCGGAGCCGGCGGTGTGGGGCAAGTTTCCCGAACTCGCGCGCGCCCGCGGCGTCGAGATCGCGTCCGGCATGTTCGTCACGGTCGGCGAGGACTACACCTCGCTGGACTCCATCCGCCGTACTGGCGGCGTGGTCCCCGACGCCACCTGGGACGAGAACTGGCGCAACCTCCAGGCCGTGGCCGCGCTCGCGGCGAAGCTGGGGCTGCGGCTGGTGACGTTCCACGCCGGCTTCCTGCCCCACGACGAGGCCGACCCGGACTTTCGCAAGCTGCTCGAGCGCATCGACCGCATCGCGGGGGTCTTCGCGCGCGAAGGCATCGCGCTGGGTTTCGAGACCGGGCAGGAGACGGCGGAGACGCTCGCCGCGTTCCTGCGCGTGCTCGGCCGCAAGGACGTCGGCGTGAATTTCGACCCGGCCAACATGATCCTTTACGACAAGGGCGAGCCGCTCGCCGCCCTCCGCATGCTCGCGCCGTGGATCCGCCAATGCCACCTCAAGGACGCGCGCCGCACCCGCTTGCCGGGGACGTGGGGCGAGGAAGTCGCGGTCGGCGCCGGCGAGGTCGACTGGGCGGCGTTCCTGGGAACCCTGGAGTCACTCGGGTTCAACGGCGACCTTTGCATCGAGCGCGAGGCGGGCACGCAACGCGTGGCGGATATCCGCGCCGGCCGCCTGCACCTCGAGTCCGTCGTCCGCTGAGCATCTCCTCTCCACCATGGTCAACGTCGCCGTCGTCGGTCTCGGTTTCATGGGGGTCACGCACCTCCGCGCCTATCTCCGCCTGCCGGGCGTCCGCATCGCGGCGCTGTGCGCGTCACGCCACCTGCCGGAGAACGGCGATTTTTCGTCCGTTTCAGGTAACATCGCGATGGGCGAGCCGCTGCGGCTCGACATGACCGGCGTGCGCGCCACGCGGGACTTCGATTCGCTGCTCTCGGATCCAGGCATCGACCTGATCGACCTGTGCGTGCCGACCCCGCGCCACGTCGAGCTCGCCACCCGCGCGCTGCGCGCCGGGAAACACGTGATCTGCGAGAAGCCGCTCGCGCGGACGGCCGCGCAGGCCCGGGAGATACTCGCCGCGGCGCGGGAGGCGCGCGGGTTTTTCATGCCGGCGATGTGCCTGCGTTTCTGGCCGGGCTGGACGTGGCTGAAGCAGATCGTCGACGCCGGCACCTATGGCGCGGTGAAGGCGGCGCGTTTCCGGCGCGTGGGCGAGGCGCCGGCGTGGGGACGCGAAGTTTATCTGAACGGGGCGGCGTCGGGCGGGGCGCTGCTGGACCTGCACATCCACGACGTCGATTTTGTGCAGCATGTGTTCGGACGCCCGAAGGCGGTCTACGCGCAAGGCGTGGGCTTCCACAGCGGGGCGATCGACCACGTGGTCGCCCAGTACACGGTCGCCAACGGGGCCGCCGTGAGCGCCGAGGGGAGCTGGGCGATGGCGACGGGCCACGGCTTCAACATGGCGTACACGGTGGTTTTCGAGCGGGCCACGGCCGATTACGACCTCGCCCGCGGCGCCGATGCGCTGAAGGTTTTCGAGGCCGGCCGCGGTGGACGCGTGATTCCGCCCGAGCCCGGCGACGATTACCTCGGCGAGCTCGGCTACATGGCGGAATGCATCGAGCGCGGCCGCGCGCCCCGCCACGTCACGGCCGAAGACGGCGTGTCCGCCGTCGAAATCTGCGAAGCCGAGGAGGAGTCCATCCGCTCCGGCCACCCGGTCTCCCTCCCATGAAAGCCTCACTCTCCGCGAGGGGTCGGGGCGTTCCGGGCGCGAATGCGCCCTCCCGGGTTCCCGGGCGGGTTCCGGCGATTGGAAGGGCGCTACTGGCGGTTGTCCTGCTGGGAACCGCAGTCGCGGCGTCCGCCGCCGACCCGGCGGGCGTGGATGCCCGTCCCGTCGAGGCGCGGTACGAAAACGGCCGCCGGACCCGGGACGGCATCGGTAAATACTATTTCGGGCGCGAGATTTCCCAGGTCATGGGCCATCAAGGCGCCGGCTGGTTGGAACGGCCCGAACGCGAGCAGGAGGAACGCACCGATCTGCTCCTGGACGCGCTTCGGCTGCGGCCGGGCGACACCGTGGCGGACATCGGCGCCGGCAGCGGCTACTTCACGTGGCGGATGGCACAAAAAGTCGGCCCCATGGGAGTCATTCATGCCGTGGAAATCCAGCAGGTCTTCCTCGACCTGCTCATGGTGAACATGAAGCGGCGCGGCGTCGACGAACGGGTTAAGCCCGTGCTCGGGACAATCGACGACCCGCGGCTCCCCGAGGCTTCCTGCGACGTGATTCTGCTGGTGGATGTTTACCACGAGTTCGACCACCCCTTCGAGATGGCGCGGGCCATGGCGCGGGCTCTGAAGCCCGGCGGCCGCCTGGTGCTCGTCGAGTACCGCGGGGAGGACCCGGAGGTCCCAATCAAGCCGCTGCACAAAATGACCGAAGCCCAGGTCCGGCGGGAATTTTCCGTCCACCCGGTTCGTTTCGAGCGCAACATCGATGTGCTCCCGCGCCAGCACATCCTCGTCTTCCGGCGCGACCCCTGAACAACCTTCGGGCGCCATGGGGTCAGGGCGTTCGATGTTTTTGGGAGGGAAACGTCGATCAAAGCGCCTCGTAGACCTCGAGTAGCGCGACGCCACTTTCCCCGGTTCCGCCCGTCACTTGAGCGGTGTAGTTTCCAGGCTCAAGGCGAACGAGCAAAGCGGCGTCACCGCTGCCCGTGACCAGCGGAAATGCCCCCGCCGCCGCCGAGAGGCGTGCGATCTCCAGCGCATCGGCCGAGGCCGTCCAGCCGGCATTCACGGCCACGGCCGACTGCCCGCGATAAAGCGTGAGCGTCGCCTTCCGCAGCGCACCCTCCACCCCGAAGGCTCCCAGCGCCGGGCCGATCGCGCGGAGCAAGACCGCCTTCGGAGCCGTACCCGCAATCGTGAAGCCTGCGATCAACGCGGCTTCGCCCGCACCCGCGACCGCCCGCGCCGAGAGGTTGGCGAGACGCGACGCGCCATCCGCCGCCGCCAGATCATAAATCTCCACCAGCCCGTTGCCGCCCCGCCCAGCGGCGTCGGTGATCACCGCCGTATAGGCCGCGGGGGCGAGCGTCGCGCGCAGCGCGGAGTCGGCCGAGCCTGTATCGAGCGGAAACAATCCCGCCCTCGCCGCCGCCGCGGCGATTCCCGTCGCGTCGCCACCCGATGACCAGCCGGCATTGGCGCCGATCACTTCCGAACCACGCACGAGCTCGATCCGAGGACGCGCCAGCGCGTCGGCCACGCCGAACAGCCCCAACGTCGGCCCGACGCCCCGCACCAGCACCGGCTTTGCCGCCGCACCCGCGACCACGAAGCCCACGATCACCGGCTCGTTTCCCACCCGGGCTCGCGTCGACAATCCCGTCAGGCGCTCCGCCACGGGCGCACCGGCCCGCACCGGCGGCGGCGACCACCCGAGCACGAATTCCGGATCGCGGTAACGCGCGGCCGTGGCGGCATCGATCCGCCGCGAGTCGGCCAAACGGCGGGAGAGATCCAGCGAGCTGCCCTCAAGGTCAGTCGAGCCCGCCTCCCAGAACCGTAAGTCCGGCGCCGCCGTCGCGTTGTTCAGCAGCCAGCCCTCCGGGCGGATGTGCGGCCCCATCGCGCAGCCGAGGAAAACCACCTCGCTGTACGGCCACGTGTTGGCCACGCCGGCACGGGGATCGATGCGCGCGAGATAGACGTTGGTCACGCCCGGAGCGGCGGTCAGGCGGCAATCGACGTAGACGTTCCCGCGCCCCGCCTCGGCGTTGCGCACCTGCGCGAGGTAGCCGGCCGAAACCGAGCGGATCTCGCAGCGCTGGAAAAAGCACGCGCCGCCGCCCCACATGAAATCGACGTCGCCCTCGATCAGGCTGTCGGTGACGAACAGCGCACCGTTCCAGAGCAGGGTGTCCTGGAAACTGCGCAACGTGACGCGGTCGAGCACGACGCGCCGGCCGTTGCCCCGCAGGGCCTCCGCCTGCGAACCACCCCGCGGCGTCGTGTTGTGCAGCGTGAGGAACTCGAGCGCGACGTCGTTGGCGTCGATCGCCACCATCGCCCGGTTATTGCCCGCGTTGAAGTTGTTGTTGTTGGCGTACGCGATGACGCACGCGTCACGATCCGCCCCGCGCAGCGTGAGAAACGGCCGGCGGGGACCGATGTAAATCATCTCGGGATAAACTCCCGGCCGGATCGCGATGAGCCGCGGGCGCGTGTTGCCGAGGGGCACAAAGTCGATCGCTCCCTGCACAGTGCAGAAATCCCCGGAGCCATCGGCCGCGACCACGAGCGTCGAGGCATCCGCGGCCGGTCCCGCCGCGCGCACCGTGAATCGCGGCTCCACTCCCGCGGCGAAGCCCGCGAAGGGCACCCCCGCGGCCGTCGCGATCGCCCCGGGGCTGATCCGCAATCGATAGGTTCGGCCCGCCGCCAGCACGCCCCCGCGCGGTAAGAAAGTCAGCCCGCGGCCCGCCGCCACCAGCGGGAGATAACGGTAGGGCGTGGCGTTCCCGCCGATCAGCCGCGTGGGGGCGGCTTCCGCCAGATCAGCGGAGTCCACCACCTCGCCGCTGGCCGCGTCCACCAACTGCACGATTCCCGCCGCCCCGAGGCGCACCTCCTCGTCGAACGTCAGACGCACCAAGGTGTCGGCGCACACCATAGTCGCGCCATCCGCCGGTGTCAGCGTGGTGAGGGTCAGCGCGCGCGCCGGGGCAGCCAGCAGCAGGCAGGCGAGGAACACGAGCCAGCCGGACGACGGCGGAGTCGCCCAGCGGCTGCGCCGGCCAGCGTTCATGAGCGCGCGATGCGGGTCCAAAAACATTGAACGCCCCGACCCCTGGGGCGGGTCACTTCATGAGGGCGGTGAGGGTCGGTTGCATGGCGTCGGCCCAGAGCTGGTAACCGGCGGCGTTGGGGTGGAGTTGGTCGGGCATGATCGCGAACGGGATCTTGCCGTCCTGACCGAGGAAGACGCGGTTGATATCGAGGAAGCGGACATCCTTGCCGTCGTCGAGGCGCGCGAGCTCGGCGTTCACGCCGTTGATGATGTCCATCTGTCGCGCGGCCTCGGCGGCGACCTCGGGTGTGATGTTGCCGTCCTTGTCGGGTCGCGGCCCGCGGGGAAACACGGCGAGCACGAGGACCTTCACGCCGGGGATCTTGGCGCGGATCATCCCGACGATCTTGCGGTTGGCGGCGGAGATCTCGGCGGCGTTGTGGGTGCGGGTGTTGTTGGTGCCGAGCATGAGCACGGCGACCTTCGGGGTGAGTCCGTCGAGCTCGCCGTTCTCGATGCGCCAGATGACGTGCTGCGTCTGATCGCCGCCGATGCCGAAATTGGCCGGCTGCCACTTGCTGTAATAGTGCTCCCAGACGTGCGGGGCCTTCGTCCAACCCTGCGTGATCGAGTCGCCGATGAAGACGACGCCGACCGGACCCGCCTTGCCGCGTGCGAGGAACGACTCGTGCATTTTGCGGAAACGACCGCTGGGATCGGTTTTCTCGATCGCCGCGGACGCGTCGGGCTTGGGACCGGGGGCGGCGGGAGCCGCGGCGCGGGCCGTGCCGAGGGTAAGCAGACCGGCCAGCAGGCCGGCGAACAGGAGGGAGCGGGTGTTTTTCATGGGGAAGCGAGGGAAAGACGCGGGGCAGCGGCCGCGGATGCGATTTCAGGCGGGAGCCCGTCGCGCGGCGAGCAGGTTGTCGGCCGTGTAAAGCGCCAGCGCCGCCCAGATGCAGGCGAAGCCGGGGAGCCGGTGGCGCGCGAACGGTTCGTGATAAACCCAGATGCCGATGACAAGTTGCACCGTGGGTGCGAGGTACTGCAGGAGCCCGAGCGTGGTGAGCCGCACGCGACGCGCCCCGTAGCCGAAGAGCAGCAGCGGCACGGCGGTGACGAACCCGGCGCTGAGGATCAGGAGATGCGTGGAGACATCCACCCGCCCGAGAGCTCCGGTGCCTTCCGCGTGACGCCACAGCAGGAACGCCACCGCGAGCGGCGCGAGCAGGAGCGTCTCCGCCGCCAGGCCGGGAACGGCGCCGAGGGGCGAACGTTTCCGCATCAGACTGTAGCCGCCCCAGGTCGCGGCGAGCACCAGGGCGATCCACGGCGGACGGCCCGCCTGCCAGAACATGAGCGCGACGCCGATGGCCGCGAGGGAAATGGCGACCCACTGCAGGCGCCGCAGGTGCTCACGCAGCACGAGCCGGCCGGCGGCGACGTTGACCAACGGCACCAGGAAATAGCCGAGACTGGTCTCGATCACGTGCCCGGCATTCACGCCCCAGACATAGACCAGCCAGTTCAACGTGAGGAGCGTGCCGCTCAGCAGGTGCGTCGCGACGGCGCGCGGGTCGCGCAACAACGCGTGCAACTCGCTGAAGCCGCCGGCCCGCGCCATGATGACCGCGAGCAAAACGAGCGACCAGACGTGGCGGTGCGCGATCAGCTCCAACGCATCGACCGCGCCGAGTTGCTTCCAATAAATCGGGACGAGGCCCCAGAGAAAGTAACACAGGGCCGCGGCCAGCGCCCCGGAACGGGCCTGCTCCGCGGTGGTTCCGGCGGGCGCGCTCATGTTGCGGCCGGCGGAGTCCTCCGGCTCACTTCTGCTTCTTCAGCCCGAACTGGTAGCGCTCGTCGAACTCGCGACCGGCCTGCGCCCGCGCGGCCTCGGCCGCGATGCCCTGCGCGGTGAGTTCGCCGGCGCGCTTGTCCAACCAACGCTGGCGGAACGTGGCCTCCACCTCGCCGGCAATCGCGGTGCTCTCCTTCGCCCGCGGTTTCTTGGAGAACAGGCTGCAGCCGCCCGCGAGCGGCAGGAGGGCGACCAAAGTGGCGGCGAGGAAAACCTTCTTCATGGAGTGCGAGCCGGCGACCGTGAACAGCCGCGCGCCCGACCGCGAGTGAAAGTTTTAAGCGCGACGCGCACGATCCCACGACGTCCCGCGAGGACCTGCACGGTTCGGTTTTTGCTGTAGCGGGGCCGCCAAACGTCTTTGGCTGCCCGCATGAGCGAAGAGCAGAAGCCCACGCCGGTCCTTCGACTGAAACCCCGCGCGACTCCGGCCGCTTCCGCTCCCCCCGATTCCGCTCCACCGGCGCCGGCACCCGCGCGCCGTCGCGACGCACCTGCTGAGCGGCACGCTCCTCACGTTGAACTGGCTGGTCTATGTCTGGGGCGTGAATGCCGGGCACGTGATCGAGACCAGTCTCGGCTATTTCCTGGTG
>JBJTCH010000017.1:0-4549 GCA_046091745.1 Opitutaceae bacterium
TTCGCGTTGGTGGCGATCGCGAGCCGCACGGCTTGTCCCGAGGAGGTGAGCCGCACTTTCACCGTGGCGGTGGTCGGGGTCACATTGCCGCACCACACTCCGCCGGCGAAAGGCGAGGCGCTCTGCGCCCGGGCGCCCGGAGCCAGCGCGCAAGCCAGCGCGATCGCGGAAAGCAGACGGATTATGGTGGGAGCCGGAAGCATCAGCAGGTTTTCCAGTAGAGACGCAGTGAGGAAAAAACGGTTGTGCGGAAGAATCCCACCGTTGGCGGTCGCCCGCAAGGAAGAGTGGAGGAGAGGGTTGCTTTGGTGGTTTATCCGACCAGAACGCCGCCCATGCGATTCTACCCCCGGATGGTCGCCTGTTCCGTTCTGGCTTTAGCCCTCTCTCCGCTGCGGGCGGATCCGGTCATCAGTGAATTCATGGCCGCCAACACGCGGACGCTGGCCGACGTCGACGCGAAATTCTCCGACTGGATCGAGATCCATAATCCGGATACCGCCGCGGTGAGCCTCGCCGGCTGGTATCTCACGGACGACGCCAAGGACCTCAAAAAATGGCAGTTTCCCGAGGTGAGTGTCCCCCCGGGCGGCTTCCTCGTGGTTTTCGCCTCCGACCAGAATCGTCGCGACCCGAAGGCGGAGTTGCACACGAACTTCGAGCTCGACGCCGGCGGTGGCTACCTCGGTCTCGTCCGGCCCGACGGCGTGACGGTGGCCAGCCAGTTCGGCTCCAAGTACCCGTCGCAATGGGATGATTTCTCCTACGGCGTGACGCAGACGCTGGCGGCGGGGGAGACAGCTGCGACCGGATACTTCCGGGTGCCCACGCCTCGCGCCCGCAACGGCGGCGCCGACACGCTGATGCTCACCGAGCTCGTGACGATCTCGCGGGCGTCGGGTCCGTTTTCCGGCACGCTGTCCGTGACGCTCGCCGGGGCGGGGGACGGGCAGAAAATCCGCTACGTGCTGGCCGGCCCGGGCGCCGCCGGGGTGAACGTGCCGGAGCCCTCGGCGGACTCGCCGCAGTACAGCGGGCCGATCGCCGTGGGCGCATCCTCGGTGTTGCGGGCCGCGGTGTTTTCCTCCGACGACAAGCGGCGCGGGCGGCCAACCACGGCCCACTACGCGCGGCTGGGTGCGACGGGCTCCGCGCGGGTCGACACGTTTTCGAGCCCGTTGCCGCTCATGGTGGTCGACGTGCATGGCAGCGGCGGGATGGAGAAGGATGGCCGGGAACGCGCGGGGTGGATCTATGCGTGGAATCCGCCCTCCGCCGGCGCCACGGCCCTGACGGGCGCGCCCGCGGTCGCCACTCCGCTCGCCATCAACGTGCGTGGATCGTCTTCCGCCGAGTTTCCCAAGAAGGGCTACACGGTGAGGCTCCTCGATGCCGAAGGACGGGACAACGCCAAGGGGCTGTTCGGCCTGCCTTCCTTCGACACGTGGGTGCTGGTGGGGCCCTGGACGTACGACCCCACGTACCTCCACAACATCCTGATGTACGACCTGGCCGGCCGGCTGGGCCACTGGGCGCCGCGCACGCAGGCGATCGAGTTGTTCCTCAACACGGATGGCGGTGATCTGGATCAGGCCGATTACGCGGGAATCTATATCCTGACCGACGCGCTGCGGATCGCCCCCGGCCGCATCGATCTCGCGACGCTGGGGCCGAAGGATATCTCGGGATCCGACGTCACCGGCGGCTACCTGATGAAGTTCGACGTGCCGGCGCCGGAGGACTTCAGCTTCCAGACCAGCCGCAATTACCCCGGCGCGCCCAACGCGCTGATCGTGACGAGCCCCGGCGGGCAGGATCTGGTTCCCGCCCAGAAGGACTACATTCGTTCCTACGTGCAGGGCTTTGAGGATGCATTGCACGCCGATCTGGCGGCGGGCTGGCGGCAACGCGCGCATCTCGACTTCATCGAACGGGCCGCGTGGGTCGACTACCACCTTTTGAACACGCTCTCGATGAATGCCGACGGGTTCATCCGGAGCGCTTATTTGCACAAGGACCGGCGTGGGAAACTGGTCGCGGGTCCGCTCTGGGATTACGACCGGGCGCTGGGCGGCGGCGATCCGCGCACCGTGATCCCAGAGGCTTGGTCCGTCGGCGCCGGCGCGGTCGACCCGTGGACTTACGGTTGGTGGGGCCTGCTGGTGCAGGACCCCGATTTCCTGCAGGCGTGGATCGACCGCTGGCAGCGGTTGCGGCGGGACGAGCTTTCCCCCCGTAAACTCGCCGAGATCGTGGACGGCCACGCGCAGCGGATCGGTGCGGCCGCGGCCGCGCGTGACGCGGCGCGCTGGCCCGACAATGCGAGCCGCTTTCCCGGCGGATGGGCGGGCGAGGTTGAGAATCTCAAGGACTTCCTGCGGCGAAAGACGGCATGGATTGACGCGAAATTCGCCGCGCCGCCCGAGATCACCAACGCGGGAGGAGTGCTTACGCTCACGCCTGCGCCGGGCACGCAGGTGGCCTACACCACCGATGGTTCCGACCCGCGCGCTTCCGGCGGCGGGGTCGCGGCCGCGGCGAAACTTTCCTCCTCCCCGGTGCGCTTGCCCAACGCTTCCAATCTTCAGGCGCGGACCTATCGCGCCGCCTCCGGCGCGCTGCCTTCCAGCCCGTGGAGTTCGGCGGTCGCCAACCCCGGCCGGCTCGTGAATCTGTCCCTGCTCACGGAGCTGGCGGCGGGCGAGTCGTTTACACTGGGGTTCGTGGTCGGAGGAGTGGGCACAACCGGGAGCAAGCCGCTCCTCGTGCGCGCCGCGGGCCCCTCCCTCGGCCAGCTGGGGGTGTCCAACCCCCATGCGGATCCCAAGCTCGAGCTCTTCGTCGGTCCGGCGAAGGTCGGCGAAAACGACAATTGGGGCGGATCCTCCGCGGTGGCCGGAGCCTTCCTCCAGGTCGGGGCGTTCGCTTACTCCGGCGCCTCATCGCGCGACGCCGCGGTCTTCGACGCCGCCGTGGCGGCGGGCAACAACTCGGTGATCGTCTCGGGCGTGGGAAGCGCGGCGGGCACCGTCATCGCGGAGCTGTACGACGCCTCGCCCTCCGCGACCGCCGGTCAGGCGACGCCGCGGCTCGTGAACGTCTCGGTGCTGAAGTCGATCGGATCGGGCCTCACGGCCGGCTTCGTCCTGGGGGGCGGTTCCAACCGCGGCGTCCTGGTGCGCGCGATCGGTCCGACTTTGAGGAAAATCTTCGGGGTGGCGGGGACCGACGACGATCCGCGGCTTACGCTGTTTTCGGGAGAGACGAAACTCGCCTCCAACAACGACTGGGGTGGGTCGGCCTCGCTCAAGGCGGCATTCTCCTCGGTCGGCGCCTTCGCGCTTCCGGACGGTTCCAACGATGCGGCGCTGGTAGCCACCCTGCCGCCCGGAAACTACACCGTGCAGGTGGCCGGGGAAAAGGCCGCGGGCGGTATCGTTCTGGTGGAAATCTACGAGCTGCCCTGATCAGGGCAGGCTCACGTCGACGTGCTCGCCGGGCAGCAGGTTCATGCCCGTGGGTACCGCGAGGACGACGCGCAGGGCGGACTCGATCGGCTGGTTGGCCGGGAGATGCAGCGCGGCAACAAGCGAAGGGATGATCGGCTCCATGGCGGAGCCGACCTGAAGGATCTTGGCCTCGCCGGAGACCCGCGGGCTGCCCCGGGTGGTCACCGTCGCCACCGTACCCGGCTTCGGCGTCGCGGTGACGGGCTGGCGCAGGAAGCCGGTGATGCGGGCGGGCTTGGTCGCGTTGATGCGGGCGATGACCTCGCCGGGCACCACGGTTTCGCCGGCGCGCCGCAGCACGAGCGAGACGACGCCGTCGATCGGGGCGACCAGGTTTTCAGGACGAAGCTGCTCCTCGGCGAGCTTCAGCTTGGCCTCCTGCACCTTGATGGCGGCGGCGACGGCGGTTTCGGAGGAAAGCCCCGCGGCCTGTTGTTCCGGTGTGCTGAAGCCTCGGATGCGCGGCTCGATCTGCGCGATCATCGCCGCCTGCTCCTTGCTTTGGCGGGAGAGCGCGTCGCGGTTGATTTTGATCTGATCAAAGGCCTCCGCCGTGATCATGCCCGAGCGGTGAAGCGGCTCGAAACGGGCCAGTTCCGCCTCGGCCAATTGCAGTTTGCCCTGCAAACCGGCCAGCTCGACGCGGTAGCCCATCCAGTCGAGCTGCAGGCGTTCGAACTCGAGGGCGACGCGCTGGCGGTCGGTGACGCCCTGCATGGTGGCGGCGATCATGGCGATCTCGGCCCGGATCACGGCGAGGGTCGAGTCGAGCAGGGCGGGGTTGGTTCCTCCCACGTGGCCGATCACCTGGCCGGCCTTCACGGGCTCGAGCATGCCCACTTTCAGGGCCACCAGGGCGCCGGCCTGCGTGGAGCGGATGTCGGCGCCCACAACCTCGGCCTCGGCCACGAGCGCGGCAGGGGTGACCCAGCGGGACCACAGGATGGCGGCCACGATGACGCCAATCGCGAAGATGGTGCGCGGCAGATAAACGAGACGCACCTGGCGCCAGCGTTGCGCCGGCGGGGTGGGAATGGGCG
>JBJTCH010000018.1:0-9095 GCA_046091745.1 Opitutaceae bacterium
CCCCGCGAGAGCGCGGCCGCCATCGCGTAGCTCCCGCCCTGCTCGAACGCGGCGAAGGTCGTGATCATGCCCAGGACGGTCCCCAGGATGCCGACGAGAGGCGCCACCTGCGCGATGACGGCGAGCGCGCCGATCCGGCGCTCCAGCACGGGGATCTCGTTCAACGCCGCCTCCTGCACCTGCAGGCGCATGCGCTGCTCGCCGGCTTCGGCGTTCAGAAGCGCGGCCTTCACCACCGCCGCCACCGGACCGGGCGTCTCCTCGCAGACGGTGAGCGCCTCAACCAGCCTCCGCCGCGCGAGGATGTTCCGGATGCCCTCGAGAAATGCCTCCGGGCGGATCTGGCCGCGGTGAAGAAAAAGAACCCGCTCGATGAAGAGCGTGAACAACAGCAGCGCGAGCGCCCCGAGGACCCACATCATGGGACCGCCGCGGGCTAGGAGACTCAGTTCGTTTCCGGGCATGGGAAGCAGGATTTCGCGGTGATGAGGACGGGCAATTTCATTTCCCCGGCGCCGATCCGCCGAGTTGGTTGAGGCGCGCCCGCGCCACGGCCTCCCCCACCGGAAGCCGCTTGTCCAACAGCAGGCGATAGGCTTCGCGCGCCTCATCGATGCGACCGAGCTTCTCCAGCCCATCGCCCAGATCGCGCAGGGTGCGCGCGAGGAAATACGGACGCTTGGCGTCGGACTCGAACGGCCGCGTCTCCTCTCGCAAAAACGGCACCACCACATCGCGCGACCAGACCAACACGGCCTCCTCGGGGCGCCCGCGGCGCGCCAGCAGGAGACCGAGATTGTAACCCGCCTCCACGCGAACGTCGCGCGGTGCGTCCACGCGATCCCGTAGCTGTTCGTAGATCAGTTGCGCGCTATCGGCGTACGAGCGCCCAGCCGGGGCGCTTCCCGCGGCCGCCGCGCGAGCGGAGTAAGTCGCCGCCAGCGCCAGCTGGGCCAGAACGACATCGGGACGGCGCGGATATCGGTTGACCAGATCCTCGTAAGCGCGTCCGGCGGCATCGAAGTCGTTAAGCTTTCGGAAGATATCCCCCTGGCGAAACCGGGCGGCGAAAATCAGAACCGCCTCGCCGGTAGCGGCGGAATGCGCGACCAGTTCCTCCAGGCGTTTGTTGGCCTCCTGCAGGTTTTCCGGACGCCCCAAGCGCTCGGCCAAGGACGCCAGCCTGAACAGGGCGAGCGGCACGTACTCGCTGATCCGGTAGTCGGCCTGATCCGTCAGGGCGATGAGCGCGTTGCGCGCCTTGTCGATCTGCTCACGCGCGGCGTACTGCTCCGCTTCGATCAGGAACGAGGATGCGGCGGCGTCGCTGCGCGGAAATTCGGCGCGCAATCGCCGCAGGGTCTCGAGGGCCGCGGCTTCGCGCCCCAAAGCGAACTCCGCGCGCGCACGCAGCAGAGTCGACGTGCCGGCGATCTCCGCCCGCAGCGCCGCATCGCCGGGCACGGGCGTCGCGACCAATCGCTCAACCAAGCCGAGCGTCCGCTCCAGATCGCCATTCTCAAACGAGAGCCTTGCCTGCAGCCACGCCATGCGCGCCCGCAATTCCGGTTTCACCGCGCCGGCCTGAGCCGCCGCGGGCTCGGTCGCGAGCAGACGGTTAACCCGCTCGTAAGCCTCGCGCATGCCTTCGGCGCCCTGCACCTGCAACGCCCGCGCAAGCGCCCACTCCGCCTGCCAACGGTTGGCCGCGTCGAAGGCCGTTTCACCCACGTATCCATCCAACACCTTTCCCGCCTCCGGAGCACCCGCCCGGATCTCGGCGAGCACGCGCTGCAACATCAGGCCGCCCATCCGCGCCGCCGGAATCTCCTCAGCGCCCCCACGCAGCACAGCGGCGTAAGCATCCGCCGCACTCCGGAAGTCACCGCGGGCGCCGCCAGCGAGACCCGCCCGGTACCACGACTCGGCCTCCATCACCCCCAGCTGCGATTGCAACCGCCGGCTCGCCGGAGCCTCGGGCCCCGCGGCCGGGCCGCCGCGCAACTCCGCCCGGGTGCGCTGACAAAAATCAGCCGCCAGCCGAAACCGACGCTGCTCCCACGCCGACTGCGCCAAGACGGCCAGCGCGTGCGGGCGGAGCGGGGAAAGCGTGTACTGCCGCAAAAGGCCGTTCGCGTCCTCCTCCGCCTGCGCGTACTCCTTCTCGGCCAAGGCCACTTGAGCGCGCAGAAAGAGCAGCGTCTCCTTCACCGGATGTTCGGGCTGCCTCGCGATCAACCGGCCCAGCAGGGCGCGGAAATGCGAACGCTCCGGCTCGGCAGCCGATTCACCCGCCAGGATCTGCAGGGCCTGGCGCTGCATCGCCGGATCCGACCCCGTCTCCAGCAATTGCCCGAGGGCGTTGCGACCGGCGCCGCTCCTCGAGCGATCACCGATGATGCCAAGCACCAACCGCAATTTGTCCCACCAGACGCGTTCCTGCGCCGGCAACCCGACCAGCACCCCCTGCAGGAACGAAACCGCCTGGCTCTTCTGTCCCACGGCGTCGAGGGCCACCGCGTAATTCTGCGCGAAACCATAGCCCACCGGCGTGCCCTGGTACTTCTCGTAATTGTCCCGGGCCAACTTCAGGTCCGACTCCCGCGGCGCACTCATCCGCAGCCGCAGAATTTCCCCCGCCAGGGCGAAACGCGCCCGCGCCAGATCCGAACGCGCGGCCGCCTCGGCTTTAGCGTGGAGATCCTTCGCCCGCGCCAGATCCCCCCCCTGCCCCACCACAACTTCGGCCTGCAGGAAAAAATACCAAGGGATGTCTTCCGCGGAGAGATCCGCCTCCCGCACCGCCGCGAGTTCCGTCCGTGCGCGGTCGAAGGCCCGCCGCTGAGCCGCGAGCAACCCTCCGCGCAACCGCCACGCGGCCGACCGCGGATCGGCGAATTCCGCCAGGGCTTTCTCCGCCTCATCGAGCCGTCCCGCGTCGAGGAGCGCTGAAACCAGCGCCAGCGCGACCGGTCCGCGATCGGCGGCGCCGCCGTCGAGGACGCGACGATAGAGATCGGCGGCCACGCCCGGCAGTCCGAGATCGTGGGTGCGGCGCGCCGCCACCAGCGCAGCGGCATCCTCCCCCGCCGACGTGCCGGCCGCCGCCGTCCGCAGGAGAGGCACGGGGGGATTCAGCGAATCCTGCGCGGACGCCGCCGCGAACAGCATCGCGGCCGGCACGCCGAAGCGGAGGAATCGCCGGAAAAATCTCACGCGCGCCACGTTGCGCGCCGCGCGCGAACAATCAACCGCGTTGTCTCCCTTGCGCCCGCGTCGCCGCCAAGGACCGCGCACAGTCTCGCAAGACGCGCGGAGCCGCGCCGCCTCCGCTCCACTAATCTCACGCCCGGCAGCGCGCCGCCGCCGGACGGCCCCGCCGATAAACCCACCCGCCGATGAACGAACCCGCCGCGCCCGATCTCAGAAGCCTCGCCATCCTCGGCCATGCCTCGGCCGGCAAGACCATGCTCGGCGAGGCGATGCTCGCCTGCTCCGGCCGCATCGGCCGGCTCGGCTCCATCGCCGCCGGCACCACGGTCTCGGACTACCACGCGAGCGAGCGGGAACACCGCATCTCGGTCCACTGCTCGCTCCTCCACACGGAGTGGGCCGGCCGGAAGCTCAACCTTCTCGATTGCCCCGGTTACAGCGATTTCATGGCGGAGGGGTTCGGGGCGATGCGGGTCTGCGACTCGGCCCTGATCGTGATCAACGCCGCGCACGGGCTCGGCATCGGCACCGACGCCGCGTGGGACTACGGCACGCACTTCGGGTTGCCGAAGGCGATCATCGTCAATGCCCTCGACAAAGCCCACGTCGACTTCGACGCCATCCTCGCCGATGTGCGCCAGCATTTCGGGCGAAACGTCTTTCCCCTGACGATCCCGCTAAACGCCGGACCGGGCTTCAGCCAAGTCCTCGACGTGATGCGCAACGAGGTGACCGTGTACAAACCCGGAGGCGCGGGGACCTACACCGAGCAACCGGCCGGCGCGCTCGCCGAGCGCGTGCAGGCGCTGCATCGCGAACTGATCGAGTACGTGGCCGAATCGGACGATGGACTGATGGAACGCTTCTTCGAGCATGGCCTGCTCGCCGAGGAAGAGTTCCGCGCCGGCCTGCACCAGGCAATCCAACGGCAGGTGCTCGTGCCCTTGTTCGCCGTATCCGCGGAGACCAACGTGGGAGTCGCCCGGCTCCTCGATTTCATCGCGAAGTACGGCTCCTCCCCGCTTGACCGGGCGGAAGTGCCGGCGCGCGACGCCGGCGGCCTGCCGGGCGTCGTGCCGCTCGACCACCCGGAACCCGTCGCGTTCGTGTTCAAGACGATGAACGAGCCCGGCGTCGGCGAGCTCTCGCTGTTCCGCGTCTTCGCGGGCTCGGTGCGCACCGGCGAGGAGTTGTTGAACACCACCCGCGGCGGCACGGAGCGGCTCGGCCAGCTTTATGTGCTCAACGGACACGAGCGCACCCCGGTCGCTCGTCTGCGCGCCGGCGACCTCGGCGCGGTGGTGAAGCTGCGCCACACCCATACCGGCGACACGCTTTGCAGCCCGCGCTTCCAGGTGAGCCTGCCGAAGGTCGACTACCCGCGCCCCAATATTCACGCCGCATTGAAGCTGCGCTCCAAGGGCGAGGAGGACAAACTCGCGGTCGGCCTCGCGACCCTGCACCTCGAGGACCCGACTTTCCACTACCGGGTGGAAGACGAGCTGCACCAGACGATCGCCTCCGGCCAGGGTGAGATCCACTTGCAGGTGATCGTGGAGAGGCTGGCGCGCCGCTTCGGCGTGCAGGTCACGCTCGAAGAGCCCGCCATTCCCTACCGCGAGACCGTGCGTGGGCGGGCCGAATCACGCTATCGGCACAAGAAGCAGACGGGGGGAGCCGGCCAGTTCGCCGAGGTCTGGATGAGGATCGAGCCCGCCGCGCGTGACCACGGCGTCGAGTTCACCGACTCGCTGGTGGGCAACAATGTCGACCGCGTGTTCGGTCCCTCGGTGGAGAAAGGCGTCGCGACCGCCTGCCGCGAGGGCATCCTCGCCGGCTACCGCGTGACCGACGTGAAGGTGGACTTCCTCGACGGCAAGACGCACCCGGTCGACTCCAAGGACATCGCGTTCCAGGTGGCCGGTTACCACGCGTTCAAGGAATGCTTCCTCGCGGCTTCGCCCTGCCTGCTGGAACCGGTCTGCTCGGTGAGCGTGACCGTGCCCGACGACTGCGTCGGCGCGGTGCTCGGCGACCTCTCGGCGCGCCGCGGGCAGGTGCTGGGGGTCGAAACCGAAGGACATTTCCAGATCATCCGTGCCCGCGTGCCACAAAAGGAACTGCACCGCTACAGCACGGTCGTGCGCTCGCTGACCGGCGGGCGCGGGCGCCACGCGGAGCAATTCGACCACTACGCGGAACTACCCGCGGAGGCGGCACAGCGCGTGATCGCCGAGCGGGCAAAACGCGACGGCGCGGAAGCCGCGAAATGAACCCCTTGCCCGTCAAATCCGACACACCCATGAATACTTGGAAGATTGAAGTCACGGAGCCGCACAGCGGCGAACTCGGCGAAGCCATCCTCCACGAGGACCACGGTTTCGCGATGGAGGAATACACGTCCGAGCCGGGCCACCAGATGGAGGTCGCGGTGCACGACGTCCACGATCCGCACTGGCACATTTTCACGGATCTCGACTCGGGGCACCGCATCAAGATCCCGCCGCAGAAATACCGCCGCGTCTGACGGCGGCGGGCGGACGCGAACAAGCCCGGCCGGGCGGGCCGGGCTTTGACGCGCGGGAAGGTTTTCTCAGACGAGGTCGGTCTCGCCCGGATTCGGGATCTTCGGGAAGAGCCCCGGACCGGGGCGGCATTCCTTCGGGAAGATATCGAGCTTGGAGCCCTCCATCAGCCACTTCCAGGAGACCTCGCGTCCGGTGTAGGCCGAGATGCGGCCGCCGATCGCGGTGAGCGTGCTGATGGCGACCTGCTCGCCCTCGTTGAGCGGCTGGTTGCGGCGGATGCTCTCGATCAGGTGCGTGTGCTCCACGACGTACGGATCCGGCGTGGGGCCCGAGTAGTTGAACGGCTTGGCGCCCTTGATGGTGGCGACGCCGGACTGCGTCAGGTCGGCGAATCCCTTGGAGCCGACGAGACGTTCGGCGACGCGGGGCGTGGATTTCGGCGTGTGGCGGCACATGCTCATCACGCGCACGCCGTTGGCGTACTCCATTTCCACCGCGAAGTGGTCCCAGATGTTGCCCGGGATATTGCCGCGCGACTGGCGGCCGCCCATGCCGGTGAACTTCACCGGGGGCCCGTTGAAGGCCCAGTTCATGACGTCGATGTTGTGGATGTGCTGCTCGACGATGTGGTCGCCGCAGATCCAGTCCCAGTGGTACCAGTTCCAGCACTGCCACTCGAAGTCCGAGACGTTCGCGAGCCACGGGGTTTTCGGGTCGTCCTTCTGCCGGAACCAGATCCCGCCGCCGTTCCAATAGCACTGGCCGCCGACAAGCTCGCCCATCTCGCCGTCGTGGATGCGCTTGATCGTGTCGACGTAGCTCTGCTGGTGGCGGCGCTGGGTGCCCGCGACCACGGCTATGCCCATCGCCTTGGACTTGCGCGCGGCCTCGATGAAGCGGCGGCAACCGACCGGGTCCACCGCAACCGGTTTCTCCGTGAAGATGTGAATTCGCCGTGAGGATGTGTTGGCGTTGACCGCCGCCTCGAAGTGCGTCGGCCGGAAGCCCGGCGGCGCCGCGAGGATCACCATGTCAATGTCGGCCGACAGGACCTTCTGGTAATTGTCGAAGCCCCAGAACTTCTGGACCTTGGTGAGGTTAAGTTTCTTTTGCGCGGCGTTGACCTGGCTCTCGAACAAATCGCCGAGCGCCACGATTTCGACGCCGGGGGCGGAATCGAGGCAGTTCTTCGCGGCGCCGGTGCCGCGGCCGCCGCAGCCGATGACACCCACGCGGATGCGGTCGGAACCGCTGTTGGCGCCGAGCGCGCGAGGGGCGGACATGCCCGCCAAAGCGGCGGCGCCGGTGCCTGCGGCCGAGAGTTTCACGAAGTCGCGACGCGACAGATCAGGTTGAGGGAACGTTTTCATGGGGAGGCTGGGGGCTGGGTTGAATTGCTGGCGGAAAGCACTGGAGACGCGCGCTAGGATTTCGGCGTTTCATTCCAATAGATTACCACGTTGTGCGAGGCGCGGCCGGCGGCGATCACCTCAGGGCGTCCGTCGCCGTCGAGATCGGCGACCTTCAGGTCCTCGCAGGCCATCGTGTTGTCGTCGACCATGGCGTGCAGACGCCACTCGCGGCCGGCCGGATCAGCCGGAACATACAACCGGATGCCCACGCGGTCGCCCGGACGCGTGCCGCGCCAGCCGGCGACCACCTGGTCGTAGCCGGCCCCGAGCAGATCGGCGGCCGCGAGGCCGTGGCCTTGATTCAGCGACTCGTCGACGACAAGACGGCTCGGCGTCCAGTCCGCGCCGCTCGAAAACTGGGTCGCGGCTCCACGATAGACGGCCACCTGGTTCCCATGCATGGGCTCGATGGTGGCGATGAAGCGCGCGCCGTCGGGCAGCGTGCCCCGCCGCACCTCGCCCGCGGGAAGTGCGGCGACGCGTTGCGGCGAGGAGCGATTAGGAGGGGCGTCGATGGATAGGACGCCTTCCTTGGCCGCGATCAGCAGGGACTCGGCGGATTGGCCGCCGCCCGCGGGCAGAAGTTCGAAATTGTGCGTGAGATGCAGCGGCGGCAGCTCCGACGCAAGCGGCACCGGGGCGCTCGTCGTGCGCCACGGCCACTCGTATCCGAGCACCCGCACACCCTCGCCTTCCCCGTTGCGATTCCCGCGCCCGTGCAACGGCAGCACCGCGAGCGTCCAGCCCGAGCCCATTTTGACCCAATGCATGCGATGCGTCGTCGGGTCGTGCGGCAGCCGGCGCGGAGTCCAGCGCTGGGTGCGATCCGCCGGGGCCTCCAACAGGAACACCGCGCCGCTCTTCAGCGTGTCGTTGGGGTTCCACTCCGCCCCCACCGCCACCTCCGCCTTGCCATCGCCGTCGAGGTCCCGCGCGGCGATGCACACGTTGTCCTTCTCCGTGAGATTCTCGGCCATCACGAACTTCTCCCACTTCGGTGCGCGGTACCAGACGATCTGCCGTGCGTCGGCGAGGAGGATGTCGCTCCGGCCATCGCCGTCGACGTCGGCCACCGCGAGCCCGTAGCCGATCTTGATCTGGGCGTCGATGACCTGCGGCCGGACCTTGAGCGCGGGAAGCGCGGCGGATGCAACCGAGGCGGAGAGAAGGAGGAAGGCGAACGGGGTGGAACGCTTCATGATGCGGGGCGCGGCGAGGCAAGCCCGCGCGCCGACGCGCGTCAACGCCCGCGTCCCGTCACTTCATCCACGAGCGGGCGCAGCTCACGCATCGAGCCGAGGCGGAAGAAACGTCCCTCCGCGCGCGGCACCTCGGCGACGCGTTCGGCCGCCCAGGTGAGGTGGTAAGGCACGTGCACGCCGACGCCGCCGAGCGCCAGCACCGGGAGGATGTCCGACTTGAGCGAGTTGCCCACCATGATGAACCGCTCGGGCGCGACGCCGTGACGCCGGAAAATGCCGCGATAGGTGGCCTCGTCCTTTTCCGACACGATCTCCACCTGCCGGAACCGCGAGGCGAGGCGCGACTTCGCGAGCTTCCGTTCCTGGTCGCGCAGATCGCCCTTGGTGATGAGCAGGAGCTGATGGCTTCCACCGAGCGCGGCGAGGGTATCCTCCACGCCATCGAGCAATTCGACGGGGTGCGCGAGCATGTCTTTGCCGAGGGCGATCAACTGCTGGATCTCCTCGGCGCTGATGCGGCCGGCGGTGAGCGCGATCGCCGTCTCGATGGCGGAGAGCGTGAAGCCCTTCACGCCATAACCGTAGAGCTCGAGATTGCGCATCTCCGTCGCGAAGAGCGTGCGCTCCACCGTCGCGGCGTCGTGGAACCGCGCGAGCAGCGCGCGATAACGCTGATGCGTGTGCTCGAAGATGTTCTCGTTGTGCCACAGGGTGTCGTCGGCATCGAAGCCGAGCACCCA
>JBJTCH010000019.1:0-4246 GCA_046091745.1 Opitutaceae bacterium
TCGAGGATGCGGAGTGCCGGGGCGCGCAGCGGGTTGGCCACGCCGAACGCCGCGAGCGCCGGGCCGACGGCGCGCACGATGATTTTTTTCGCGGGCCCCGGGGAGGCGACGACGAAACCGGCCGTGACCGCCGCCTCCGGGCCGGCGCCGAGTTCCGCGCGGGTGGAGATGTTGAGCAGGCGGTCGACGGGCCCGACTCCCAGCACGAGCGACTGGGACGGAACGGGCAGCGACGTGGGGCTGGCGTGCAGGCAGGCGTAGGTGCCGGCATCGGCCGCGGTGGCGGCATTCAAGACCAAGGTGCGATCGGTCGCGCCGGGCAACGCGCGGTTGTTGCGCGTCCAGATGTAGCCGAACCCGGCGCCGGCCTCGGGGCCGACGAGTTGCACGCGTTCGCCGGCCGGCACGGTGACCCGGGAGGGCGAGACCGCGCGGATGCCGTTGCCGACGTCGAGTTGGAGCGTGGTTTCGCCGGCGGGGCGGGCGGTCGGGGCGCCCATAGAATCGGCGAGCGTGAGAACGAGCAGCGCGGTGTTGCGGACGACCTTCATGGTGGGGCGTACCGGAGGTTCGCCGTGGTTCCGGGCGGCCGCAAGCGGCTCAGCGGCGTGGCCGGCCGGCTGCGAGCGCGAAGCGAGGCACGGCTCCAGCCGCGACGAGAAACCGCATCGCCCGCGCCTCGGCCCGGCGCATGGCCCGTTTCCGGGCGGGTTCGAGATCGTCGTGTCCCGCGAGGTGCAGCCAGCCATGCACGACGTAGAGCGCGAGTTCGGCCGCAAACTCGCGGTCGTTTTCGCGCGCGTAGGTGAATGCGGTGTCGGCGGAGACGCAGATCTCCCCGGCGACGCCGAGCGCAGGCGCGCCCTCGAACGTGATCACATCCGTGGTGGACGGATCCCGCAGGAAGTCGGCGTGCAGCCGCGCGAGCGCCGGGTCGTCGAGAAACACCACCGAGAGTTCGCCGGCCGGCATGGCCGACCCGCGACGCGCGAGGCGGGTGGCGTGGTAGTCGAGAACGGCCACCAGCCGCTCGACGGAGCCGCGGGGCACACGCAGACGCGGGTGGCGGTTGGCGATCGCGACGGGCCGCGACGGGAGGCGCGCCGGCATCGGCTCAGGCGCCGGCCTCGGCGGCGGGTTTTTCCGGCGTCGGGTAGGCGATTCGCGCGTGCAGCATGTTGAGCAGCGTGAACTGGAAGCTGTTCCGGATCCGCGTGATCTCCTCGAGCGTGAGCGGGGACTCGTCCAGCTGACCCTCGGCGATGCGCGCGCCCACGATCCGCGTGATGATCTGCTGCAATTCCTCCGCGCCGAATTGCTTCAAGGAGCGCGAAGCGGCCTCGACGCCGTCGGCGAGCGAGATGATCGCGGCCTCGCGCGACTGCGGCTTCGGGCCGTCGTAGCGGAACGCTGCCTCGTCGACGGGGCGTACCGTCGCCGCTTTCGCCGCCTCGGCCGCCTCCCGGCGGGCGCCGCGTCCGCGAGCCGGGCCGCCGCGGGTTTCCTCGACGGCGCGGTCGTAGAAATAACGCACCAGCGACGTGCCGTGGTGCTGGCGGATGGCGTCGACCACCGCGCGCGGGAGGTTGTGACGCTCCGCCAGTTCCACGCCGTCGTTCACGTGCGCCTTGATGAGGCGGGCGGAGTCGACCGGCGTCAGCTGGTCGTGCGGGTTGGAGCGGTCGCGCTGATTCTCGGCGAAATACTGCGGTTGGCGGGTCTTGCCGACGTCGTGGAAGAGCGCGCAGACGCGGGCGATCAGCGGGTTGGCGCCGATGGCGTTGGCGGCGTTTTCCGAGAGTTGCGCGACCACCAGCGAGTGGTGGTAGGTGCCCGGTGCCTCCAGCTGCATGCGGCGGAGGAGCGGGTGATTGTAGTCGGTGAGCTCGAGCAGCGTGATGTCGGTCGTGCGCTTGAAGAGCGATTCGAGCACGGGCAGCAGGCCGACGACTCCGATGCCGGTGAGGACGCCGGTGCCGAGGCCGGCGGCCATCTGGCGGAGAAGAGTGTCGATGGGCGTACGGTCGGCGAAGCCGATCAGGGCGGCGAACGCGGCGACGGTGAGCCCGCCCATGCCGGCGGCGCGGACCAGCCGGCCGCGGCGGCGGGCGTCGCGGCCGAAGTAGATGGCGACGAGCGACGCAAGGAACGTGAGCACCAGCAGATCGAGGCGGTTGCCGTAGATGACGCCCGTGAAGATCGAGACGAACAGCGCCATGAAGATGCCGGAGCCGGCGTCGATCAGGATGGCGACGATCAGCGGCGCGAAGGCGGTCGGCGCGACATAGGGCAGGGTGGAGGCCCAGGCCTCGTCGCGCAGGAAGAATTCGGCGCCGCCCAGCGAGTAGTTGGCGCGCACCAGCGCGAGGTTGCCGATGACGACGAGGGCGAGAAGGCCGCAGCGGACGTTGCTGCGCAGCGTTTCCGGATCCTCGATGCGGATGTAGATCAGCGAGGCGATGACCATCGCCAGCACGAGGAGAACGCGGCCGAACAGGGTCAGGCCCTCCTCCGTGTCGACCTCGGAGTGCTCGCGGAGATAGCGGCGATGCGCGACCAGCGCCTCGTAGACGTCGGGCGTCACGCGGTCGCCGGCCTCCACGAGGGTTTGCCCGCGCGGAACCTTCACGGTGACCGGCGGCACCGCTTTGGCGGCCGCATCCTGACGTGTGGCGGTGGCGGTGCGGTCGAAGACCAGATTGGGCGAGAGACCGAAACGGAACAGCCGGAACACCGCCTGAATCGAGGCGCGGGGCGTCTGCTCCGAACCGAGGCTGACGCGGAGCACGGTGAGCGCGTCCTCCATCGAGTGGACCGGGCGTTGGGCGAAACCCCCGCCCTGGCGCGCGAGTTCGAACGCGAGCGCGGAACCGGGGTTGGGCACGCCGAGCGACGAGTCGGCGATGCCCTGCGCGTAAAGATCACGCAGCGTGGCGAGACCGTTTTCGAAGATCGCAGCGCGGGCGCGGATGTCACCGGCGGCGAGGACCGCCGCGACGTCCTCGGGCGTGGCGTGGTAGGAGCCGTGGGAGTTGAAGGTCTCGGCGATCGCGGCGAGTTCCGAGCGATGGGTGAGGATCGGCTCGGTGGCGGCCGGGCGGGCCTGTTCGAACGAGGCCAACTGGGTGAGCAGCATGCGAGCGGCGGCCTCGAAACGGCGGAGCGGCTCGGTGTCTAGCTTGTAGACCGGGGGTACGCGGTTGCGCAGCTGCTCCCGGGCGGCGCGGGTGCGCTCGGCGCTTTCGTAATCAAAGGACGCCTGCGCCGAGACGCGCGTTGTCGACGTCTGGTTCGGCAGCAGCGGCGCGTCGAGCGTGGTCAGGCCGGCGGAGCTGATGACGACGATCGCCGTGACCGTGACGATAAAGATGAGCACGCCGACGAGGCGGCTGCGCTCGAGGAACTCGCCCATCGCGGAACGCGCCTCCGGGCGGGCCGAGCGGCCGGCGCCGAGGCCACCGAGGAGGAGACGGAGCTGGTTGCGGACGGACATCGCTCAGGGTTTGCCCGGTTCCGGCGGGGGGCGCGTCATCGGGCTGCGGTAAGCCTCGTAGGCCTCGATGATGCGGGCGACCAGCGGGTGGCGGACGACGTCGGCGCCACTGAAGGTGTGGAAATCGATGCCCGGGATATCGCCGAGGATGTGGCGCACCTCGGCGAGTCCGCTCTGCTTGGCGCGGGGCAGGTCGATCTGGGTGATGTCGCCGGTGATAACCATCCGCGACTCCTCGCCGAGACGCGTGAGGAACATCATCATCTGCTCCGACGTCGTGTTTTGGGCCTCGTCGAGGACCACGAACGCGCGGGTGAGGGTGCGGCCGCGCATGTAGGCGAGCGGGGCGATCTCGATCACGCCCTTCTCGCTGAGACGGGCGACGTCCTCGGCGTCGAGCATGTCGTGCAGTGCGTCGTAGAGCGGCCGCAGGTAGGGGAGGATTTTTTCCCGGAGGTCGCCGGGCAGGAATCCGAGGGCCTCGCCTGCCTCGACCGCCGGTCGCGTGAGGATGACGCGCTCCACTTGGTTTTGAAGAAGCGCGTTCACCGCGGCGGCCATCGCGAGGTAGGTCTTCCCCGTGCCGGCGGGGCCGATGCCGAAGACGACCGGATGCTCGAGCATCGATTGCAGGTAGAGCTTTTGCGCGAGGGTCTTGGGGACGATGGTGCGCCGGTTGGTGGCGATCACCAGAGGTTCCTCGAGCAGTGACTCCAACTGCGGACCCTCGCCGCGGGCGAAGGCGTCGGTGAT
>JBJTCH010000020.1:0-6220 GCA_046091745.1 Opitutaceae bacterium
GGCCCTGCAGCGCCTCGGCCGTGCCGCGCGATAACCTGCGCAATGAGGCGGCCCCGGAGCCCGCGTACACGTCGCCGCTCCGGCCGGTCAGGAGCGCGTCGGTCCCGCTGGCGGCAAGGAACAGCGTGCCCGTCGCGGCCCCGTTCAACGAGACGGGACTCCACGCGGCGCCATCGGCGGAGGAGAGCAGCGTGCCGTTGTCGCCGCCCGCCACGAAGGAGTCCCGCACGCGAGCCACGGCGTAAAGGTTCGTCGTCACGCCCGAGTTCGCGCGCGTCCAGTTGATTCCGTTCGTGGAAGTGAGGATCACTCCGCCGAGGCCGGCCGCGACAAACATGCCGCCCGCGTGGGTCACAGCCCGCAGGTCGGAGGTCACACCGCTGGTGCGCTCCGTCCAGGAGACACCGTCGACCGACGTGATGATCCTTCCGCCGCCCGCCACGGCCACGATGACCCCTCCACCAGCGGCCGCGCCCCAGATCGAGGTGGAGATGCCGCTGGCGGTGCGCGGCCAGTTCACGCCGTCCGTCGAGGTCACGATCGTGCCGCCGGTTCCGAGCGCGATCCAGCGGTCGGCGGCGAAGATCGCGGTGTTCAAGTTGGCCGAGTCGAGCGCACCCGTGAGGAACGGTGTCCAGGCGTAGCCGTCGGATGACGTCCAGAGTCCGCCGATGTCCTCCTTGGTAGCGCCGTCCAGATCGGTGGTGGCGATGACGAAGCGGCCGTTCGCGTGGGCGATGGCATTCAATGACTGCGTGGTCGGGAAGTCGACGGACGTGAAGGTTCCGCCATCGTCGAGGGTGAGGAGAGTGCCGCCGCCGCCGACGATCCACCATTGTTCGCCGACCCGCACGGCGCCGCGCAGGTCAGCGCCGGCCGGATCAGGATTGAGCCAGCGCCAGTTGGCGAACGCGGCGAAGGCGGGGTAGGGGGCTGAGACCACGCCGACCCCGGCGGCGTCCACCCCCCGCACGGTGAGCAGGTAGTTGCCGACGGATGCTGGGGTCCAGGGCAGCGCCCCGGACGAGCCGCTGACCTCGCTGACCTTGGAACCGTTCACGTAGAGCTCCAGTCTCGCGAAGCCGCTCCCCGTGGCCGCGAGCACGTTGCGGCGCCCGACCGCGACCTTGATCGAGTCGGCGTCAAGCCGCAGTGACGGCGGCGCGATCAAGGCTGAGCCGGTCGCGGGAACCGCGGTCGAGTAGATGAAGCCGTTGTTGCCGACGGCCACGAGCGTCGCGGCGTTGGCCGCGAACGCGCGCACGACGTTCGAGGTGTTCTCCAGCTGGAATGACTCCCAGGCGCCGGGCGTCTCGGCGAATTGAACGGTGGCACCGGTGTGCGAGGAAAGGAGCACGCCTCCCACGGAGAGCATGCGATACGTCGAGGTGTTGCTGGCGCCGGTGGTGGTGACACGGCTCCACGTGGTCCCGTCGGGCGACGAGAACACCGTGGATCCGGAGCGCGCCACCCACTGGCCCGCGTGCTTCGCGACTCCCGTGAAGGAGTTCGCCGAGGCCAGTGAACGGTTGGTCCACGTGCGGCCGTCCGGCGAGGTCAGCAGCCGGCCGCTGTCACCCGACGCCACGAACAGCCCGTCCGCGAAGGCGACCGAGCGCAGCGTGCCGGTCACGCCGGAGGAAGCCGCGCTCCAGGCGTTGCCGTCCGCGGAGGTCCAGATGGAGCCGTTGTCGCCGACCATCACGATCCGACCCGCGCCCGCGGCGATGCCCCAGAACTGCGAAAGCCCGGTGTCGACCGGCACGGTCGTCCACGTGATCCCGTCCGGGGAATGCGCCGCGAGTCCCTTCTGTGCGGGGTTGGAGAAGCGGTAGCCGGAGGCGACGAAGCGGGTGCCGTCGTGGGTCACGCCGGTGAGGCTGTTCCCCGCGGGGAAGCTCCGGCGGGTCCACGAGGCGCCGTCCGGCGAGGTGAGCACGGTCTGGTTGAGGCCCACGGCGACAAACAGTCCGCGGGCGTGGGTGACGTCATAGAGAAGTTGCGCGGCGGATTGCGCGACGGGCTCCGCCCGCCGGTTCCACGAGACGAGCGGGTCCTCGACGCGGAGTGGCAAGGTGCGCACGTCGATTCCGCCGCGGCCGTCGTGCGCCGAGACGCGCAGGGTGTAATCGCCACCCTTGAGGAACCGGCGGGTCAGGCTGGGCAGCGAGGGCTGCAGCTGACCGTCGCCGAAATCCCACCGGAAGTAGAGCGGGTCGCCGTCCGGATCGCTCGCGGTTGCGTTGAACACGACGTTGCTCCGCGCGGTGAGGGCGCCCGCGGGGCGGTCGGCCGCGATCACCGGGTTGCGGTTGCCGTCGACGGCGCCGAAGCCGACCTGCACGTCGATGTACTCGTTGGGAGCAGTGCCGCCGATCGCGAGGGGTTTGAAGGAGATGCCGGCGTCGGGATCCACGAAAGTCTCACCAATCTTCAGCGGTGCGTCGTTGGCCCCGCCCGCCGAGCCCGGCGTGGCGTCGAGGAGGTACGATCCCTGCCCGCTCGTGAAGGAGGGCGACTTTTCGGCGCCCCAGCGGATGAGAACGCCGTTCTTCAGCCGGTCCTGCTGCGCGGCGTTGAACGCGGTGGGTGCGACGCGACGATGCTCCACCCAATACTCGTAGTTCATGCCGGCCGGCGCGAGGCGCAGCGCGCGGACGCCGGCGGAGGCGGCGTCGTCGTGACGCGCGATGCGGTAGGTCCCCGAAGCACTGATCGTCGTGATCGCGGCGGCGTCGAGATAGCCCAGCTTCGCCTTCTGTGAGACGTTCAAATGCTGGATCGCGCCGCCTCCGCCCATGATGTCGAAGACGTCGCCATACTCGACGTGCGACCCGGCGCCAACCGGTGAGGTGCCGGACGGCAGCCAGTAGTGGGAGTGCGCGAGACTCTGCGTGTGGCCGAGCTCGTGGCCCGTCGTGGCGGCGGAGACCGTGTTGTTCAGGCCCACCCGCGCCCCGCCGAGCTGCGCCACGCCGCCGTAAAGATAAACGGAGATGCGTTTGTGAACGATGATGTAACGATCGAACTTGTCGGGGTCCCACGCTCCGGTGCTTCCGTTCGCCGTGTCGTACGCCTTCGCGGCGTCGCGCGCCGCGGTGTAGAGCTCTCCATTCGTGGAGCCGGACGTCTCGTAGAAGGCCTTCGGCTTCGGCATCCGCAGCGTCGAAGGGAGGATCGAGGCGACGAAGGTCGTCTTCCCCTGCGAGTTGGCCACACAGTAGTCGGTGGTCGCGGTGGCGCCGCCCTGGATCTCGGCGTCGGTGAACGCGGCACCGGCGTCATCGGAGAAGTCGATCTTCAGATACAGCACGCGCTTGGTGCCGTTGATCCAAGTCGGCGGCGAGGTGAGCGCGGCCACCGGAGGAGTGACGCCGGGCTGTACCTCCGCGACGGCGGGGCCAGGCAGGCTCTCCGCGGCGCGGAGTCGCGTTTCGAATTCGGAGAATCCGGCGGGCGAGGCGAATTCCAACCGCTCGCCCGCGACGAAAACCGCCGTGGTATCGAAGGCGACGCCGGCGTCGGCTTTCTCGGCGTCGTCGAGCAATCGGTACGGGGTTTCGTCGACCGCCATCAGGTCGTCGACGGCGATGCCGTGCAACGGGAGCCCCGACTTGCTCGCCTGGCGGAGGCGGCGCCCGAAAACGAAGGCGCGGTATTCCGTTCCGGCGATGCGCGCGACGCGGTCGTAGCGCGCTTCGGCGCCCCGGTGCCAGACGGAGACCTCGAGCTCGCCGCGGGCATCGAGCCGCTGCTCCAGCAGTCCCAGAACCTCCGGCGGCAATTCGCGCCGCAACCCGGCCGGCACCGCCCGCTCCAGCGCGCGTTTCGGATCAAGCGCGATCAGCTCCTTCAGCCCGCTCCGATACTCCTGGGCCGCGGCCACGCCCGACGCGATCAACGGCCTGGACTCGTCGGCATGGGCCCGTCGCCACGCGGTGATCCAATCCTCAATGGCGCGCGTTTTAGCGATGGCCTCAGTCAGGCGGCGTTGCTCCGCCACCCGGTCGGCAAACGATCCCGGTGCAGCCGAGGGATCACAGGCGGGGTCGTTTGCAACCGTCCTCGCGGCGGGCTTGGCGTCCACCGAACCGGCGGATGGGGCACGCCCGTCCGTGGGCGCGGTGGTCATCGAGGCCGGCGACGGCGTGGGCGCGAGTCGCTGATAAAAGAGAAGAGCGAGAAGAGCCGTCGGAATCAAAGCGGCGAGGACGCGGCGTTGCAGGTTCATGAAGGGGAAAGGTCGGGTTGCGAATACGGTTGCCGTCTGATCGGGGAGGGACGCAAGGCGCCGGTCCCCGGGACACTATTGCTTCCGGGCGGAGCGGATCGCCTCCGCGAAGCGCGGGTCGTTTTTCAACGGAGACCAGAAGGGGTCGGCCTGGAGCCGCTGGGGCGAGGTCGGAGCCACGTCGCCCAGCACATTCCGCACTTGCGCGATCGCCTCCGCGGTGCGGCCGAGAATGAGCTGGGTGCGCGCCGCGCGCTCCTCGGCCTCGCGGCCACCGAAGGCGTCGGCGCGCCGCGCCTCGCGCACCGCGGCGGGCAGCTCCGCGTCCACCTCGGCGGCGAGCCCGAGGAAGGCCTTTGTCTCGCAGATCCCGAGCGCGACGTAGGGCATCTGGCGCGGAGTCCACTTCGTGGTGCGAAAGGCCTCGAGCGCCTCGCGCGCGTGGCGGTGGCAATCGTCCGTCCGGCCCGCGAGGAACGCGACCTTGGCGCGATGGAACGCGACGGGCTCGGCGATCACGACCGTCCAAGGGTCAGTGATGCCGGTGAGCCGGGGATCGTTGAGCGCGTTTTCGGCGGCGTCAAAGTCGCGCTTGAGCAGGCTGATGCTGTAGCGGTGGATGATCCCGTGCGCATCGTTGTCGGTGGGCGGCAGGGATTCGAGGGTGCGGATGAACGCGTCGAGTTTGCCGTCGCCATCGAAACGCGCCCGGGCGAGCACGTGACGCGCGAGGACGTCCTTGGGAAAACGCGCGGCGCACCGCTCGGCGAGCGCGAGGCCCGCGTTCTGCCGCCCGAGGATGAGGTAGAACACCGCGAGCTGCGAGGTGATGTTCAGGTCGTTGGGATTGAGCGCGACGCTTCGCTCCATGTAGCGCACGGCCTCGTTCCAGTTCCCGAGGCGGCGGTGGGTGAAGGCCAGCAGGAACTGGAGCGGCTGGTCGTTGGGCAGGGATTTCTCCGCCTCGCGGTAGTGGGCGAGGGCGCCCGGCCAGTTGTTGTTGCCAAAGTACTCGAGGGCGCCGCGGGCGATGTGGCTCTCGGGCGTGCCGGGACCGGCGCGTTCGGTGGCGAGCGCGGCCGCCTCGAGCTTCGCACGGCGCGCGGGCGAGGGGTCGAGGTAGCCGTACCAGAACATGATCCCGTGCAGACGCGTCAGGCCGACGTGCGCGGCGAGAAGCGACGGATCCCGCGCGAGCACCTGCTCGTACGCGACGGCCGCCTGCTCGTAGCTATCGCGGCTGGAACTCTGGGTGCGCGCCTCCTCGAGCAACCGCGCGCGGCGCAGCAGATCATAGGCCGCGAGGTCCTCCGTCGGCCGGCGGTCGATCAGCGCCCGCTCGGATACGGTGAGGCTGACCTTCAACGCGGCCGCGATCTCGCGGGCGAGACGCGCCTGCAGCGCGAACACATCCGTCAATTCGCCGGGATAATTCTCCGCCCAGAGGCTGCGGCCGGTCCGGGCCTCGATCAACTGGGCCGAGACCTTCACCTGGTTGCCCACGCGACGCACGCTGCCCTCGACGATGTTGGCCACCCCGAGGTCCTCCGCGATGCGCCGGAGATCGCGGGCCTTCTGATCGCGGTAAAGCAGCACCGACCCGCGGGAGATCACCGCGAGCTCACGGACCTTCGAAAGGTGGGTGATCACATCCTCGTGCACGCCGTCGGCGAAGAACTCGTTCTCGCTCTCCGCACTGAGGTTGGCGAAGGGCAGCACCGCCACGGATTTCTCGCCGAGAGACGGGACCGCCGTCGGGCGCGGGACCGCGGCGGACGCGGTGGTGGATTTTTCCGCGACGCTCGTCGTTGAATCGGTGCGCCCGCGCCACAGGAGAAACGCGGCAATCAGTGCGGCGGCGACCCCGATTCCGGCGAGCAGCGGCGTGGAGGATTTTTTCACCGGTGCGGTGGCGGGAGCGGGAGCCGCGACCACCGGTTCCGACGCCGCCGCGGCGGCGCGAGGAGCGGCGGAGCTCCGGCGCGGTGG
>JBJTCH010000021.1:0-3695 GCA_046091745.1 Opitutaceae bacterium
GAGCAGCTCTTCGCGTGCTGGCTCGCCGGTCCGCGACCAGGCAACGCGCTCCACGTGGTCCCCGAGATGGGCATGACCCACGGTTATCAGCTGAGCACGGCCCGTCACGCCTGGCCGGAGTCGATCCGCGCCGCCCGGGAAATCCGCGGTGTGTGGAAGCGGGTGCTGACTCGCAGCGCAGGCCGCTCGTAACCTGCCGAAACTGCATGTCCGCAACCCTGCGCGCGCAGAACACCCCCGCGCTTTGGGAAGCCGTTTTGTTCTCCGCGCTGGGGGGCGGGATGGGTTGGGGTATCCGCGGGCAATTCGGTCACGAGACGGGAGCGATGATCGCCGGCGTGCTGGTGGCGCTCACGCTCCTCCTGCTGTTCGGCCGCGGTGCGACCATCGCGGCGGGCACGCGGGCGGCGGCGTTGGGGGCGGTTGCCCTCGGTATCGGCGGATCGATGACGTACGGGCAAACCATCGGCCTCACCCAGGATCGTGCGCTCATCGGCAACTGGGACGCATGGCTCTGGGGCATGATCGGCCTTGGCCTCAAGGGTGCGATCTGGAGCGGGTTCGCCGGACTTTTTCTCGGGCTCGGTTTCGGACGCGCCCGCCTGTCTTGGCGGGCCATGCTCGCTCTGATGGCGGCGCTCTGGGCGCTCTATCTGGGCGGGGTCTGGCTGCTGAACTCCCCGCATCAGCCGGAAGCGCGCCGGCTGCCGCTGATCTATTTCTCGGCCTCGTGGCATTGGTTTCCGGATGCAGGTGCGGAGCTAAAACCGCGGCCGGAAGTCTGGGGCGGACTTCTCCTCGCGCTGCTCGGCGCGTGGGCCTGGGTTCGTTGGTGGCGCCGCGATCTGCTGGTCCGACGTCTCACCGTCTGGGGCATGCTGGGCGGGCTCGGATTCCCGCTGGGGCAATGCCTGCAGTCCTACCACGCGTGGAATCCGGAGGCGTGGGCGGCGAGCCCCTGGGCCGCGCTCGCCCCGCGGATGAATTGGTGGAACTGGATGGAAACCACCTTCGGCCTCGCGATCGGCGCCTGCCTCGGACTCGGGCTCTGGCGCAACCGCGACCTGATCGCTTTGCGCGAAGCGGACTCCGAGCCGTCCCAGCCGCGCCTGCCGGAGTCCGTCGCGTGGGCGCTATTGGGAGCGCACTGCGCGCTGCTGCTCCTCGCGGAATTTTCACCGCTCCGCTGGGCGCGCGTGATTTACGACCCCGGACTCGCCATCGCCCTGATTCCGCTGGTCGCGATCGCCGGCCACGATCGGTGGCCGCGTTGGGTGCTCTTGCCGGTCACGCTGCTGCCGATCGCCGGCAAGGCCGTCCGGCGGCTGGTCTACGAGACCCCGGCCATCCATCCCGCCGCCGGCTGGCTCTTCTATGGGATCATCCCACTCGCGGTCTCCCTCGTGGTGTTGGTGCGGCTGGAGCGACGACCGCCCGCCGACGCCGCCGCTTGGGCGCGGGTCGCGCTCCCGATCGCGGCGTGGCTCTACTTCGCGCTGAACTTCGCTTTCTTTGATTTCCCGTGGCCGTGGCAGCCGTGGACCGTGCGCACGCCCAACGCCGTTGCGTTCACGATCTGCGTCACCGGCCTCACCTTCGCCGCCCTGCGCCTACGCCGCGGCGAACACCCGGGAGACTGAAGGTCGACGGCGCGACGCGCGCCCCCTTGCCTCACGCGGACAACTCGCCCTTCTTTGGCGCCTCATGCCGTCGCTCTCGCACACCGTCCTCCGCCTGCAAAAGCGGGTGCCGCTCACCATCAGCCGCGGTACCAGCACGCACAGCGAGGTGATCTGGATCCGCTGGAGCGAGGACGGCGTCGAGGGCTGGGGCGAGTCGGCGCCGTTTGCAATCGACGCGCACCCGCAGCGCCTCGACACGCTGCTCGCGGCCTGGGAGGCGCATCGTCCGTGGCTGGAGCAAACCTCGGCTTGGTCGCGCGATGTGGTGGAGAAGCGCCTGTGGTCATCCGGCGCGCCGTCCGCTTTGATCACCGGTATCAACCAGGCGATGCACGACTGGGCCGGACGCCGGCTCGGCCAGCCGGTCTGGCGACTGCTGGGGCTTTCCGACGAGCCCGGACCGCTTACCTCGGTGACGGTCGGTATCTCTTCACCCGACGCCGCCCGGAACCGCGTGAGGCAATGGCTGGAGGTGGGCGACGTGCGGGCATTCAAGATCAAGCTCGGGGCCCCGGTGGGAATCGCGGCCGACCAGGCGATGTTCGAGGCGGTGCGCGAGACCATCCCCGCCGGCGCGCGGGTGAGTGTCGACGCCAACGGCGGCTGGAGCCCGGCGGACGCCGCCGTAATGGCCCGCTGGCTCGGCGAGCGCGGCGTGGATCATTTGGAGCAGCCCCTCGCCGTCGGGCAGGAGGCGCACCTCGCCGCGCTGCAGGCGGCGTCGCCGTTGCCGATTTTGGTCGACGAAAGTTGCCGCACGGCGGCCGACATCCCGCGTCTCGCGGGCGCGGTGGCAGGCATCAACATCAAGCTGATGAAATGCGGCGGACTGGACGGCGCGTTGCGGCTCGTCCACGCGGCGCGCGCTCACGGGATGAAAATCCTGGTGGGCTGCTACGGCAGCACCGCGCTCGGCAACACCTGCGCGGCGACGCTCGGCCCGCTGGTCGACTACCTCGATCTCGACAGCCACCTGAACCTTTCCACCGACCCTTTTTCCGGCGCCACCCTGCGCGCGGGCCGGCTGCAGCTTCCCTCCCTTTCCGGATTCGGACTCATTCATGACTGACACCGCCTTCGATCCCCGGCGCACCCAGCGCCTCGTGATTCTCCAGCACGCCGGCCTGCTCACGCCGAAGCACGGCAAGACCGGCATCTCGCTGCTCCGCTACCGCGGCGACGAGGTGATCGCGGTGATCGACCGCGAGGCCGCCGGCCGCTCGCTCCGTGAGATCACTCGCCTGCCCCTGAAGCGGGACATCCCGATCGTCGCCTCGGTCGCGGAAGCGCTGGCGCTCAAGCCCACCGCGCTGGCGATCGGGCTGGCGCCCAGCGGCGGCCGCGTGCCGCCCGACTGGATGGACGACCTGCGGCTCACGGTGCGGAGCGGTGTCTCGATCTGGAGCGGTTTGCACACCCGACTCGGCGAGGACGCGGAGATCGCGGCGGCGCTGCGCCCCGGCGTCACGATCTGGGACATGCGTCGCGAACCTGCGGGCCTTGCGAGCGGCACCGGCGGGGCGCGCAACCTCCCTTGCAAACGCGTGCTGTTCGTCGGCACCGACATGGCGATCGGCAAAATGACCGCCGCGCTGGAGTTCGACCGCGCCGCCCGGGAGCGCGGTGTGCGCTCGTGTTTCGTGGGCACCGGTCAGGCCGGCATGATGATCAGTGGCAGCGGTGTGTGTCTCGACGCGGTGCGGGTGGATTACGCCAGCGGTGCCATTGAGGCCGAGGTGTTGCGGCACGCGCCGGGCCAGGACGTTCTCTGGGTCGAAGGCCAGGGATCGCTGCTCAATCCCGCCTCCACGGCCACGTTGCCGCTGATTCGCGGTTCGCAGCCGACGCATCTTGTCGTCGTCGCCAAGGCCGGTGTGAAAACCCTGCGTTCCTTCCCGCACATCGAGATCCCGTCGCTCTCCAAGGTCGTGGCGCTCTACGAGCAGGTCGCCGCCGCCGCGGGCGCGTTCGCCCCGGTTCCGGTCGTCGGCATCGCGCTCAATACTTGGGAGC
>JBJTCH010000022.1:0-2555 GCA_046091745.1 Opitutaceae bacterium
CGGATCCGATCCCCGTGAAAATCCAGTTTCCTATCGGTAAATGCGACCTTCCCTTTCCGCCTGAAGCGCGTGTTTTGCTCCCTTCGTGCTGCCAGCGCTACGGTCCCCGCCAGCCCCTCGCTTCACCCCTCCGGCGGATTCTCCACGACCACGCTGCCAGGGTGCCACGGATTGACCGCGCCGACATGACCCCGACGTCGCTTGTACCGCTCACCCTTCTGTTGACCCCCTCACGAATCCTTTCCTCCGCAAGATTCAGTTTCCTCGCGGCACCCGGGCAACCGCGTCGCAGCGATCGCCCGCTGACCTGTTCCCATCGTGCCGGGCTCTGAAATCGGCGCCCTCACGCAGTGCGCATACGTCCTGCCCACCCTGCTGGCAGCGACCGGCCTTTCCACTCCGCGACTACGCCTTCGCGCAGCACGCCGCCCACGGGATCATCCGCGGCCCGGAAGGCTACCCCTCACGGGCCGTCGTCGACGGTTGATGGAAACTGATTCTCAACCTGCACGCGGACGAGTCTCGCCCACCACGGGCGCGACGCGCACCGTTCCCGATGCACCCGACCCTCCGCCACCTCATCGAGCTCCACGGTCTGACACCTCTGCCGGTCGAGGGCACCCTCTTCGCGCAGACCTACCGTTCGCCGCACGAGCTCGCGCCCGGCCTACCCGCCGCCACCGCGATGATCGGCCTCTATTGCGATGAGCCGTCCAGCCGCTCCCACTTCCACCGCCTCACCCGCGACGAGCTCTGGCACTTTTACGCCGGCGATCCCCTGCGGCTCATTTTGCTGCGGCCCGACGGCTCCTCGGAGGACGTGATTTTAGGCCCCGATCCGCTCCGCGGCCACCGCAGCCAGTACCTGATCCCGGCCGGCGTCTGGCAGGCGGGGCATCTCTTGCCGGGCTGTCTGTACTACCTCTACGGCTGCACCCTGGCCCCGGGATTCACGCCCGACTGCTTCGAGGGCGGCCCGCGGGTCATGCTGACCGCGGCCTACCCGGCGCGGCGGGAGGACATCGAACGCCTCGCGTGCCCGGACGAAGGCACGCGGATGCCGGATTGAACGCGACCAGAGGGAGCGCCACCGGCGTAACGCGCGGAAGGGTACCCGGGAACCCGCCCGCGCGAAGGGACTTCGCTCAGAAGCGGGGCGCCACCTCCGTGTGGTGGGGAGGACGTTCAGACGTGCATCCGCGCGAATAAGGTGTGGGTTGGAGCTCAACCCCATCGAAAAATGAGCCCCTTTCCCCCGATGACGAGTATCCGGCAGGTGTTTCCGCGTCATTTACCGTTGGATACGCGCGCGGTGCTCGCGCACGAATGGGAGCCGCTGCGCGGGAAGATCCGGCCCGGCGCGAAGATCGCCATCGCCGTCGGCAGCCGCGGGATCACCGGGCTCGCAGAAATCGTGGCCGAGACCGTGCGCTGGCTGCAGGCGGCGGGCGCGGCGCCGTTCATCATCCCCGCCATGGGGAGCCACGGCGGGGCGACGCCCGCCGGCCAGACGGAGGTCCTCGCGACGTACGGCGTCACCGCCGAGGCGCTGGGCGTGCCGGTGCGCGCGTCGCTCGACGTGCGCCGGATCGGCACCTCGGGGCACGGCGTGCCGGTGTACTGCAGCGAGGAGGCGCTGGCCGCCGACGGCATCGTGATCGTGAACCGCGTGAAGCCGCACACGGATTTCTTTTCGGACACGCTCGGCAGCGGGCTGCTCAAGATGTGCGTGGTCGGGCTCGGCAAGCGCGCCGGGGCGGCGGCGATGCACGGCGCCGCGATGCGCATCGGCTACGAGACCGCGATCCGCGGCATCGCGGAAGTGATCGAGCGCGAGGCGCCGCTGCTCGCGGGCGTGGCGATCGTCGAGGACCAGCACCACGCGACCGCGCGGCTGCGCGTCGTGCCGCGCGGCCGGTTCGCCGAGGAGGAGGCCGCGCTGCTGGCGGAGGCGCGCCGCCTGCTGCCTTTGCTGCCGTTCGAGGAGATCGATCTGCTGGTGGTCGACCGGATCGGGAAAAACATCAGCGGCGCCGGACTCGATCCCAACGTGACCGGTCGCGCGGTGCACGGTTACACCACCGAACTCGGCCGACTGGGACGCCGGGCGCCGTTCATCCGCCGGATCGTGGTGCGCGACCTTACGCCCGAGACCGAGGGCAACGCGAGCGGCCTTGGCCTCGCGGATGTGACCACCACGCGGGTCGTGCGGGCGCTCGACGCGCGGAAGACCTACCTCAACGCGCTCACGTCGCTCTCCCCCAACAGCGCGAAGATCCCCATCCATTTCGACACCGACCGCGAGGCGATCGCGCGCGCCCTCGAATCCCTCGCACTGGACGATCCCGCGGGCACGGCGCGCGTCGTGCGGATCCGGAACACCCTAGAGTTGAGCCGGCTCGAAGTGTCGACCGCCCTGCTGCCCGAGGTGCGGATACAGGCGGCCCCATCGGAAACCCGCCGCACCGCCGCCCGCTCGCAGTGGGAGGCCGGCTGACCTCTTCCCGCGGACTGAGCGGCGAAGGATCACCCGCGATGACGTGACGACTGCCGCC
>JBJTCH010000023.1:0-22672 GCA_046091745.1 Opitutaceae bacterium
GCATGGAACACGGAGTCCTGCCGTCCAGCCGCTGTCGGGCCACGGGCGACACCTTGACCGTTTCGCTAAACGACCTGAGCCGGGCAACAGGAGTAAACGAAAGTAACGGAGTTCGGAGTAAATCCGGAAATCAGGGCTCCACCTTCATGCGGCTCGAACCCACAGCGGGGTGGGCCCACGGAGGCCCCTCCTTCACCAGGCCCTCGCAAGGCACCCAAGGAAAAACCAGCGCGGCTCCGCCGCAACCGAAGCATCGTCCGGGCCGCGCCGCGCTGGGAGGGAGGAGGGAAAGCGAGAGGGAGTGAGGAAGGTTTGGCGGGATGAATCTCCGACCTGAATCGTTCCAGTTTTTCCGCTCACCAGGCTCGTCGCCGGAAAATGCACGCAGGAAAACAGCACCTTCAAAGATAGCAGTGCGGAACGTTTCGAGACCTTCGTCCGATTCCGTCGCCTCCGTGAATTCCATGGGCCACTCCGACCTGTCTCGTGCCTTTGGTGGGTTTCGTGGTTCCCCTCATCCGGGTTCACACCCCCGGGACCTCTCGAGCTTCGGCGCGAAACCCGCGGCCGCTTCACTCTGCCCGCAGGATGTAGCCGCGGAGGTATTCGCTCTCGGGCATCGTCGCCAGGACCGGGTGGTCCGCCGGCTGGTGCGCCCATTCGAGCACGCGCAGCTTGCGGCGTGAGTCCGAGGAAACATCCGCCAACACCTGCCGCAGCTCGGCATCCTGCATGTGGTGCGAGCACGTGTAGGTCGCGAGCACACCGCCCGGCGCCAGCAGCTTCACGGCGCGGAGGTTGATCTCCTTGTAGCCGCGCAACGCGCCCTCGAGCGCGGAGCGGGATTTCGCGAACGGCGGCGGATCGAGGACGATCAGATCCCAGCGCGGCTCCACGGTCCGCGCGGGGTCGTTGAGCCAGTCGAACACGTTCGCCACGGCAAATTCGGCCTTCACGCCGTTGCGCTCGGCGTTGCGACGCGCGGCCGCCACCGCGTCCTCCGCGCTGTCGAGTCCGAGCACCTCGGCCGCCCCGGCCCGCGCGGCATGCAGCGCGAACGATCCCTGGTTGCAGAAGGCGTCGAGCACCCGCCCGCCGGCTGCAAACTGAGCGACCGCCGGATGCTGGAAGCGCTGATCCAGATAAAAGCCGGTCTTCTGCCCGCCCTGCAGGTCGATCCAGTGATCAAAACCACCGATGCGCAACCAGCGCGGCTCCCACGGGCGCCCGGAGCGCGTGTGCACCTCCATCGGCAGGCCCTCCAGCCGCCGGATCGGCGCGTCGTTGCGGAAGATGATCTCGGCGGGGCTCAGCAACGCGGCGAGGAGATCACCGGCCAGCGTCGCGCGCTTGTCCATCGCGACCGTCTGGATCTGGACGACGAGGGTGTCGTGATACTGGTCGACCACGAGGCCGGGCAGATCGTCGGACTCGCTCCAGACCAGCCGCCGCGCCGGCTCCGGTGCCCGCCGCGCCACCGCGCGCTCCAGCGCGCCACGCAGCCACGCCTCGTCGAGCGTCACGCGGTCGCGGCTCAGCCGGCGCCACACGATCTGCGACCGTGAGTTGTAAATGCCGCAGCCGATGAAGCGTCCCGTGCGATCGCGGCACTCCACCACCTCGCCGTCGTGCTCCGCCGGCAGCAGCGCCTCCACCTCGTTGGCGAACACCCACGGGTGGCCGGCCACGGCGCGGGCGCGGACGTTGGAACGAATCTTCAGGAAGGCGGGAACGGCGGACACGCGTGGGACTGTTCAGCGAAACCGCCGCGTCGCCACGCGAAAATCTCCGGCGGGCCGCGCGGACGTTTTTCCGCTTCCCTCTGAAATCCGCGTTCCGTTTGCTGACCCGCTTAATCCGCGCCACGCTCCCGTCTCCGTTCCTCCACCGTGTCACCCTCCGAAGAAATCGCCCGCCGCCGCACCTTTGCGATCATCTCGCATCCCGACGCGGGCAAGACGACGCTCACGGAGAAGTTCCTCCTCTACGGCAACGCCATCCACCTCGCCGGCGCGGTGACGGCCCGCAAGAACCAGCGCGCCACGACCTCGGACTGGATGGAACTGGAGAAGCAGCGCGGCATCTCGATCAGCTCGACGGTGCTGCAGTTCGATTACGGCGGGTACGCGGTCAACCTGCTGGACACCCCCGGCCACAAGGACTTCTCGGAGGACACCTACCGCGTGCTCACCGCGGTGGACGCCGCGCTGATGGTGATCGACGCCGCCAAGGGCGTGGAGTCGCAGACGCGCAAGCTCTTCGAGGTCTGCCGCCGCCGCGGCGTGCCGATCTTCACGTTCATGAACAAGTGCGACCGGCCGACGCGCAACGCGCTCGAGCTGCTCGACGAGCTTGAGACCGTCCTCGGGTTGCAGTCGTCGCCCGTCATCTGGCCCCTCGGCAACGGCCCCTCGTTCCGCGGTGTCTTCGACCGCCGCTCGCGCCAGGTGCATCTGTTCGAGCGCGTGCCCGGCGGCAAATACCAGGCGCCGGTCAACGTGGCCTCGCTGGACGACCCGCTCGTGCGCGAGAAGCTGGACGACTACACCTTCAACGAGGTGAAGGAGCAGATCGCGATGCTCGACGGCGCGGGCCATCCGTTCGACCTCGAGGCCATCCGCACCGGGCGCCAGACGCCGGTCTACTTCGGCAGCGCCGTGAACAACTTCGGCATCCAGCTCCTGCTGGACGGTTTCCTCCATGACTCCGTGCCGCCCGCGCCGCGCCGCGCGGTGACACCCGCCCCGGCGGCCGCAGAGTCCGAGACTCCCGCCGCCGAGCGCGGCCGCGTGATCCCCATCGACCACGGCAAGTTCTCGGGCTTCGTCTTCAAGATCCAGGCCAACATGGATCCCAAGCACCGCGACCGCATCGCGTTCCTGCGGGTGTGCTCGGGGAAGTTCGAGCGCGACATGATGGTGACGCACCAGCGCTCGGGAAAAAACGTGCGCCTGTCGTCCTCGCACAAACTCTTCGGACAGGACCGCGAGACGGTCGACGAGGCGTGGCCGGGCGATGTCATCGGCCTGGTCGGCCACGGCGAATTCGGCATCGGCGACACCCTCACCGAGGACAAGACGATCGCGTACGACGAGATCCCGCGTTTCCCGCCCGAGGTCTTCACGTTCATCTCCAACCCCAACGCCGGCGACGCGAAGAAGTACCGCGCCGGCCTCGAGCAGCTGTTGCAGGAAGGCGTCGTGCAGGCGTTCAACGCCCGCAACGCCCCGCCGGGATCGACGCTGCTCGCCGCGGTCGGCCCGCTGCAGTTCGAAGTCGTGCAGTGGCGCCTCCAGAGCGAATACAATGCGGAGTCGCGCCTCACGCCCACCCCTTGGACACTACTCCGGTGGGTCGAGCCGCACCCGAGCCTCGCCCAGCCCGGAAATCTGATCATGCCCAGCGGCGTGAGCTTCGGCACCGACAAGTTCGACCACCCGGTGATGCTCTTCCCGTCGGAGTGGACGATGCGCTACTTCTGCGAGAAGAACCCGGAATTGAAGCTGCACGAACTGCCGCTGGAGCAGACGCGCTGAACCAGCCGGCTCCGCCGCGACGACGGGCGGGATTTCCCGTTGTCTTCGCGCCGCCTCGCGCGCCACCGTGAGGAAGCGACGGCGCCTTTGTGCCGCCAGCGAACCCCTGAAACCATGTCGCTATCCCGCCCCCTGCTCCTGCTTGCGTTGTTCGCCAGCCTGCTGTCCGGCCTTGCCCGCGCCCAAGGCGGCGCCGGGGTGATCGAGGGCCGCGTGTTCAACGCCGCGACCGGATCGGCCCTCGCCAACGCGCGCGTGAGCATCGAGGGCACCGATCGTTTCGCACTGACCGACGACTCCGGCTCCTACCGCCTGGCCGCCGTTCCGGCCGGCTCCGTGCGTCTCGCCGTGAGCCACCTCGGCATGACGCCGGCCCAGGCCACCGTGAGCGTCGCCGCCGGATCCACGGTGCGCCGCGAGTTTGAACTCGGCCTCGGCCGACCGGGTCTCACCACCGCGGAAACGGAGGCGGTGAAACTCGCCGCGTTCACGGTCACCGAGGCCCGCGAGATGAGCGCTCAAGCCGTCGCGATGAACGAGCAGCGCGCGGCGCCGAACATCAAGAACGTCGTCGCGATCGACGAGTTCGGCGACCGCGGCAACGAGAACATCGGCGAGTTCCTGCTCTTCCTGCCGGGCGTTTCCGTGACGACCTCCGGCTCCGAGCCGACCACCGTAGCGATGCGCGGTTTCCCCGGCAACAACACGGGCATCACGATCGACGGCGCGGAGACCACCGCGACGTTCGGCGGCAACAGCCGCGCCCTCGATCTGCGCGAAGTGCCGTTCAACCACGTCTCGCGCGTCGAGATCACCAAGGTCCCCACGCCCGACATGCCCGCCAGCGGCCTCGGCGGCTCGATCAACCTGATCACGCGCGGCGGTTTCGAGGCGAAGACCCCGCGCTTCACCTACAACGCCTACGCCATGCTCCACAACCGGAACGGCCTCACCTTCGACGGCGGTCCGCGCTCCTCCAGCCCGGTCACCTCGCACCGCCACATCCAGCCGTCCTTCGATTTCAGCTACCTCCGGCCCATCAACCGCAACCTCGCGATAACGCTCGGCGGCTCCCGCACCTGGCGCGCGAAACCGATGGAAACGGGCACGAAGTCGACGGACGAGACGCCGACCTGGGATCTCGTCCGCCTCGTCCAGACCGCCAGCCAGTGGAACAGCCTCGCGCAGGAGTTCCGCACCGTGCAGGGCCAGATCGGCATCGACTGGCGGGTGCGCGAAAACGACACGCTCTCGGTCGGCGCCCAGTACCGTTCGTACGCCCTGCCCATCACCCGCAGCGTGCTCGGCTTCAACTACGGCGCGGGCGCCACAGGCGGCCCCACCTTCACCCAGGGCGCCGCCACCGCCGTTGGCACCGTCACCATGAACGGCAGCGGCGAGAACGTCGACATCCTCACCCAGACGAAGCTCTACAACCTCAAGTACCGCCACCGCGGCGACGCCTGGCGCCTAGACTTCGGCGCCTATTACTCGACCTCGCAATCCGACCGCTGGGACATCGATTCCGGCTTCTTCAACCTCACGCCCGCCACCCTCTCCAACCTCGTCCTGCGCGGCGACGGCATACCCGCCTCGGGCGGCACCATCCCGACACGCTACACCGCCACCACCGCTGCCGGCCAACCGGTCGACGTTTACGACGGCGGCAACTACTCGATCGTCAGCGGCAATACCAACCAGCCCGACTGGAACTCGCAGCGTTACAACCTGAAGCTCGACCTCGCACGGGATTTCGGCGGCCGCGTGCCATTCACCCTCAAGGTCGGCGGTCTCGTCGACACATTGCAGAACGACCAGCGGCGCCGTCCGCGCACGTGGAACTTCCGGCCCAACGGCGCCACCGACGCCACGTCGCGGCAGGCGAAAAATTTCGACGTTTTTGACGACGCCTTCAACGCCGAGGCGCCCGACGTCTTCGGCCGCAAGGTCCGCTGGATCAGCGGCACCAAGCTCCACCAGCTGTTCCAGAAAAACCCCGCGTGGTTCGTTTCCGACGAAGCCCAAGCCTGGCAGGACTTTGTCACCAACTCGCGCGAGTTGTCCGAGCAGGTCGCCGCGGGCTACGTCCGCGCCGACGCCCGCCTGCTGAAGAACCGGCTCTGGCTGGTCGGCGGTGTGCGTCTCGAGCGCACGCATGACAAGGGCCGCGGACCGCTCAACGACATCAACGCCCAGTACCAGCGCGACGCCGCCGGGCGCTTGATCGACGGCAACCCCGCGCTCGCCGGCATCCAGCCCGTCCAGATCACCACCGACCCCCTCGCGCAGCGGAAACTTCGCTACCGCGAGCGCGGCGCCTCGTCCGACCAGAGCTACCAGGGCTACTACCCCAGCCTCAACGCCAGCTACAGCCTCACCGAGAACCTCATCCTCCGCGCGGCCTTCGCGCGGACGCTCGGCCGTCCCAACCTCGGCAACATCATCCCGGGCGTCACCATTTCCGACGCCAGCTCCACGAGCGCGATCCCGACGATCACGGTGAACAACTCCGGCCTGAAGCCTTGGACCGCGACGAGCCAGGACCTTTCGCTCGAGAGTTACCAGATCAAGGACGGCTTCGGTTCGGTCAGCGTCTTCCAGAAAGACATCAAGGATTTCTTCACGAGCGTCACCACCGACGCCACGCCCGAGCTCCTCGACCGCTACGGGCTGGACGGCGATCCGTCGCTGCTCGCGTACCGTATCACCACCCTCGCGAACGGCGGCGACGCCCGCATCCGCGGCATCGAGTTCAGCTACCGGCAGTCGCTCACTTTCCTGCCCGCCTGGGCGCGCGGCCTTCAAGTCTTCGCCAACGCCACGCGCCTCCAGCTCGGCGGATCACGCACCGCGGACTTTTCGGGCTACGCCCCGAAGTCGGTTTCCGGCGGCGTCAATTTCGTGCGGGGCCGGCTCGTGCTGAAGTGGACGATCAGCTACCTGGGTGACATCCCCACCGGCGCGGTCGCCGCGAGCGCGACTGTTCCCGCCGGCACCTTCAACTATCAGGCGCGACGCACGCGCATCGGCGTCAACGCCCAGTACAACGTCACCAAGCGCACCTCGCTCTACGCCTCGATCGTCGATTGGGGCGGCTTCGTGCAGAACCTGCAGCGCTACGCACCCGGCACACCCGACTACGCGAAACCCACCCGCTGGCAGGAGCTCGGTTTCTACACCAACCTCGGCGTGCGCGGGACGTTCTGAGCGGCGCGCCGCGTTGCGTTCACGGCCGCATCAGCTCCCCGAGCCGCGCGGCCATCGCGGGCGTCCCGGCGAGGTAGACGATCTTGCGCATCTTCAGATCGAAGGTGCGCAGGGGCAGCTGTTCGCCGTTGAGAAAACGCACCTCGCCGCCCGCCGCGCGAACGAGCGGGATCGCCGCCGCGAGGTCCCAGATCTTCACGTTGAAATCCACGCAGCCGTCGAGGAACCCGGTCGCGACATAGGCCAGATGGAGCGTGGCGGAACCGAGCGCCCGCACCTTGAAGGCTCCCGTGACCCGCGACGCCATCACGGCGTGAGCCGGGTCATGCGGGCTGTGGAAACCAACCAGCGACTCGCGCGAGATCGGGGCCGCGTTCACGCGCAGCTCCCGGTCGCCGTCGCGCACACCGAAACCCGGACCGCCGCGGATCAGCCGCCGCCGCGCGAGGTCGTAAACCACGCCGTAAACCGGTTCGCCGTCCTTCAGCAGGGCGAGCGAGATCGCGCAGCACGCGATGCCGAGCGCGAAGTTGTTCGTGCCATCGATCGGATCGAGCACCCACGCGTAGGGCGCGGTCACGGGAATCGGGCGCTCCGTCTCCGTCAGTTCCTCGCTGAGAAACTGGTCCGCGGGAAACCGCGCCGAGAGCAGCCGGAAAATATTCTCCGAAATCGCCACGTCGATCGCGGTGACGCGCGTGCCGTCATGCTTCCAGCGGCTTTCCACCCGGCCGAATTCACCGTGCAGCAATGCGGTCTGGGCGAGGACGGCCGCCTCCGCGGCCTCAAGGCGGGAAAGGAGTTCCGGTGAATGCATGGACGCGCCATCGTCGAAGGAATCGGCGGTGATGAAAGCCGATTCTCGCCGCGCGCGCGGGATTGCACGCGGGCCTCCGCCATCCAAGTCTGCCGCGCGCCGCACCACCCCATGCGTCTGTTCGCCATCCTGATCGCCCTCGGCTTCGCCGCCCTCCGCGCGGCCGGAGACGCGTTTCCCAACATCGTGCTGATCTACGCCGACGACCTCGGCTACGGGGACACCTGCTGCTACGGGGCGACGAAGGTGAAGACGCCGCACATCGACCGGTTGGCGCGGGAGGGCCGGCGGTTCACCGACGCCCACTCGACCTCGGCGGCCTGCACACCCTCGCGTTACGCGCTGCTCACGGGCGAGTACCCGTTCCGCGTCAACAGCTGGGGCCCGATCTTCGCCCGCGCCGGCCTGATCGTGGATCCGCGCCGCACCACGCTGGCCAGCCTGCTGCGCCGGGCCGGGTACGCGACGACGTGCATCGGGAAATGGCACATCGGTTTCGGCGAGAAGACCCCCGACTGGAACGGCGAGCTGAAGCCGGGCCCGCTGGAACTGGGCTTCGACTCGTTTTTCGGACTCCCCACCGTGAGCAGCCATTCGCCGTTCGTCCTGGTGGAGAACCACCGCGTCGCGGGGCTCGACCCGGCGGATCCGCTGGTGTTCGGCGGAACACCCGACACGAAGGCCTTCCCGGAGAAGATCGTGGCGACGCAGGCGATGTCGGGAGCCCGCGCGGCGCACGCGCTCTACCGGGACGAGATGCTGGGCGAGCAGTTCACCAACCGCGCGGTCGGCTGGATCCGGGCGCACCGGGAGCGGCCGTTCTTCCTCTATTTCCCCACCCCGCAGATCCACCACCCGTTCACTCCCCATCCCCGGTTCGTCGGCACCAGCCAGTGCGGCCGCTACGGAGACTTCATCCACGAGCTCGACTGGATGGTCGGCGAAATCCTGCGCACCCTCGACGAGCTCAAACTCGCGGCGAACACCCTCGTGATCTTCACGAGCGACAACGGGGGCATGCTGAACGAGGGCGGGCAGGCCGCGTGGCGCGCCGGCCACCGCGCCAACGGCGATCTCCTCGGCTACAAGTTCGGCGCCTGGGAGGGCGGCCATCGCGTCCCCTTCATCGTGCGCTGGCCCGGCCGCGTGCCGGCGGGCACCACGAGCGACGCGCTCGTCGCCAACCTCGACCTCCTCGCCACCTTCGCCGCGCTCACCGGGCAGCGTCTGGGGCCCGCGGAGGGCCCCGACAGCTTCAACGCGTTGCCCTCGCTCACCGGCACCCCTTCCGCCCGGGTGCGTGAGTCCCTCGTGCTCCAGCCGATCGCACCGCGGAACATCGCCATTCGCTCCGGCCCGTGGGTCTACCTGAGCGCGCAGGGTGATGGCGGTTTCGCCGGCGGGCGCGGCGGGCCGGGCAGCGTCGCCTTCAGCGGCCGGTTGAACAGCGACATCACGCCCGACGGCCGCCTCCGACCCGACGCCCCGCCAGACCAGCTCTACCATCTTGGCGAGGATCCGGGGCAGACCACCAACCGCGTGCGACGCAATCCGGAGGAGGCCGCTCGGCTGCGCGCCCTCATGGGGGAAATGCGCTCCGCCGCCCGCACCGCTCCCTTGCCATGAAAAACATCCTCTTCGCCGGATTTCTCTCGTCACTCGCGGCGGGCGCGTCCCCCGCGGCACCCGCCCGTCCCAACGTCGTGCTGATCTTCACCGACGACCAGGGCTACGGCGATCTCGGCTGCCAGGGCTCGCCCAACCTCCGCACCCCGCACATCGACCGCCTCGCCACCGAGGGCATCCGATTCACCAGCTTCTACGCGGCCCCCTTCTGCGGGCCGTCGCGCGCCCAGCTCATGACCGGCTGCCACGCCGCCCGCGTCGGCCACGCGCGCAACCCGTCTCCCGGCTCGAACTGGGGACTCAATCCCGCCGAGATCACCGTGGCCGAGGTGCTGAAATCAGCCGGCTACGCGACCATGGCCATCGGGAAATGGCACCTCGGCGACGCCCCCGGGTTCCTGCCCACCCGTCAGGGATTCGACCATTACCTCGGCCTGCCGTTTTCCAACGACATGTGGCGCTACCACCCGAGGATGGCGCCGCGCCCCGGCGAGGACGCGCGGATGCGCGCCGCGCGGGAACGCGCCGCCTACACGGGATTCGCCGGCCAGGGATCGTACTACCCGCCGCAGGGCGGCTTCCCCAACGACCTGCCGCTGATGCGCGACACGGCCGTCATCGAGCGCAACCCCGACCAGCGCGAACTCACCGCGCGCTACACCGCCGCCGCGCTCGACTTCATCAGCGCCAACCGCGACCGGCCGTTCTTCCTCTACCTCGCGCATTCCATGCCCCACGCGCCACTCCACGTGTCCGACCGTTTCGCGGGGAAGTCGGCGCGCGGGCTGTACGGCGACGTGATGATGGAGATCGACTGGAGCACGGGGGAGATCCTCTCCCGCCTGCAGGCGCTCGGCCTCGACGAGCGCACGCTGGTCATCTTCACGAGCGATAACGGCCCGTGGCTGGAATACGGGATCGATGGCGGCTCGGCCGGCCCGCTCCGGGCGGGCAAGGGTACGACCTGGGAGGGGGGCGTGCGGGTGCCGGCGCTGTTCCGCTGGCCCGGCCGCATCCCCGCCGGGCGCGTCACGGACGCCGTCGCCGGCAACATCGATCTTCTGCCAACGCTTGCCGCCGCGGCCGGTGCCGCCGTTCCGGCCGATCGCGTGATCGACGGCCGCGACCTGCTCCCGCTCTTGACCGGCGCGACCGATCGCGGCCCGCATGCGTTCCATCATTACCTAGCGGGCAGCGCCGAGGGCCGCGTCAACTACCGCGGTCTCCGCGACGACCGCTGGAAGCTCGTCGTCGCCGAGACGGACGGCGCCTTGCGCGGGACGGAACTCTACGATCTCCACGAGGATGTCTCGGAGAAGTTCGACCGTTTGAAACAACACCCGGAAGTGGTGGCGCGGCTCGAAGTCGCCGCCCGCGATTTTCTCCGCGAAATGCGCGCCAACCTCCGGCCCGCCGGGCGCGTCGCCCGCAACTGAGACATTCCACCATCATCACCCGCCCGCACAACACCACCCCATGAACCGCCGAACCTTCCTTCGTGACACCGCCGTCATCGCCGGCGCCCTCGCGCTTCCCCGCCCCGCCTCCGCCGGCCAGTTCACCGGGCGGATCCGCAAGTCCCTGAAATGGGGCATGGTGACCGGCGCCAAGGGCCTGCCGCTGGTCGAAGCCTTCCGCAAGCTGCGCGCGTGCGGCTTCGAGGGCGTGGAGCCCAACCTATCCCAGGTCGCGAACCCCGATGAATGGGTGGCCGCGAGCCGCGAGAGCGGTCTCATCATCGACGGCACCGTCGGTGCGCGCACGGAGAAGCTCGATGACGGCATCGCGCTCACAAAGAAGCTCGGCGGCGACTCCATGCTGGTCGTTGCCCGCTACGAGCAGAAGCAGCCGCTGATGGAGAACTGGACCCGCTGCCGCGATCAGTTGCGCGCCGCCGCGCCCGAGGCCGAACGCCAGCGCATCAAGCTGCTGGTCGAAAACGTGTGGGCCACGTTCCTCATCAGCCCCTTCGACATGGCGCGTTTCATCGACGAGATCGGCAGCCCGTGGGTGCAGGTGCACTTCGACGTCGGCAACATGATGCGCTGGGGGATCGCTGAGCACTGGGCGCAGGTCCTCGGCAAGCGATCCCAGAAGCTCGATATCAAGGAATGGAGCCAGAAGCAGGCGATGCAGACGGGGCTCAACAAGGGCTTCGATGTCGGCATCGGCGACGGCGACATCAACTGGCCGGCGGTGCGCACCGAGCTCGCGAAAATCGGCTACACCGGCTGGGCCGCGGCCGAGGTGAAGGGCGGCGGCTGGGAACACCTGGCCGACGTCGCCCGCCGCATGGATCGCGTGCTGGATCTGTAGAGCGGAGGATTCCCGGGCAGTCCCGGCGCACGCGGGCGACCGCCGCTAAACCGCTCGGCTCCCCCAATCTTCCGCACGATCCGGGCCACCGGCCGTATACCGTGTTTCTATGATCAGTTCTCGTAGCCGTTGACCGGCGTGACGGGCGTCGGCGGCGGGGGTGTCACGCCCCGGGCGACCAGCTCCCGCTTGATCGCGTCGATGGTCTCGAACGACGGCTTGAAGTTCCCGAAGCGGTGGCCCTCCGCGATCAGCAGGGGCGTCCAGCCGCGCTTGTTCTTGGTGTACCAAACGTCGAATCGCATGCCGCGCGCCGCGAGCAGGTGCACGATCGCCGGGAAATTTGCGAAGGCCGCGCCGTGCATCGCCGTGTCGCCGTTCACGGTCACGCCGTTGAGGTCGGCGCCCAGCTTCAGCAGGTATTCCACCGCCTCGACCGCCTCCTCCTCGGTGCCGGCCTCCTCGCCCGCGGAACGCGTGCCAAGACCCGCGGCCGCCATCAACGGCGTGGCACCGTCGGCATTCGCGAGCATCGGATCGGCGCCGAACTCCAGAAGCAGTTTCATGTACTCGAGGTCGGCGGTGTCCGCCGCCAGCAGAAACGGGGTCGCCCCTTTGCGCGCGATCCGGCCGCCCCCCGAGGGGCCGCCCGCCAGCCGCTCGTTCACCCGTGCCCCCGCGGCGACGAGCCGCCGCACGAGTTGCACACTCGAAACCGGGCCGGTCACACGCGGTTCGGGAAAACCTTCGTCCTCACCTTTGTCCGCCTTCCGCACCCAGACCATCACGTGCAACGGCGTGTAGCCGCTGCGCTGGTCGTTCGGATCCGAGCCTCGTTCCAGAAGATCCAGCGCGAGCTCGAAGTGCCCGTTCTCGATCGCCAAGAGCAAAGCGCTCGTGCCGCGGCGCGGCAGCTTGCCCCCGGTGCGCGTGGGCCGCGTGACGTCATTCACGTCGCCGCCCGAACGCAGCAGAGCCGCCACCGTCGAGCGATGCCCACCGCGCGCCGCGAAGAACAGCGCCGTGAAACCGGAGTCGAGGGCCGCACAGGCATCGGCGCCCGCCGCCAGTAGAAGTTCCACCACCGCGGAATGGCCCTCCGCGGCGGCCCACATCAGCGGGGTCTGACCGCCGCCGGGCAGCCGAGCGTTCACGTCCGCTCCGCGCGCGATCAGCACGCGCACCAGCGCTTCGCGGCCGGACCGCGCCGCCACCAGCAGCGGTGTTTCGCCACCCGAAGCCACCCGATTGGGATCCGCGCCCGCCACCAGCAGTCGTGCCGCGACCGCGGCGGAGCCGTTGACGCAGGCCAGCGCGAGCGGCGTCACGCCGTAGCGGTTGATCGCGTCGGCGGAAGCACCGGCGGATAACAAGGTCGCGACCGCATTCTCATCGTCGTGCTGCGCCGCCCAATGGAGCGCGGTGGTGCCGTCGGGCTGGAGCGCCTTTGCATCCGCTCCGGCGGCCAGCGCCGTCTTCACCGCGGAAAAATCCGCCCGCGCCGCCAGGTCCGCGACCGAGGCGGCGAGGCACGCGCGGGCCGCGAGCAAACCCGACAGCGCCGCGGCAAAGAGGGCCCGGGCGCGCATCTTCACAAGGTCACCGGCGCAAAGAGCTCGTCCGCGCGTCCGCTGCTATCGCCGAAGCGATCCAGCCGCACGCCGACCTTGTCGAGCAGGGCGAGATGGACGTTGGCCAAGGGAGTCGGCTGCTCGTACCGCAGGTGGCGGCCGCCGCGCATGCCACCGGCCGCGCCACCCGCCACGATGACGGGCAGGTTGGTGTGGTCGTGCAGGTTCGGATTACCGATGCCGCTGCCGTACAGGAGCAGCGAGTGGTCGAGCAGCGAGCCGTCGCCGTCCGGCGTGGCCTTCAGGCGCTCGAGGTAGTAGGCGAAGAGCGACACGTGGAACGCGTTGATCTTCGCCATGCGGGCGATCTTGTCGGGATCGTTGCCGTGGTGGGACAGCGGGTGGTGCGGATCCGAGACTCCGATCTCCGGATACGTGCGGTTGCTCGTCTCGCGGGCGAGCTGGAAGGTGCAGACGCGCGTGACATCGCCCTGCATGGCCAGCACCTGAAGATCAAACATGAGGCGCGCGTGCTCCGCGTAGGAGGCGGGCACGCCCGGCGGCCGGTCGAGGTCGGGCAAAGGCCGCTCCCCGAGTTCCGCCTCGGCGCGCTGGATGCGGCGCTCCACCTCGCGCACCGTCTCGAGGTAACCGTCGACGCGCGCGCGGTCGCCGGCGCCGAGCTCGCGGCGGAGGCGCGAGATGTCCTCCCCGACCCAGTCGAGCAGGCTCGACCGCTTGCGCAAAGCGGCCCGGCGCTCCTCCGCGCCGCCGCCCTCGCCGAAGAGCCGCTCGAACACGACGCGCGGATGGGCCTCCGAAGGCAGCGGAGTGGTGGGGGACGACCAGGATAGGTTGTTCTGGTAAACGCACGCGAAGCCGTTGTCGCACTGCCCCGTCGTCTGCATCATGTCCATCGACAGCTCGAGGGACGGCAGCCGCGTCTCGCGACCGATCTGCTGCGCGGCAACCTGGTCCGCGGTGGTGCCGAGGTAGTAGTCGGAGCTTTCGGTCTGCTTCGCCTTGGCCGCGCTCAGGAAGGCGGCGTTGGAGGTGGCGTGGGACCCCGGGTAGGCGTTTCGCAGCTCGAGGTTGGTGAGGACGGTGAGTTTTTCCTTCACCGGTTCGAGCGAACGCAGGATGGGCGAGAGCTCACCCAGGCGGCCGTCGGTGCCCGGCGGCGTCCAGCGCGATTGGTCGCACCCCATGGGCATGAAGACGTAACCGAGCCGGCGCACCGGCCGCAGCGCGGTGCGCGTCGCGGCGGTGGCGGCGGGAATCATGGCGTCAAGCAACGGCAGCGCGAGCGTGGCGCCGGCGCCGCGCAGGAACGTGCGCCGCGGCAGCGCTTTCTTCGTGATGATCATGGCGGGGTCCTCCGGAAGCGGAAGGGGGTGCTTTCAACGATGGCGAGAATGAGGGCGGAGAAGCGATGGTTTTCACCGGCGGCTTGTTTCACGATGGCGCGGATCGCCGGGGCGTCGCGGTGATCCAGCGGCCGTCCGAGGGCGAAGATCAGCAGTTTCTCCGCGAGCGTGCCGGTGAAAAGCTCCGGGCGTTTCAGCAGGGCCTGCTCCAAGGACGCCACTCCGCTGAACTCACCCACTCCGGGCAAACCGCCGAGGGCGTCGACCCCCTCGCCTCCTTCGAACACGCGCCAACGTCCCACGGCGTCGAAATTCTCCAGCGCGAAGCCGACCGGATCCATCAGCACGTGGCAGCTCGCGCACGCCGGGTCGGCTCGATGGGCGTCGAGCCGCGCACGGATCGGGAGTTTTTCCGAGATTCGCTTCGCGTCCAGGGCCGGCACGCTCGGCGGCGGCGGGGGCGGCGGGGAGCCAACCAGGTTGGCCAGGATCCAATGTCCGCGCACGACCGGCGAGGTGCGCGTGGCGTAGGAGGTGACGGTCAGCAGGCTGCCGTGGCGAAGCAGTCCACCGCGCTGGCGCTGCGGAGCGCCCGCGAACGAAACGCGCCGGAAGTGGCTGCCGAGCACGTGCGGCACGCCATAGTGCCGCGCCAGCCGCTCGTTCAGGAACGTGTGCTCCGCGCTGATCAGCTCCAGCACGCTGCGATCGCCGAGCAGGATGTCCTCGAGGAAAAGCTCCGTCTCCTTGCGCATCGCCTGCCGCAGGTTGTCGTCGAAATCGATGAACAGCCGCAGGTCGGGCGTCACCGTCTCGAGCCCGCGCAGGTGCAGCCATTGCGCGCCGAAGTTCGTCACCAGATTGCGCGCCCGCGGATCCGCCAGCATGCGCGACACCTCGGACCGCCTCCCCTCGGGCGTGCGCAGCTCCCCGCGTTCCACCGCCCGCAGCAGGTTCTCGTCAGGCAGGCTGCTCCAAAGGAAAAACGAGAGCCGCGACGCGAATTCCAGATCCGTCACCTCCCGCACCGAACCGGCCGGGATATCGCGCGTATCGGATTCCACCCGGAACAGGAAGCGGGGACTCACCAAAATCGCCGCCAGCGCCTCCTCGAGGCCCGCCTCGGGTCCGCCTGTTTTCCGCCCTCCCCGGAAGAAACGCAGTGGACGCTCGATATCCTCCGCGCTCACGGGACGACGGTACGCCTGCCGCACCAGCGGCGCGAGGATCTCGCGCGCCCGTTTTTCCTCTTCGTCGGACGTGAGCGTCCGCCCCTTCGGCGCGAACATCGCGGTCGGACCGAGGATGCGTCGCCGGCTGGCGGTTTCACCCGGCCCGCGGGATTCGAGCGGGCCGTTCACCGTCACCTGGTAAAGCGCCGGAACCGTTCGCGGGTGACGGTGCATGTTGAATCGCGACACCGTGGGCTCGCGCTCGGTTTCGAGCAGCACGCCGGGAGCCCGGAGGAAGGTGACACCCAGGTCCCGCGTGCCGGCGCGCACCGTGATCCGCGCCTTCAGGTGGGCGTCGACGGCCTCGTGGTTCTTGTCGGCCCCGGGCGGACGCACGGTGAACGCGGCGACGCGCTCGCGGTCGAGGACCACTTCGATCTCGTGCGGGCGGCGCAGACCCTCGACGTGTTCATTGCGGTCCCGCGCCAGCCGCAACTGCACCTCGTATTCGCCGTCGCGGGGGAAGTGATGTCGGATCAACATGCCGCCGCGCGTACCGAGCGGGAGTCCCGGAACGTGCGCCTCCTGGGTGAGGTCGGGCTTGGTGCGGTACGTGTCGCTGCCCGGCACCCGCGAGGGCGCGCCCAGGGCGAGCCGAGCCACCTTGCGCGCCGCGTCGAGCTGGCGGTCGAGGAGCGCCGGCGAGAGCGTGCCCACAGTGACGTTGTCGAAACCGAGGCTAGGCTCGTCCTGCGGCAGCAGCGCCGTGGCGTCGATCTCGAGCGCCAGCAAATCGCGGACCGCATTCTCGTACTCGGTGCGGTTGAGCCGACGCAGGGTGTCGGTGCGACCGGGGTCGGGCGCGGCCGCCGCGGCGCGATCAAGCGAACCAGTGAGCTCGGCGACGGCCTCGCGATAGGCGTCCTCGGAAGGCCGCGCCTCGCCGGGCGGCGGCATCTGCCGGTGGTGCAGCTTGCGCACGACCGCTTCCCAGCGTTCCGCTGCCACCTCCGGACGCGCCGCGTCCAAAGCTTCAAGGTCGAGTCCTCCCTTCCGCACCGCCGCACCGTGGCAATCGAGGCAAAACCCGCGCACCAGCTCGCCCGCCTCACCCGCCGCCGACGCCACCGCCGGACACGCGGCCAAGGCGAACGCGAAAAGAGAAATGCGGGGTGTCATCACGTGGGGCGGAAGCGGTCGGGGGAGACTGCCGGGGGAGTCTCTCGAAATGAAAGCGCGCCGGAGGTGCGCGCGAGGAAAAATCCTCCTTATCCGCGGCCGGAGATGAGCCGCGAGGCAGCTTCCCGCAACGCGGCGCGGTTCAACTTGCCCTGGGCGTTGACGGGCCAGGGGTCGACCGTGAGCCAGAGTTTGGGACGCTCGTGCGGCGCCAGTTGCGCCAGCGCGGCCGCGTCCGGAGGCGCGGATAAGGATTGGGACAGGCAGCAGGCCACTTTTTCACCCCACTCCGCATCGGGCACGGCGACCACCGCCACCTCCGCGCAAGCCAGCGCCGCTTTCAGCACGGCCTCCACCCGCTCAGGTTGCACCTTCTTACCGCCGGTGATGATGACGGCGTCGCGGCGACCGATGACTGTGAGGCTGCCGTCCGCCGCCAGCGAACCGGCGTCATCGGTCGTGAACGCCTCCCCCGCCCGCCACGCCGGCCAGTAACCGCGAAAGACGGATTCGCCGGCGATCGTGATCGCGGCGTCTGTCCCGAGGGTGACGCACGCATGCGGCATCACGCGGCCGCTGTGCCGCGCACCGGCTCGAAAATCCTCCGGACGCATCGCCGTCACCATCGCGGCCGTCTCCGTCATCCCGTAACTCAGGGCCACCGGCACCCGCGCGGCCGCCGCCGCTTCGGCCAGTGCAGACCAGATCGGACCACCTCCGACGAAAACAATCCGGAAGCCGCGCAGCCATTCCGCGCCTCCCTGCGCCGCGAGGAGACGCTGCAATTGCGTCGGCACGAGCGAGATCACCCAACCGTCTTCCCGCGGCGACAGCGCGGGCCGGTCGCCGGATTCCAGTCGTTTCCACGACCAGGGACAATGCTCGCCGCCCGTCGCCGCGCAGCGCACGCGCGCCATGAGTCCACTCACGTGATGCGCGGGCAGGACGTCGACCGCATTGACCCGCCCGAGGCCGAAGTGGGCGCAAAAGCCGCGCACCGCCGCACCCAGGGTCCGCTCGTCATGACGCGCGAAGCGCACCGATCCGGTGGTGCCGCCCGTCGGAATCCCCAGCCAGCCAAGCCCGCCGCGTTCGATCGGATCACAGAGCGCCAGCACGGCGTCGGCCTCCGACCGCCGCTCGACGGGCCAGGCGGGATCGGTGAGAAACCAGGCGTCACCCCGGCGCACCGCGCAGCCGGACATCTCCAGGATTTTTTCTAGTTCAACGCGTTCCACACGGCCTCCGCATCGATTGCCTCCACATCCTCGCGCCGCACAAACGGCGCCGACCTCGGTCCGTCGAAACGCGCGTCGGCGAACAACGGCCAGACGCCGAAACCCAGCGCGCGCGGCTCGCCGCCCCAGCGGAAGGCGGCCCGGAGCGCGGCCCGCGCGCCGACCGCGGTTTCCAAAGCGGAGGAAAAAACCACCGGGACATTTCGCTTCCGCAATTCCGCGAGCGAGGAGGCGGCATCGCCCAGCAACCCGAGCTTCACCACAAACACCCCGGGCCAACCGAGCGCCAACCAGCGGCTGAGGTCGGCGTCGCCCGCCAGCGATTCATCCAACGCGATCGGAGTCGGGAAATCCCCCGCGAGCCCGAGCAGCAGGTCGTCAACGCGGCGCCGATCCGTCTCCCCGTCGCCCGGGGCCGCGAGGCAAGGCTGCTCGACGTGTTCGATGGGACGCTCCGCGCACCGCTCCAGCCAGCGTTCGGCACGCCGTCGATCCCAAGCGCCATTGGCATCAAGCCGCAGCCGGGCCCCGGTGGGCAACGCGGCGCAGACATCGTCGAGCAGCGTCAATTCATCGGCGATGTCACCCACGCCGACCTTCCATTTGAAGACCCGGAAACCGGCCTCGGCCTTCGCCGGCAGGTCCGCCAGCACGGCGCGCCCGGCGGGAAGGAGCGCCGCCACCCCGAGGTAAGCCGGGGCGGCGACGTCGACGCCCAAAGGCTCATCCTGAAACGCCACCCGTAGCGCCGCGCGCAACGTGTTCAAACTCCTCGGCAAGGCGTCGATCGTCTCCACCACGCACACCCCACCCAGCGCTCGCAACGCGGCCTCGACGTCGTCGACCCCGGCGCCCGGAAATCCCGGGATCGGCGCCGCCTCCCCGAAACCCACGGAACCGTCCGGCCGCTCGACCCGCAGCAACACGCCCTCGCGCTCGGCCCAGCGCCCGTGCGCCGTGCGCACCGGCCCCCGAAACGGCAGCCGGTAACGGCGGCACCCGAGACGAGACGGCACGGGCAGGCCTCCAGCGCAGCACCACCCGCTCCATCCGCAACCCCGAGCCGCGCCGGCCGGGGCGCCGGAGCCGGGCGCGAGCGACAGTCCGCGTGACAAAACGCGGGGCGCGCTCGCCTTCGGGGCGATGCTCACCACGCTCCGCGGCGGAACATGGCTGCCAAAGCTTTCATTTTGCGCGATGCCACCGAGGCCGATCTGCCGGCCATCGTCGCGATCTACAACGCGACCATCCCGGGCCGGATGGTGACGGCGGACCTCGAACCGGTGACGGTCGAGTCGCGACGCGCCTGGTTCGCGGCCCACCAGCAGCCGTCTCGCCCGCTCTGGGTGCTCGTCGACGCGGCCGGCACGGTGCGGGCTTGGCTGAGTTTCGACACTTTCTACCCGCGCGCAGCCTACGACGGCACGGCGATGATCGCGATTTACGTCGATCCGGCCTGCCGCCGCGCGGGACATGGCCGGCGGCTCCTGCAAACCGCGCTCGATCGCGCACCGTCGCTCGGGTTGCACACCCTGCTCGGCTACATCTTCGGCCACAACGAACCCAGCCTGCGGTTGTTCAGCGCGTACGGGTTTGAACGCTGGGCGCACCTGCCGCGGGTGGCGGTGCTCGACGGGGTCGAACGAGACCTCGTGATCTTGGGTCGTCGCGTGGCGCCCTGACTTGACCTGCCTATGAACCTTCGTCCCTTCGCGCTCCTTCTCGCGGTGGCGGGCCTCTGCCCGGCCGCGGAATCACCTTCCAGTCCTTCATCGATGAAACCCTCCTACGGCCTCGTGATCCACGGCGGCGCCGGCGTGATCACCCGCGAAAAGCTCACCCCGGAGCTCGAAGCCCGCTACCGCGCGGACCTCGGCCGGGCGCTCGACGCGGGCCATGCCGTGCTCTCCGCGGGCGGACCGGCGCTCGACGCCGTGATCGCCGCGATCCGCGTGCTGGAGGATTCGCCGCTCTTCAACGCCGGTCACGGCGCGGTGCTGAACGCCGAGGGCAAGTGCGAGCTCGACTCCTCGATCATGGACGGGCGCACGCTTGCGGCCGGAGCGGTCGCCGGAGTCTCCCGGGTGAAGAACCCGATCACCCTCGCGCGGGCCGTGATGGAACGCTCGCCGCACGTGATGTTCGCCGGCGCTGGAGCCGAACGCTTCGCGGAGCAAGTCGGCGGGATCGAACTGGTGCCCAACGAGTACTTCCAGACCGAGCGCCGGCGCGAGGAATTGCGGCGCGCGCAACAGAAGGAGAAGGAGCAGGCCAACCGCCGCGCGGCGCTCGGCGGGCCCGCGGGTCCGCTGTTCGCGACGATCGACGAGAACGACTCCCTGGACGTCGAAAGGAAGTACGGAACCGTCGGCTGCGTCGCTCTGGACCGGAACGGCAACCTCGCCGCCGGCACCTCCACGGGCGGCATGACCAACAAGAAGTTCGGGCGCGTCGGCGATTCACCCATCATCGGCGCCGGCACCTACGCCGCCAACGCCACGTGCGCGGTGAGCGCCACGGGCCACGGCGAGTTTTTCATCCGCGTCGGCGTGGCGCGCGACATCGCCGCACAGATGGAATACAAGGGCGCTCCCCTCGCGGAGGCCGCCGCCGCGACCATCGCCAAGGTCGGGGCGCTCGGCGGCGACGGCGGGGTGATCGCGATCGATCGCCACGGCAACGTCGCCCTGCCCTTCAACACGCCGGGCATGTACCGCGGCCACCGCCTCGAGGGCCGGGCCGCGGAGATCGCGATCTTCCGCTGACGGGCTTCAGGCCGCGAGCAGGCGGTCGAAACGGGCGACGACACGCTCGCGCCCGAGCACGCGCATCATGCCGGTGATGCTGGGGCCGACGTTGGTACCCGAAAGAGCCAGGCGCGCCACGCCCTGGTAGTCGCCGAAGCCGAAGCCGCCGCGGGCGGCGAGCGCCTTGATGGACTCCTCGATCGCGGCGTCGCGGGAAAAATCCATCGCGGGCAACTCCGCGCGCAGCTCGCGCAGTCGCGCGGCCGGATCGCCCTTGGCGAAGACCTTCTCCCGCACCTTCGCATCGATCGCGAAATCCTCCGTGAAGAAATATCCGGCGTAGGCGGGCAACTCCTCCACGCCCTTCAGCTTCGGCTGGCAGAGCAGCATCACCTCGCGGAAATACGCGGCCTCCGCCGCGACCGCCGCGCGGGCCGCCGGCTCCTCGCGGCGCGCCAGGTGCTCGCGCGCCAGCGCCGTGAAGCGATCGGCCGGCTGCTCCAGCAGGTAGGCCATGTTCATGTGCGCCAGCTTGCGGTCGTCGAAACGCGCGTTGCTCTGGTTCACCCCGGGCAGGTCGAAGAGGCGGATGATCTCCGCGATCGGCATCTTCTCGCGGTCGTCACCCGGGTTCCAGCCGAGCAGGCACAGGAAGTTCACCAGCGCCTCGGGCAGGTAACCGCGGCGTTGATACTCCTCGATCAGCGCCCCCTGGTCGCGCTTCGACATCTTGCCCGGGCCGTTCTGCTTCAGGATGAGCGGGATGTGGGCGAAGGCCGGCGGCGTGACGCCGAAGCCCTCGTACAGGCGCACATGCTTGCTCGTGTTCGAAAGGTGGTCCTCGCCGCGGATGATGTGCGTCACGCCCATCGCGATGTCGTCGACCACGTTCACGAGGTGGAAGACCGGATTGCCGTCGGAGCGCACGATGACGAAGTCCTCGTCCTCGACGCGCTCCACGCGGCCGCGGATGCGGTCGTCGATCACGACCGGCGGTCCCTTGACCTTGGTCACGGTCTTCTTGCGGTGCTCGTCGAACACCTCGTGCCGCTCACCTTCGAGCCGGAACCAGACGGCGCCGTCCTTCTCGTAGGCGCGACCGGAGTCGCGCAGGCGCTGGATGTACTCGCGGTAAATGTCGCCGCGCTCGCTCTGCCGGTACGGACCGCGCTCGCCACCCCCGCTGCCGGCGAAACGCGGACCCTCATCCCAATTCAGCCCGAGCCAGGTGAGGCTCTCGTAGATCAGATTGAGGAACGCCTCGCTGTTGCGCTCCTTGTCGGTGTCCTCGATCCGCAGGATGAACGTGCCTCCGGTGTGGCGGGCGTACAGCCAGTTGAACAGCGCCGTGCGGGCGCTGCCGATGTGGAAGAAACCGGTGGGACTGGGCGCGAAGCGCACGCGGACGTTGGACATGGCGGAAAGGAGAAACCGGCGGAAGCAGCCGGAGGAAGGACAACTTCCGCGCGGCGGCGCACGGGTGTCAAAGACTCTGTCCTTGCGTGATGGAAAGCGCGCGGGAGACTTCGCGAGTGATTTTCATTTCATGAGCATCGACTGGCTCAAACTGCTGGGTGCCCTCGCCCTCTTGCTCACCCCGGCCGCCATTTTCCACGGCCACGGCGTCCACCACCGCGACCTGACGCGCGACTGGGATGGCTATTGGGGTCGCACGCTCAAACTCTGGACCCACAGTTTCGATCTGGTGCGGGCCATCATCGGCGCGTGGCTGCTGATGGAGGCGATCGTCCGGGCGCCCGGCGCGCAGGGCATCATGAAGTACGCGCCGCTGGCCGCGCGCGGCCTCGTGGTATGCGCCGCGACCATCGTGCAGACGATGGTGTGCAAGGAGCGCGACGCGATGAACGCGCCGTTCGCCTTCGCGATCGGACTGGC
>JBJTCH010000024.1:0-7107 GCA_046091745.1 Opitutaceae bacterium
GCACCTGCTGTTCGCGGTCATCCTCGCGGAGCGGGCCCTTCCAGATGACCTGCACATTGACGCCCTCGGCCTTGAGCTCCTGCTGGGCCTTCATGGCGCCGGCGTGGACGGATTTCCAGAACTCATGGGTGGTTCCCTTGGGCACGACCGCGATGCGGTAGGTTTCGGCGGCGCCGGCGAGAGCGGCGACCAGCGGCAACAACAGGGCGGAACGCAGGACGGATTTCATGACGTGGGTTGACGAGGGGTTTGGGGTTGCCGGATCGCGATTCGCCGCGCCGGCGCGGCCCGAAAAGTTCGTTTCGCCCAAGGCCCCGTCAACCGCGAATTCCCCGGCCACGAAGCGTCCGGATCACCCGCAACTCCGGCTTGCGCCAGGCGCGGGTCCGACGCTACTTCCGAATCTCCACCGTTCCACGCCGATAACCTGATTTCATGAAATCCAACCTCACCGAGACCAATCAGAAGCCCCTCGCCAGCATGGACGAGTGGGAAGACTTCCTGAAGGCCCGCTATCCGGAGCCGGCTCCCGCGCCTGCCGCCGCCGCGCGCCGCTCACCGCCGGTCGGGGTCGCCGCGGACAAGAAAAAGGAAGAGTTCCGCCAGTACGAAGCCGAGGCGCGCCCGAGCGTGCGGGAGTTCTACCGGCTCAACCACACGCACCAGACCTACGACTTCGTGCAGGCCAAGCGGAAGGAATACCTCGGTCTCAATCGCATGCAGATGAGCGTGTGGGAGGCGATGGAGTACCTGAACCAACTCATCGACGACTCCGACCCCGACACCGATCTCTCCCAGCTGCAGCACCTCCTGCAGACCGCGGAGGCGATGCGCCGCGACGGTCAGCCGCGTTGGATGATCCTCACCGGCCTCGTGCACGACCTCGGCAAGATCCTCTGCCTTTGGGGCGAGCCGCAGTGGGCCGTGGTGGGCGACACCTTCGCCACCGGTTGCGCGTTCTCGCCGAGGAATGTTTTCCCCGAGTTCTTCGCGGCCAACCCCGACGCGAACAACCCGCGTTTCCAGACCCCCAACGGTGTTTACCAGGAAGGTTGCGGCCTCGACCAAGTCGCGCTGTCGTGGGGCCACGACGAGTACATCTACAACGTGTGCAAGGACTACCTCCCCGAAGAGGGCCTCTACATGCTGCGTTACCACAGCTTCTACCCGTGGCACCGGGAGGGCGCCTACGATCAATTCGCCACCGCGAAGGACCGCGCGATGAAGGAGTGGGTGCTCAAGTTCAACACCTACGACCTCTACACGAAGAGCCACGAGGCGCCCGACGTCGCGAAGCTCCGCCCGTACTACGAGGAGCTGATCCGCGAGTTCTTCCCGGCGAAGGTCCGCTGGTAAACACCGCCGCGCTTACAGCGCTTCCTGGTAAAGTCGGTCGTACGCCCCGGCGGCCGACTTCCAGCTGAAGTCGCGCGCCATGCCGCGCTGCTGGACCGCGACGTAACGGACCGGATCGGCGAACAGGACCAGCGACCTCTGCAGCGCGTCGAGCAAGCCCGTGCTGTTCGGCTCGCAGATCAGGCCGGTGCCGTGCTCCGGATCAGCGTCGGCGTCGATCACCGTGTCGACCAGACCGCCCACGCGACTGACAACCGGCACTGTACCGTACACCTGCGAGTACATCTGGTTGAGCCCGCACGGCTCGAACACCGAGGGCATCAGGAAGAAATCCGAACCCGCCTCGATCAGGTGGCTCATCGCCTCGTCGAGCCGCGGCGTGAAATGCACCTTCGACGGCGCCTCACGGGCCAGGGCGCGCACTTCGTCCTCCAAACGGCGGTCGCCGGAGCCGAGCAGCACGAGCCGCACGTCGTTCGCCTGGAAAAAGTCGCGGTTGGCCAGGATCAGGTCGACGCCCTTCTGGGCCGCCAGCCGCGCCACCACCCCGAAGATCGGCCCTTTGAAGGTTCCGCTGAAACCACACCGCTTCAGGAGCTCGGCCCGGCAGACCTTCTTGCCGGACATGTTCTGACGCGAGTAACGCGCCGGCAACTGCTCGTCCGTCGCCGGATTCCAGATCGCGGTATCAACCCCGTTGATCAGACCCAGCAGGTCCTCCGCGCGCGTCTGCACCACGCCATCCAGGCCGCAGCCGAACTCGGGCGTCTGGATCTCCTGGGCGTACCGCGGGCTCACCGTCGTGACACGGTCGGCGAACAGGATCCCGCCCTTCATCAGGTTGATCTGCGAGTAGTACTCGATGCCGTCCATCTGGTTGACTTCGTCCGGCAGATTGGTGCGGGCGAACGTGCGCGACGGGAAAACGCCCTGGTAGGCGATGTTATGAATCGTGAAGACGGTCTTGAGCGCGAGCGTCACCCCGTGGCGCCGCTCCGCCTGGCGCAGCAGCACGGGCACCAGCGAGGCCTGCCAGTCGTGGCAATGGACGATGTCGGCTCCGGCGTCGGACAACCGCAGCGATTCCACAACCGCCTTGGAGAAAAAAATGAAGCGCTCGGCGTTGTCGTCATAATCGCGCTCGCCGTTGCCGTAGGCGCCGCGCCGATCAAAGAACTCCTCGCGGCAGACAAGGTGCACCGTGACACCGGGGCGCGGGGAAAAAGACCGTACCTCACCCGAGAGGAAATCCACCCCCTGCTCGACTTTGAGCCGATGGGCGCGTTCCGCCTTCGCGGCGTCCTGGTGCTCCAACACCGCGCGGTAGCCAGGCAGATAGACCGCGACCTCGTGCCCGCGATCCGCCAGCGCGCCGGTCAAAGCCCCCACCGCGTCCGCGAGACCGCCGGTCTTCACGTAGGGGAAGAGTTCGCTCGCGACGTGGACGATTTTCATCGCTCGCACCGTACGCGCGGAGTTTCCTTAGGCCAACACGAAACGCCCGGGCGCGCCGCGCCCGCGAGACGTCCCCCATCCGATGCCGCTCCGCGAACGCTTACTCACCCTCCTCCGGGCGAAGAACTTCACCCCCTCCGACGAATTCGGCCTTTGCCGCCAGCTCGGCCTCCGTCAGCAAGCCCGCACGTCCGTCCGCAAGGAGATCGAATCCTTGCTCAAGGCGGGACTCGCGCGGCGCGATTCCCGCGGGCGCGTGATGCCCGCCTCGAAACCCCCGCGGCAGGCGACAGCCAGCTCGGTCGTCCCCACCCGCGCGGTGTTCACGCCCACCCGGCGCGGTCCGACGATGCCGCCGCCGGGCTCACCTGGTCCGTTCGCCACGTCGAAGAAGGCCGTCGCGCCGGCCGTCGCGGACTCCACGGAGGTAATTTCATCCACCCCGGCGCCGAAACTGAAGCTCGGCGAGAGCGTGGGCCGCATTCAATTCCGCCTGGGTGGCTCGGCCTACGTCGTGCGCGAGGGTGCGGCGGGAGAGGTCGGCCTGCAGATCGCCCCGGAGGACACCGACGTCGCGTTGCCGGGCGACCGGGTCATCGTGCGCGAGCTGGTCGGCCGTCGCGGCCGGCGTCCCGGCGAGAAAGTCGGACGCGTCGTGCGCGTACTGGAGCGCGAACGCGACACGATCATCGGCGAGTTCCAACGCGGACGCCGCCATCCGGTGGTACTGCCCGATGATCCTCGGGTGGGCCGCGAGATCCAGGTGACCGGCGTGGAACTCGCCGAGTCCGGACCAGCCCCGCGCGAGGGAGACAAAGTCGTGGTGAAGTTGGCGGAATGGACCCGCCGCGAGATGCCGCCCGCCGGCGTGGTCGTCGCGCGCCTCGGCCGGACCTTTGAACCGCAGGCGGAGATGCGCGCGGTGCTGCTGCGCTACAACCTCCAGCGGGAATTTCCCGCGCCGGCCGAGCAGGAGGCGGCCGCGCTGCCCGATCGCGTGCCAGCCGCGCAGACGGCGGGCCGCGAGGATTTCCGCCGCAAGGCGGTGTTCACGATCGATCCCGACGACGCGAAGGATTTCGACGACGCGCTTTCGCTCGAGGAGCTGCCCCACGGGGCGGTTCGCGTGGGCGTGCACATCGCCGATGTGTCGGCGTACGTGCGTCCGGGCACAGCGCTCGACGCCGAGGCGCAGCGCCGCGGGAACTCCACCTACCTCGTCGGCACGGTCGTGCCGATGCTGCCGGAGAAACTCTCGAACGGACTCTGCTCCCTCGTCGAGGCGGAGGACCGGCTGTGCAAGGCGGTGCTGTTCACGTTCGACGCTGGCGGCGCGATTCGCGCGACCGACTTCGCCGAGACGATCATCCGCAGCCGCAAGCGCCTCACCTACAAGCAAGCCTACGCGCTGCTCACCGAGGACGACCTGGAGCGCGTGCGCGCCCTGCCCTCCCCGCCCCGGCATCGCACCGGCTCATCCGGGCGCCCGCTGCGCGAACTATCGCCAGGCGAACTGCGCGACCTCCAGAGTTGGGTGCGTAGCCTGTGGACCCTCGCGAAACGGCTCCGCGCGGACCGCATGGCGCACGGCAGCCTTGATCTCGACATGCCGGAGACCCGCATCCTCGTGGACGCCCACGGCCACGCGGAGAAGCTGGAACGCATCGAGCACGACGAGAGCCACCAGCTCGTCGAGGAGTTCATGCTGGCGGCCAACGAAGCCGTGGCCCGCCTCACCCGCACCCGCCGTCTGCCTGCGCTCTACCGCGTGCACGACGATCCGGAGCCGGCGCGACTGGTCGAGTTGCGCGAGACGCTGGCGACCTTCGGCATCAAGACCGGCGACCTCTCGCACCGCCGCGAACTCACGCGGCTCCTGGCGCTGCTCGCGGACCACCCGCAGGGCCACACCCTCCGCACCCAGCTCCTGCGGAGCCTCCGCAAGGCGGCGTACCGCCACACGCCCGACGGGCACTTCGGTCTGCACAAGCGCGACTACACCCATTTCACGTCACCCATCCGCCGTTACGCCGACCTCGTCGTGCACCGGGTGCTCGCGGCGCACCTCGCGAAACCGGGTGCGCCGGCCACGACGCACGATCTCCCGCAGGTGACCCGGCTCGGCGAGCACCTCACGCGCACCGAGGTCAACAGCACCGAGGCGGAGCGTGAGAGCGTGAAGGTGAAGCTGGTCGAGTACTTCGACCGCGAGCTGGGCCGCACGCCGCCCGCCCGCTTCGCCGCCGTGATCACCGACGTGCGCCCGCACGGCTTCTTCGTGGAGCTCACCGAATCGATGACCTTCGGGTTCGTGCCGGCGGAACTGCTGCCCACCGATCGCTATGATTTCGCCGAGGGCGAGTCAGCGCTCACCGGACGGCGCCGAAGGCGCCGTTACGCGCTCAACGACCGCCTCGACGTGGCGGTCGCGCGCGTCGACCGCTATAAGCGACTCATCGACTTCCGGCCGGCGGACGACGCGGCGGTTTGACGCGCCCGCGGGCCGGCGGTTGGGTGAGATCATGGATCACTACTCCTTCGCCCGGGATTTCCGGAAGGTTTACGACGCCGCCGTCGCCCGCTTCGCCGCGGGCCAGCGCGACGCCGCCACGTTGCTGACCGACGAGGAGCGGCGCTTCATTTCCGCCAACGGTCTCACGGTGCAGAACTTCCTCGACTACGCCGAGGACCACCACGGTTACGGTGGTGAGCCGGGGCCCGACCAGGCGCTCGCGATCGAGTTGGTGCGCCGCGACTACTTCCTGAACGCGCAGGGTGGCCGCCCCTCGGCCACAGTGCTCAACGAAGCCTCCCTGCCCGCCAAGACCGACGCCGTGCGCGGCATCGCCTGGCTGCCGCGTCTGCTGCCAAAGGCCAAGGCCAAGCTGCGCGGCGAGTTGCCACCGTCGCTGATGTACGGCTGCGGCGGCGACCGACGGTTCTTCCGCGAGCACAACATTCTGCCGGCGGAGTTTCTCACCCTGACCTGGCGGCATGAGAACGACCCCGCCGCGATCATCGACTGGGTGGTCCGGCGCCAGGCGGAGGCTCGCTGACCGCTCAACCCGATGTCGCCGGTATCCGCCAACGTCTGGACGCGACGTCACTTGCTCGGCGGTGCGGCCGCGACGGCGGTGTTACCGTGGGCGCTCCGCGGCGCGGGTGAGGCTGCACCGACCGGCATCGGCCAGATCGGCACCGAACACAGCCACGCGTCCGGCAAGATGCAGGCGCTGCGCGCGCTGCCGCGGCTTTGGCGTGTGGCCGGGCTGGTTGATGCCACCGGGAGCGCGCGCGGACCGGCCTACGAAGGCGTGCCGCGGCTGACGGAGGCGCAATTATTGTCCGACGCGGCCGTGCCAGCGGTCGTGGTGGAGACGGCGCTCAATGATTCCTGCGCCACGGCGGCCCGCGCCCTCCGGGCCGGCAAGCATGTGCACCTCGACAAGCCGGGTGCGACGGACCACGCGGAGTTCGCCGCGATGCGCACGGAGGCCGAGCGGCGCGGGCTGATCCTGCAGATGGGCTACATGCTCCGGTACAATCCCGGCATCGTCTTCCTGCGCCGAGCGGTGCGCGAGGGCTGGCTCGGCGAAATCATGGAAGTCGAGGGGCTGATGGGAAAACCGGCCGGCGACGCGGAACGCGACTACGCCGCGAATCTGCCGGGCGGGGCGATGTTCGAGCTGGGCTGCCATCTGATCGACGTGATCGTCGACCTGCTCGGTCCACCCGCGGCTGTACACAGCCACCGCACTCCGACGCGTGACGACGGATTGCCCGATCACCAGTTGGCCGTTCTGGAGTATCGCCGCGCGACGGCGACCGTGCGGATCAACCTCGCCGATCCGTTCGGCAACGAGCGTCGCCGGTTGAGCGTCACCGGAAAAAACGGCACGTGCGAGGTGCTGCCGTTGGAGTCGGGTAACGTGAATCTTGCGCTGAAAACGGAACACGGCGGCTTCAAGCCGGGCCGCCACACCGTGCGCCTCCCCCGCGAAGGCGGCCGCTACGACGGGGAGTTCATCGACCTCGCCGCGGCGCTCCGCGAGCGCCGGCCGCTCGCGTGGAGCGCCGCGCACGACATCGCGACCCACCGCACGACCCTTCTCGCTTCCGGGTGAGATTGGGCTTCGGGCTCCGGTACAAACTCGGCATCGCCTTCCTGCATCGCGCGGTGCACGAGGGCTGGCTCGGCGAAATCGTGGAAGTCGAGGGGCTGATGGAAAAACCGGCCGCCGAAGCGGCCCGCGAAATTCCAGCGTTTCAGATCGTGGCCAGCGTTCGTTCGAGAAA
>JBJTCH010000025.1:0-4110 GCA_046091745.1 Opitutaceae bacterium
TCCTCGACGCGGAACTGGTCCGGATAGAGGCGGTGGACGGCGAGCGCCAGTTCGATGCCGATGTCGACCACCGGGCAGGCCTCGCGGTCGGTGAGGATCGCGCGCACGCCGCCGCATTCGCGGTCCTTGTATTTCAGCGACGAGGCCGGTCCGGGATAAAACGGCATGGTCGGCGTGACCTTCACCGGCTCGAAGCGCACGCCGGTCAGGCCGCGGGCGTTCAGCTCGGCGGCGAGCCGGGTGCCGTCGATGTAGGGGGCCCCGACCTGCTCGAAGGGCTTCGCGGTGCCGCGGCCCATCGAGACCGAGGTGCTCTCAAGCAGGCACAGTCCGGGATAAAGCGTCGCGGCGGTGAGGCTGCGCATGGAGGGAGAGGGGTTCACCCAGCTCAGGCCGGCGTCGTCGAGCCACTGGTCGCGCCGCCAGTTCTCGCAGCGCACCACCTCGAGTTTGGCGCCGAATCTCCGCTCCTGGTTGAAGAACACCGCCAGCTCCCCGAGCGTCATGCCGTGGCGCACGGGCATCGGATGGAAGCCGATGAAGCTCGGCGGACGGGTCATAACCGGACCTTCGAAGCGGGCGGCCGTGATCGGGTTCACGCGATCGAGCACGATGAGGCGCTTGCCGGCGGCGGCCGCCGCCTCGAGCGCGGCGCCGAGGGTCGCGGAGTAGGTGTAGAAGCGGGCGCCGATGTCCTGGATGTCGAACACCAGCGCGTCGAGGTCGCGCAGGTGCTCGGGCTTCGGAGCACGCGCGCGGATCACGGCGAGGTCGTATTCGGCGGACGACATGCCCGAGGTGCGCTTCGGGGAGTCGCCGTAGAGGCTGTAGATGGGGAGCTTCGTCTTCTCGTCCACGGTGTCCCCCACGTGGGCGTCGGCATTGCCGCGGATGCCGTGCTCGGGGCTGAACAGCGCGACGAGCTTCACGTCCTTCGCGCCGTGGAGGAGGTCGATGGTGGCGCGGCCCTGCCGATCCCGCCCGCTGTGGTTGGTGATGAGACCAACCCGCAGCCCGCGGAGCCGGGCGAAGTCCTCGCGCACGAGCACGTCGATGCCGTTGAGCACCGCCTCGCGATCCCGTCCCATCGCCTCCGCGGCCAGGGTGGCGATCTCGCGGCGGATCGGCGTGGCGTCGCCCTTGCCGTCCGGATGCACGCGGTTGCTGAGAAAGAGGATGAACGTGCGGGCGGCGGGATCGATCCACACGCTGGTGCCGGTCCAGCCCGTGTGGCCGAAGGTCCGGCCGGCGGGCAGCCAACGGCCGCGCGGGCCGGAATAGCTGGTGTCGATATCCCAGCCCAAGCCGCGGCGGCTCGAACCGTCGTTCTGCACGCGCGTCATCTCGGCCACGCTGGCGGCGCTGAGCACGCGGGTGCCTTCGAGTTCGCCGCCGTTGATCAGCATCCGGCAGAAGCGGGCGAGGTCGGCGGCGGTGAGAAACAGCCCGGCATGGCCGGCGACTCCTCCCATGCGGCGCGAGGTGGGATCGTGCACGACGCCGTGGATCATGCGGCCGTCCACGCGCTCGGTGGGTGCGATCCGGGATAATTTCTCCGCCGGCGGAAGGAACCCCGTGTCGTTCATCCGCAGCGGTCCGAAAACATCCTCGCGGGTGTGTACGTCGAGCGGCCGGCCGCCGGCGATCCGCACGATCTCGCCCAGCAGAATGAAGTTGATGTCGCTGTAGACGAAGGCGGCGTCGGGCGGGTTCTGCGGCCTCTCGGCGCAGGCGCGCTCGATGGCGGCGGCGACGCCGGTCCAGGGCGGGGTGGCGGGGATGCCCGGGCGCAGGCCCGACATGTGGGTGAGGAGATGGCGCACGGTGATGCCATCCTTGCCGTGCTGCGCGAAGGCCGGGAGGTGTCGGGCGACCGGATCTTCGAGGCGGAGCTTGCCGCGCTCGACCAATTGCATGACCGCGGTGGTCGTCCCGATGACCTTGGTGAGCGAGGCGGCGTCGTAGATCGTGTCCTCCGTGGTGGCTGCCGGAGCCGGCTCGAGGACGCGGTTGCCATAGACACGGCGATGAATCTCGCCGGCGCGCTCGATCCAGAGCACGCCGCCCGGGATCTTGCGGTCGGCGATGGCGCGCGCGACGGCCTCGTCGATCGCGGCGAGCTTGGCGGGGTCGAACGCGGCGGCGCGCACGGGAGCCAACGGAGGCGTGGCGGCGGACGAGCCGGCGACGGTGAGAACGAGGACCAGGGCCGCGGTGGCCTTCCGGAGGATCGGGGCGACGAGGGCGAGGGGCGGGCGCATGCGGCGAGAAAACCCGTGCGATGGGGCGAGTCGAGGCCGCTTCGGGCCGCGTCGCGGCCGCGCGGAATCCGTTTGCCCTGCGCGGCTTTTCTCCGGTTGTTTTTCCTCGGCACACCGCCTCTCCAAAATCCCGACCATGAAAATTCGTTCCCTCCTGATCGCCCTTTCCCTGGCTCTGGCCGCCGGCCCCGTCGTGCGCGCCGACGACACCCCGCTCGGTGAGCGGATGGAAAAGATGGGCGGCGCGTTCCGCGCGCTGCGCCGGCAGATCACCGACGCCTCCAAGAACGCCGACTCGCTCGCGAAGGTCGCGACGATCCGCAAGAACGCCGAGGAGTCCCTCAAGTTCGACCCGGCGCTCGCCAAGGACCAGCCGGCCGACAAGCGCCAGAAGTTCATCGCCGACTACCAGGCCGAGATGAAGAAGTTCATCGAGCTGTGCGGCAAACTCGAGGCCGCGTTGAAGGCCAACAACAACGCCGAGGCCGAGAAGCTCTGCGCCGCGATGGGCGACGCCCAGAAGGCCGGCCACAAGCAGTACAAGAAGGACGACAAGAAGAAGAAATGACGCGCCGCCTTCGCGCGTGATCCCCGAGCCGCCGGTTCCCCGGCGGCTTTTTTGTGCCCCGATCGGCCCGTCTACTTGTTCGGTACGCCGGCGGGGGACGGCTTCCGACCGCCGAGCAACCGCAGGAAGTCGAAGTTACCCCGGACTTTTGCGCTCACCCGGATGGCGGAACCATCGGGTCCGTGGGTGAATTGCACCGCGGTGCCGAGCAGCCACCGTCCGCGCGAACCGAATGTGAACCGCGGCGGGATGGTCCACACCAGGCCGGGACGCAGCATCACCACGCCGCCGTCGCCACCGCCGTGGGTCATCCAGCTGTAGGCGGTTTCGACGGTGTAGGTCACCGGCCCATGCGCATGAATGAAGCCGGCGGAGAGGTTGGCGCTGTCGTCGGCGAACTCGTTTTTCCGGCGCTCGCCGGGAATCGGGGTCGTCGCGGTGAAATCGTAGCCTGCGCCCCAGAACACCCGCCAGTTTGGACGCTCCGGCAGGTCTCGCGAGAAGGTCACGTACGGCGAGAAATGCCGCAGCCCGTCGGTCACGGAGGCGGGAGGATGATCGACGGGGCGCTTGAAGTCCGCGCCGACCGAACTTTCCCAGGGGCCGGCCGCGAGCCGGCCGACACGGTACTTGGTTCCCACGTGGAGCGACGAAAGTCCCTTCCGTTCGAGCAGCGGCGAAGCCTTCAATCCGTGGGAGAAAAACCAGTCGACCTCGGTCACCGCTTCCCAGCGCTCGGTCAGCCCGTAGCGCAGGCCGAGCGCGGTGCGCAGGAAGTCGCTGCGGCGCAGGTCGCCGAGGTGCGGGTGCACGATCAGGCGCGCGGAACGCGCGGGTTCCGTGCGGGGGAGGGCCGAGTCGAAAATCCCCTCGATCCGCAGATCGTCGTCGGAGACCGGCGTGGTCGCCTCCGCCGCCCGCCCGGAAAGGGTCAACGCCATGACGCAGGTGAGGGCGAAAATGCGGCGTGGCATGGACGTGGTGGGAGCATGAGGAATCCCTCCTCCTCCGCAAACCCCGTCCCGAATCGGCCCTTGAAAGCCCGGGTCGCGGGGGCGTCTCATCATTTCTCCGCCAACCCCGTCTCCCCATGTTTCGCCGCTTGCTCACCCTCGCTCTCTTGGTCCTGCCGCTTTTCGTCGCTGCGTTCCAGCCGGTTTTCGCCGCTCCGGTTGTCGACTCTCGGCCGAACATCGTGCTGCTGATGGGCGACGATCATGGTTGGGACGAGACCGGTTACAACGGGCACCCTTATCTGAAAACCCCCGTGCTCGATGAGAT
>JBJTCH010000026.1:0-8667 GCA_046091745.1 Opitutaceae bacterium
ATCCTGGTGACATCCCTTCTGGTCTGGAATTACGCCGGACGCTGGAACCTGGCACTGGCCCCGGTGGTCTGCTCGCTCGTTGCCGTCATCTGGCAGCTCGGCGCGCTCACGGCGCTTGGCTACGGCATGGATCCTTTCTCCATTTTGGTGCCGTTCCTCGTCTTCGCGATCGGCGTGAGCCACGGCGTCCAGAAGATCTGCACGTTCCGCACCGAGGTATTCAAGGGGCAGGATGGCCCCGGCGCGGCCCGCGCGGCGTTCCTGCAGCTGATCGTGCCAGGCATCGTTGCCCTGCTCACCGACACCATCGGCTTCATCACGATGCTGGTGATCAAGATCCCCGTGATCCAGGAACTCGCGATCAACGCCAGCCTCGGTGTGAGCGTCATCACGATCACGAACTTTTTCCAGCTGCCCCTCCTGCTCTCGTACCTCCACCTGCCGCGTTCCTATGCTGTCTGGGTCGCCGCCCGCCGCGAACGGGGCGACGCCCTGTGGCGACGGCTCTCCCGCGGCATGCGCACCCGCCCTTCGCTCATCATCATCCTCGCCGGACTCGTCCTCGGCGCTTGGGGCATCCAGCAGTCCGCCCGCGTCCAGATCGGTGACATCCACGCCGGCGTGCCCGAGCTGCGCGCCGACTCACGCTACAATCGCGATGTCGGGGTGATCACGTCCAAGTTCACGATCGGGGTCGATGTGCTCACCGTGATGGTGGAGGCGTCGCCCGACGCCGCGGTCGACCACGAGGTGCTCTCCTTGATGGACGAGTTCGAGGGCCGGATTCGCGAGATCCCGGGCGTCCAATCCGTCCTCTCCCTCGCCTCCGTGGCCAAGGGCATCAACTCCGGCTACAGCGAGGGCTCGCTCAAATGGCGCGTGCTGCCGCTGAACCAGCAGGCGCTCGCGCAGGCCGTCAGCCCCGTTGATACCGCGACCGGACTGCTTAACTCCAACTCCAGCGTGATGCCGATCCTCATCTTCCTGACGGATCATAAGGCCGGCACGCTGCGCGCGGTCACCGACGCCGTGAAGGAGTTCTCCGCCGCGCGCCCGTCGGCGAAGGCGCGCTTCCGCCTCGCGGGCGGCAACGCGGGCGTGATGGCCGCGACCAACGAGGTCGTGGCCGCGGCCGAGAAACCGATTCTCCTTTGGGTGTTTGGCGCCGTGATCGCGCTCTGCCTCATCGCGTTCCGGTCCATCCGCGCCGCGCTCTGCATCGTGCTGCCGCTGGCGATCGTGAGTTACCTCGCCTACGCGGTGATGGCCTTCCTCGAGATCGGCCTGAAAACCTCCACGCTGCCCGTGGTCGCGCTCGGCGTGGGCATCGGCGTCGACTACGGCATCTACATCTTCGCGCGCCTGCTCGCCGACCTCCGCGCCGGGGAATACTTCGAGGACGCGATGTTCGCGGCGCTCAAAGACGCCGGCGCTGCCGTGGTCTTCACCGGCCTCACGCTCGCGATCGGCGTCAGCACGTGGGTCTTCTCCAGCCTGAAGTTCCAGGCCGACATGGGCCTGCTGCTCACGTTCATGTTCCTCGTGAACATGGTCGGCGCCATCATCCTCCTCCCGGCGCTTGCGCGCTGGTGCTGGCCGCATCACACCGGCCGCACCCTCGCCCCGTTCTCGCGCCGCGGGCGCTGAGTCCTGCGCGTCACCCGAAGATCCGCGGATCAACCGCGCGGCCCGACCACCGCCGGCGGCGTCGCCGGTTGGCCCATGCCTTTGCGGATGAAGTCCACGCCCGGGCCGTCCGCGCGGACCTTCACCGTCGTCTCGCCCAACGCCCCTTCGCCGACGAAGTCGATCGTGGCGGACGCGATGATCGGGAGGTACTTTCTGATGTCCTTGCTCTCATCCTCCGTGCTCGCGTGGATCGTCCAGATCTCCGCGGGCGGCCGGCCCTCGGTCGTCGCGCGATTCTCGCGGGCGGAAATCTTGAGGTACTTCTCGTAGACCGTGACCAGTCGCGGGACCTCGTCGTAGCCCACGATTTCCGTGCGGGGCGGTTCGTACACCGCCACCGACCGCTGCACCGGGTTTCCCTGTGCGTCGCGCCCCGCGACCGTGCCGTACCGGACGCCTCCCCCCACCTGCGCGTAGATCGGCACCGTGACCCGCTCGATCTTCGACCGCGGGGCCTCCACGCCGTAATCCACCTCGATCACGAGATCGGCCCGTTCGGCGTTGGGCGCCTCGTACATGCCTTTGCCGGAGAGCGCGGTGCGGATGAATTCGGTGGCCTCGCGGCTCCGTAACGTGTCATCGGCCGCCGCGGGGCCGCGGGTCTTCAGGATGTAGGACTGCGCGTCGCGCGGGGACTCCTGACGCGCGATGGCATCGATCTTCACCTTGTGGCCGGGGGCGCTGCAGCCCGCGGCGAAACCAAGAATCAACGGAACGGCCACCGCGACGGTCAGGTTTCCGTTTTTCACAACGCCCTTTTTCGCAGTGCCCCCGGATCGTGCGGCGGCCCAGGTGGGTTCAGTTGGACGGACGGACGACGGTCGTCGCCGCCGGCGCCGGCGCGGTATCGCCCGGCTTGCGCGGTCCCGTGGCCTCCTCGCCCTTCAGCCGGGCAAGTTCCTCCTCCAGCCGTGCGATCTCCGCCTCGGTCTGGAGCGTCTTTTCGTTGGCCTCGTCGAGCTGCTTCTTCTTCGCCAAAGCCGCGGACCGCTCGTCGCGGAGCCGCTTCAGACGCTCCTCGGCGCCCTCGAGCTTCCGCTTCGCGTCCGACAATTCCAGATCCGAGATGCGGAAGCCCTCGGCGACCGCCAGCTCCTCCTCCCTCGAGGCCTTCAGCTTGGCCTCCTCGGCCAGCTTCTTCGCGCGCTCCTGCTGGTAGGCGCGCTCCTGCGCGAGGCGATCCTGCTCCTTACGGTCCTTGGCGTCCTGCACCATGCCGACGATACCGACGATGATCGCGCCCGCCGCGGCGCCCGCGGCGAGACCGGTACCCGTGCCCATGCTGCTGTTGTTGCCGACGACCGCGCCGCCGACACCGCCGATCATCGCGCCGGTGCCGGCGCCGGTGGCGGTCTTGGACGGCGCGACGCCGGAAGAGCAGCCGGACAAGCCGGCGACAGCGGTGGCGGTGATCAGGGAGACGAGGCGGCGATTCATCATGGGCGGAGGGGAAGTCTCGCTGGTTCGCGTTGGAGGATGGGGACGGATTCCGCGGTGGAAGGTTTCCGGGCGGAACTAAAATTGTCTTCGCCCGGAATTCAACCGTTACTAAGCCTTTCCGCCCGCGTCCTCCCCTCGTCGGATTTGAAATCCGACGGTTTTGCGTCACCGGTTTCCCAGTCCCTCCGGCCCGCTTTCCCACCATGTTCTCCTCCCTGCGCCCGAAAGGTTTTTTCTCCGCCGACTTCCTCGTGCCGTTCCTCGGGCTGCTCCTCGCGATCGCGATCGTCGAGCCGGTCTACCGCGTGGTGGTCAACCCGCGGGTCGAGGAGATCGAGCTGAAGCAGCGCGTGCGCTCCGCCCAGGGCAATTCCGCCGGGGCCGAGTCGGACATGCGCTCGATTTACATCATCATCAAGGACACCGAGCAGAAGATTGAGATCATCTTCGCGATCTGGGGCGTCATCATCCTGTTCCACAAGCTCGGCGCCGTGCGCAACGAACGCGCCCTTTTCCGGCAGGAGCTCGTGCGGCTGCAGCCGGGAGAACGCATCATTCCCGGGGACGCGCTCGATCGCCACAAGGAGCTCCGCGCGGTGATCGACGCCGACGCGCGCATCCGCGACCGCCTGCTGCCCGAGTGCCTGCTCGCGGCGCTGCACCGCTTCCACGCCACGCACTCCGTCCAGGATGCCGCCAACGCGGTCAAGGAACGCGCCGAACTCGCGGCCGACCAGCTCGATTCCTCGCTCTCGCTGGTCCGCTACATCGCGTGGGCGATCCCCGCGATCGGCTTCATCGGCACCGTGCGCGGCATCGGCCTCGCCCTCGCCTTCGCCGAGGACGCGCTCAAGGGCGACATCGCGCCCGTCATCGACGCCCTGGGTCTCGCGTTCAACTCCACGCTCGTCGCCCTGATCCTGTCGATGGGCCTGATGTACATCATGCACGTCGTCCAGTCGCGCCAGGAGGCCTTCATCATCGACCTCCAGACTTTCTGCCGCGGAAAGCTGATCGACGTCATGAAGGTGCCCGCGCGCGAGGAGGCGACGGCCTGAACGCGCCATGCCCTCACTTGGCCTAGAACTCTCCGACGCCGGTCTGCTCGCCGCCCAGGGCGATGAGAGCAACGTAGCACTGGTGCCGCCGGCCGGCGCCGCAGGCGGCGAGGATTGGCCGGGATATGCCTGCGCCAGCGAACGCGGCCTCGTGCTCGGACGCGCCGCGGAGGACCTGTGGTTTATCCATCCGCGCCGCATCAGCTGGAATTTCTGGTCGCGGCTCGCCCATGAGCCATCGGGCCTCCTTGCCAGCGGCAAGCCGGTCGCGTTCTCCGAACTCGCCTACTTCCACCTCCGCGACTTCGTGGCGAAGCTGCCGGCCGCCGATCGGGTGGTGCTCGCCCTGCCGGGGGATTACCTGCGGGACGCGGCCACCGAGGAGGAAAAGGTCGGCTTGGTCCTCGGCATGGTTGGCGAGTTGCGCCTGCCGGTCTCCGGGATGGTCGACCACGCGTGCGCGGCGCTCTGTGATCCGCGCGGACCTGTCTTCAGCCCGACGATCCCCGTGCTGGTCGTCGACACCGGGCTCGTCGGGAGTGATCTGACGCTGCTCACCCAGGACGGAGCCCGGCTCACGCGCCGCGCCTTCGCGCGTTTGCCGCAGTCGGGCCTCGCGGGCCTCCTCAAACAACTCACCGGCTCCTTCGGCAACCGGTTCCTGCGGCACACCACGTTCGACATCCTCGAGGATGGGCGGATTGAGCAGGAGTTCTTCCGGCAACTGAAGGACTTCGTCTGGTCGGAGGCGTCGGAGTTTCGGTTCGTGATCAACACCGCCACGCGGGCCTACGAGATGCCCGCGAAGCATGAGCAGCTGGCCACGGACGCCCAGGCGTTCACGACCACGTTGGGACAAGCCGTCCAGACTTTCCTCCAGCGTCATCTGCCGGCGGGTTCCCCTTTCACCCTCGCGCTGACCGATCGTGCGGCGCGCCTGCCCGGATTGTCCGCCCGGCTGCGCTCCTGCGGTCCGACCCGTCAGATCCGCCTCGCTCGCGGCGCGGCTGCCGCCGGCGCCGCGCACCTCGGCAACCGCTGGCTGAAGACGCCCGCCGATCTCTCCGAGGTGCCGGTCGAGACGTCGGTCCCCCGCACGGAGGCCGCCGGCTCGCATCGGGCGCGGGCGAGGGTTCAACTGCACAAAACCCCCGGCGCCTCGAGCCCCGCGATTCCCACGCACGCCATTCTGGACGGCATCGGCCACCCGCTGGTCGCGGGTTCCGTTTTCACCATCGGCAGCGCCGACCAGCAGCCGCGGCTCGCGCTGCCCACGGGCTTCAGCCACGTGCCGGGGTGCCTCGCGCAACTCACGTTCGAGGGCGGCGCGCTCTGGTGGCAGGACACTTCCGGCGACACCCCCGCCCGGGTCGCCGTCGCCGCCGGGGACCGGCTGACGTTCGCCAGCGACGAGCTCGCCGCCGAGGTGCTGTTCGCCCACTGCCCCGCCCCTGCCCGCGGCTGAGGCCGCGCGTCCACCGCCATGTCGAGCCTGGCCAAGCGGCGCCGCGAGACGGAGATCTACAGTCTCTCGTTCCTCGACTGCATCTGCTGCGGCTTCGGCGCCGTGCTGCTGATCTTCATCCTCACCATCGCGCGCAAGACCGACGTGGACAAATCCGACGTCGACGCCGCCCGCGACCAGCTGCGGCGGGTCGAGGCCCAGTCGAAGTTGAATCAGGACGAGCTCGACCGCCTCGCCGCCATGCTCGCCGCCGCGCAACTCGAGCTCCGCGACCTCAGTTCCAAAAACAAGGAGGACGAGACCAAGGTCTCCGACCGCCGGAAACAGCTGCTGCTCATGCTGCAGGAGATCGCCGCGATGCAGGAGGCGCTGGCGGCCCTGCTCGGCGAGAAGCGCGACCTACCCACCGAGGACAAGGCGCCGCCCGTCCCCATCCCGAATCCCGACCGCCGCCAGTACCTCACGGGAGTTAAGCTCAACGGGGAGTTCGTCGTGTTCGTGCTGCGTGTCTCCGGCTCCATGCTCGACGACACCATCGACGGCGCGGCGGCACGTCTCGGAGATCCCGATGACAAGAAGCGCGCCTCACTCAAGTGGCAGCGGGTCATTGCCGCGATGACATGGATGCTCGCCTCCCTCGAACCCGAGACGCGTTTCCAGATCCTGCTCTTCAACGACGAGACGGTGCCGATCCTGCCGAAGCGCGGGGAGGAGTGGTTCAGCACCCGCGATCAAAAAACCATGGGCGAGGTCATCGCCCGCCTTAACCAAATCGTCCCCAAGGGTCCCGCCAACCTGGAGCGCGCCTTCGCCACCGTGCGCGCCCTGCCCCGCCTGCCGGACAGCATCGTCCTCCTCACCGACGGCCTGCCGACCGGAGGCGACTCGCTTGCGTCGGACAGCGACATCGACGAGGGCACGCGCGTGCGGCTCTTCGAGATCGCCCGCAAGCAACTGCCGCCCCGCATCCCCGTCAGCACGATCCTCTTTCCCATGCTCACGGGCGACCCCGGCGCGCCCGGCATGTATTGGGAGCTCGCCAACGCCACGCGCGGCGCGCTCGTCAGCCCCTCCCGCTCCTGGCCCGAACTATGATCCGCCGCCGCCAGGCCCAGGTCTTCAGCCTCTCGTTCCTCGACTGCATCTGCTGCGGCTTCGGGGCGATCATCCTCATCTTCGTCCTCAACATCGGCTCGCGCCACCGCGAGAAACTCGAGTCGCTGCTGGAGGTCCAGCGGGCGATCTCCGCGAAGGCCGCCGCGGTCGCGCGGATCGAGGCCGCAAAAGTGGAGGTGCGGCGCGACAACGACCGCGTGCGGACACAGGTCACCGAAGCCCGCCTGCGCAACGATTCCCTGCGCTCGCTCGTCGACCAGCTCGAGCAGAACCTCCAGCGCGAGAAGCGCGGCCGCGAAGCCCTCGTCGTCGACGTCGACGAGCTCAAGAAGGAGATCGCGGCGCGGCAAAAAAAGCCCGACCACGAGTTGGTCCTGCCCGACGTGAAGCCGGCGCCCGTCGGCCTGCCCGTCGGCAGCAACTATCTCGCATTCATCGTGGACACGTCCGGGTCGATGCGCGATCCGCACAACGGCGGCCTCTGGCCGATCGTCATCCGCACCATCGAGAACGTCCTCGACGTCTACCCGATCGTCGACGGCATCCAGTTGATCGACGGCGACGGCCGGTTCGTCCTCGGCCGGCGCGGCAGCGGCAGCGCCGGCTGGTTGCCCGACACGCCCCAGGTGCGCGACAACATCAAGCGTACCTTGAGACGCTACGACCAGGACACCGTCTCGAACCCCGTGCCCGGCATCTACAACGCGATGCGTTTCCTGTACGACAAGGACAACGCGAAGATGCGCATGGGCATCTTCGTCTTCGGCGATGAGTTCAACTCGAGCGACAGCGCGGACGTCGTCATCCGCCGCCTCGAGGAGCTGAACCCCGCCGACGAGTCCGGCGCGCGCAAGGTCACCATCAACGCCGTCGGCTTCCCCACCACGATCCGCTACCAGTTCTCGATGGGCAACACGGGCCTCCGCTTCGCGAACCTCATGCGCACCGTGACCTACCTGCACGGCGGCGCCTTCATCGCGCTGCAGGATCTTTGATCAGCCACCGCGTCGGGAAGGAAAGCCGGCGCGATTCCCCGGCGTTTCGTCCGCTGTAGCGGGGGCCCCGTGGCCCCGGTCGATAAGCGACCCGCGTCGCCGCGAAATCCGGAACGAATTTCGAAATGCAGCCGGCCCCACCGGGGCCAGCCACAGCGGAATAACCGATTCCGTATCCACGCCCGCCTCAGCGCAGCAGGTTCAGCGCGAGGGTCGTCACGGAGGCGTTGGTGAAATCGATCAGGAACGCGCCCACGATGGGCACAATGAGGAACGCGCGCGGCGCCGGACCGGACCGCGCGGTGATTTCGCGCATGCTGGCGAGGGCGTTGGACGTCGCGCCGAGCCCGAAGCCGACCAACCCTGCCGTCATCACCGCCGCCTCGTGGTCGCGGCCCATCAGCCGGAAAACCAACCAGCGCGCCGCGGCCACCATCACCACCGTCTGCACAGCCAGCAGCACGAGCAGCGGCAGCGCCGCGCGGCTGAGCTGCGCCAATTGCAGGTTCACCATGACGACCGCCAGGAGCCAGGTGAGCGCCACCGCGCCGAGCACATCGGTGCAGTCGGTGCGCAGCCAGCGTCCGCCCAGGCCGTCGTGCACCGTGCGCGTCAGCGCCGCCACGACCAGCGCCCCCATGTAGACCGGAAAAGTCAGCCCCTGCGCCTGCAGCAGCCCGCTCAGGAACGCGCCGGCCTTCATGCACAGGAGCAGCACGGCAAGGTGCAGCACGACCGGTCGGCCCATCGCCGCGAGTTGACGAACCAAGGCAATCAAACCCGGCCGCGGCACACCCGCCTCCACCGGTTGCTCCCCGCGGGAACCCACGCTGCGTTCGGCACCGAGTCCCTCGATCAACTTTCCTCCTAGCACTCCCGAAGAAGGAGCGCGCGCTCGCCACCG
>JBJTCH010000027.1:0-7962 GCA_046091745.1 Opitutaceae bacterium
GCCCGGCGGCCGCGCCCACCCCCGCACCCGGAAGCACAGCGGATCGACCGGCGTCCCGGTGGATGGTTCGTCAACACACGCCTGCATGCCGGGGAGATTTAACCACAGATACCACGGATTAAACGGATAAAGGCGGGAGGATGGTAGCGTTTCAGCGCACAACCCGCTTCCACTCGAGTTTCGTGGTTTTAAAATTCAGCAGCAGCGCCAGCCGCAATCCGGTGATCGCAAGATAACCGTTCATCTGAGCGACGTGGGAATCATTGAACGAGCTGACCACCTTGGTGTCGACGATCACGACTTCATTCACGATCAGATCCGGCTGAAGGCTCCCGATCAGCTGGCCGAGATAGGAGACTTGGAAACGCTTTTGTTGCTCCACGCGCAAACCGCGGCGCGAAAGTTCGAGGACGAGTGCGTTCTCATAGAGTTTCTCGTCGAGGCCGGGGCGCAGGGTGTTGAGAACCTGCATCGCTGACCCGATGATCATCTGGCTGATGTCGGCGTGGATGATCTCCCTAGTTGCCCCCGTCTCGTCCCGGTGTGGATTCGGATGAGAAGCCTCTGGTCTGATCTGTGTCATCCGAGTTATCCGTGGTTAAAACCCTCACTTCAGGGGTGGCCAGTCGCGAGGAGGGAGGGCGAGGGTGAAGTCGTTGATCGTGAGGGTGAGGTTCGGGTTGTAGGCGGGATCGTGGTCCAGCAGGTCGCCCCACGTCGCGCGCATGTACTCGACCTCGCTCCGGAAGCGGTCGCGTTTCTCGAGGGTGTCCTCCTTGCCGCGGCTCGCGCTCTCGTGGTGGTAGAGTTCGGCGTAGGGCGTCCAGAGGTTGCGGAAACCCGCGGCGCGCACCTTCAGGCAGAAGTCGACGTCGTTGAAGGCGACCTTGAGCTGATCCGCGTTCAACCCGCCGACGCGCAGGAACGTCTCGCGGCGGATCACGAGGCACGCCGCGGTGACGGCGCTGAGATTCTGCTGGAGGTAATTGCGGTGGGCCTGGCCGGCGGCGCCGCGCGGATGGGTCTGCCACGCGTGCGCGGCCACTCCGCCGATGCCGAGGATCACGCCCGCGTGCTGGATGCGGTCGTCGGGGTAGTAGAGCTTCGCGCCCACGCAGCCGATCTCGGGCCGGAGGGCGTGCGAGACCATCTCGTGCAGCCAGTCGCCGTGGATGACCTCGAGGTCGTTGTTGAGCAGGCCGACCAGCGGCGCATCGGTGTTTTCAACGCCGAGGTTGTTGAGCGCGGAGTAATTGAACTCCCCCGGTGAATGGATCACGCGGACCGCCGCGCGGCCGTCCGTGCCGGTGGCCGAGGAGATCTCCTTGAGGTAGGCGAGCGTCTCGGCGTCGTCGCTGTCGTTGTCGACGATCAGGATCTCGAAGTTCGGGTAAGTGGTCTTCGCCAGGAGGCTCTCGACGCAGGGGCGCAGGACGTTGAGGCGGTTGCGCGTGGGGATGATGAGCGTGACACGCGGCGCGGGATCCGGGACCGGGTAGTGCACGCGCCAATAGGAGCCCTTGGTGGGCGAGATCGTCGCCTCCACGCCGGCGCGGATGAAGTGCTCGGTGATGACCTTCTCGGCGGCGACGGCGGCGAACGGTTTCTCGCCGATCAGCATCGCGGTGGATCCGGGCACGCTGCGCCAGTGGTAGAGGATCCGCGGGATGTGGCGGATGCGGTCGGGGCCGCTCCGCTCGATCACGCGCATCGCGAGGTCCCAGTCCTGGGAACCCTCGTAGCCGACGCGGAAGCCGCCGACCTCGCGCACCAGCAGGGTGCGGTAGACGCCGAGGTGGCTGATGAAATTCTGGACGTTGAAGAGGTCCGGATTCCAGTCGGGCTTGAAGTAGTGGTCGTAGCGGTGGCCGTTCTCGTCGATCTTGTCCTCGTCGCTGTAGACGACGTCGGCCTCGGGATGGGCGTCGAGCTCGAGCGCCACGCAGGCGAGCGCGTGGGCCCGCAGCTCGTCGTCGTGGTCGAGCAGCGCGATGTATTCGCCGTGGGCGAGGGCGAGGGCGGAGTTGGAGTTGGCGGAGATGTGGCCGTTGGTCTCGCGGCGCACGACCTTGATGCGCTTCGGGTCCTTGCGCTGGTAGCGCTCGAGCACCTTGCGCACGTGGGGCTGCTTCGACGCGTCGTCGGAAATGCAGAGCTCCCAGTTCTCGTACAGCTGGCGGCGCACGGACTCGATCGCCGCGACGAGCAATTTCTCCGGGGTGTTGTAGACCGGAAGGATGACGGAGATCAGCGGGCGGCGGGTGAGGCCGGCGAGCTTGGCGCGGATGTGAGCCGCGCTTTCCGGGGTGAGGGTGTCGTAGGCGGCGACCCACGCGCCGTAGGTGTTCGGCGGGGGCGGGGCGGCTTTGCCGGATCGGCGGATCGCACGGGCGTGAGCGATGTGCCATGTGCCGCCCTCGTCCTGCACCTCGATCACCAGCAAGTGGGTGCCACGCCGCGGCACGTCGACCTTTACCTGCCAGCCGCAGCGTTCGGCACCGGGGTAATCGCGGAAGTGGTCTAGGACATCGAGCCGCTCATCCCCGTAGACCGCGTGGGCCGTGGTTTCGCCCAGTCGCGCGCGGATGGCCTTCAGGCGCCGGCGGTCGCGGAGGAGCGACCAGCCGCGGATGCTCAGGGTCTCGGCGACGACCGACCAGTCCTGCGGGTAATCGATGTTGCCCAGCAGCGCCGGGGAAGCGGCCGGGGGCGCGGGCTGGTCGAGAAACCGCCGGCGCAGGGCGCGGAACGGCGCGGTGACCTTCCAGGAGAACGACGATTGGATCTTCGCGAGCTTCTCGTCGCGGGAGCGGACGACGGCCTCGATCTGCGCGAGCTTGTCGGCGGCTACCGCCAACTCGGCGGCGTGGACGGCCCGCAGGTGGGCCTCGGCGGCCTCGGCGGCCGCGCGCAGCCGGGCTTGCTCGGCGAGTCCTTCGGCGGTCTCGGCGCGTGACGCGTCAAGGGACTCTTCCAGGCGCGCGATCTCCGCCTTGAGGGCGGCGATCTCGGCGTCGGCCCCGAGCAGGGCGTTCTCGTAGGCGGTGACCTGGCGACGGGCGGTGGAGAGCAGCGTGTCGGCTTGATCGCGCCGCAGCTTATGCTTCGCGCATTCCTTCGCGATGTTGTCGGCGTAGGCCTGCGTGAGGTCGCGGGCCTGCTCGAGTCCGGCGGCGTGTTCGCGCGCGGCGGCGAGGAGCGCCTCGATGTTGCGCACGTGGTTCTGCGTGAGCTGCTCGCGGGCGGCGATCGCGTCGCGGTCGGCCTCGACCGCAGCGAGGCGCTGGCGGGCGGAGGTCTCGATGCTTTGCTCCAGTTGTCGCACGACGTCGGCGAGGAGCGCCGTTTGCTCCGCCAGCTGCCGGGCGGACGGGTCGTTCAACTCCGCGGCCGCCGCGCCGAGCCGGCCGGCGAGCAAACCCGAGAACAACGTGGCGTCGGAGGTGGTCGGCGCGGCGATGGCCGACCAATCCGCCACGGGAGGGCGCTCAACGCAGGCGGCGTAGAACGCCGCGAGGCCGCGGGTGTTGGCGGCGAGGTCGAAATGCTCGCGGGCGAAGGCGGAGCCGGCCGCGCCGAGCTCGGCGGCAAGTTTCGGATCACCGAAAATCCGCTCGCAGGTCGCCGCGATGTCCTCGGGCGTGCCGGTTGCCGGCAGGAAAACCGCCTCGCGGCCGTCCTGCATGAGGGCGGAGAGATTGGTGGGCGGGAGGAGTACGGGCCGGCCGGAGGCGAGAAACTCGGGGAGTTTCGAGGGCAGCCGCTGGTCGTTGAACGGTCCGGGGCGGCCGGGCTGCACCAGAACGTCGGCGAGGGCGAGGAGGCGGGGTAGCTTCGCTTTTTTCACGAAGCCGAGATCGAGCACGTGGCGCTTCAGGTCGTCCGTGAGCCCGGCGAGGAAGCGGGGGGAGTTGAAGCCGGTGCGCACGAGGCGCACGCGGGTTCCGCGTTGGTTCAGGAGGGCGACCGCCACGTACAGGTCGCGCATCTCCGGCTCGTTCGCGAAGGTGTTGGAGCCGGTGAAAACGATCACCTTCTCGTTGTCCGCCAGGCCCAGCTCCTTCCGCAGCGCGGCGGTTTCGGCCTCAGCGACCCGGTCCGCGCCGTAGAGCTTGAAGTCCACCCCGGGGAACAGCAGGTGCGTCGGCGTGCCGCCTGGGGCGGACGCGGCGAGGGGCGCGATGATGTGCGTCACGCCGTCGGCCAGACCGAGGAACGTCTCGCTGCGCACGGGGTGCGGCAGGCTCGGGTCGAGCAGCGCGGCCAGCTCGGTGTCGGAAGACGCGCGCAGGCTTTCCAGCGGGCGGCCGGTGTAGCTCTCCAGCAGGAAGCGTTCGTTGTCCTCGAGGTGGATCAGCAGTCTTCCGTCCCCCGGCGCCGCTCCGGCGGCCAGCGCCGCTCGGCGGTAGGCGAGGGTGAAGGTGCGGACGCACTCGCGGGGGGTCCAGGCATGGATGACGTCGGCGGTGCGGCCGTCGGGAAAGAGCTTGGGGCGGGCGAGGGCTTCCTCGCAGGTCGCGGCGATAAACAGGGGCCCGGCAATGTGCTGCAGCGTCTCCTTGCGGTGCGGCACCACGACGGCGCACGCGTGGCCCGAGGCGCACAGCGTGTTCGCGAACCCGCCGATGTGGTTCAGGCTGTTGGTCGTGAAATCGCCGTAGTTAACAAAAAGGATGTTCAAGGTCGCGGGTGCGGTTGTGGAACAGGAAGGACGGGAAGGCCGGTGAGGTTCAAGGCTGGTCTGCTCCGCGCAAAGTCAGCCGGCGAAGGCCGTCCTTCAGCACCGGCTCATGGAAGTTGATCACCAATCCCAAGGGAACGTTCAGGAGCCGCATGTAGCTCAGAGTTTGGGCCAAGTGGATCGGGAGCAGCTTCTCCACGGCTTTGATCTCAACCACGAGGCAGCGATCAACCAGAAGATCGAGGCGGATCTGCTCCTCGAAAACGAGGTCCTTGTAGGTGATCGGTACCGCGATCTCCCGTTCCACTGGAGCTCTCCGCAAGGACAACTCGTGCAGCAGGCAGCGGTGATAAATGCTTTCGAGCAACCCCGGTCCTTTATCACGATGAACTTCGATCGCCGCGCCGATCACCTGCGGCGACCAGCGGTCAGCCCGCTCGTAGTCGGGGTGCATGCTTGGTTCCCGCTCTTCCCGGCCTTCTGTTCAATTTACCCCTCGGTCCTTTGGTCCCTTTTGTCCCTTAGTCCTTTCCTCTCTCAGATCCGGTATCCGCACTCGGCGGCGTCGCGGGCGAACATGCGCACGGTGTCGAGGGAGAGCTCGGTGAGATCCTGGCCGAACATCTTCACGGCCTTGCCGAGGATGTCGTGCGGCACGGTGATGATGCGGCAGCCGCATTCCTGCGCCTGCAGGATGTTGATCACCTCGCGCGTGCTCGCCCACAGCAGCTCCGCTCGCGGCTGACCTTCGAGCAGAGCCAGCGAGGCGCGCAGCAGGGGCATCGGATCCACACCGGTGTCGGCGATGCGTCCGGCAAACACCGACACCACGGAGGGCACCTGCGGATTGAGGGCCTCCGCGACGCCGGCGACCTGGCGGAGCGTGAACAGCGCGGTGACGTTGAGCTTCACGCCGGCGAGACCGAGTTCGCGGATGAGCGGCAGGCACGATTCCCCGCGGGAGTTCGTGATCGGGATCTTGGTGTAAACGTTGGCGCCCCACGACGCGATCTTCAGCGCCTGGCGCTTCATGTCGGTCAGGTCGTCCGTGAAAACCTCCAGCGAGATCGGCTTCGCCGTGACCGTCTGCAGGATGTCCTTGGCGAACGCCTCGTAGTCCTTGATCCCGGCCTTCTTCATCAGGCTCGGGTTGGTCGTCAGGCCCTTGATGTAGGGCTTGGCGTAGAGATCGAGGATGCCGGCGCGGTCCGCGCCATCGGCATAGATGTGGATGGAAAGGTCCTGGATCGATTTCATCGGTGGTTTTGGCGCGAATTCAGCCCCCGCTGCCTTCCCGCGGCAAGCGCGCAGCCTAGGTTTCCCGCAGGATGACGGCGGCCGCCTCGGCCAGCGATTTCACGGTGAAATCCGGCGGCGCGCGCAACTCCTCGGCGTAGCCGAAGTCGATGAACACGGTTCTCACGCCCGCCCGGCGCCCGCAGTCGATGTCGCGCCAGCGGTCGCCCACCATCCATGATTTCCCCAAGTCGAGGCCGAGGGCCGCGGCGGCGTCGAGCAGCATGCCGGGCTCCGGCTTGCGTCGTGGGTCGTGCGGGGCCGAGCGGTCGAGCCCCGGGGCATAGCAAACTTCCACGCGTTCGATCTGCGGCACCCAGCCGCGCAGGCGGGCGTGCATCGCCTCCACGACTGACTGCAATTGGGTGCCACGGCCGACATCGGGCTGGTTGGTCGCCACCACCAGAGCGTAGCCCGCCCCGGCCAGTCGCGCGCATGCCTCGGCCGCGTCGGGGAAAAGCACAAACTCGTCGAGCGCGGCCGGCGGATAGGGCCGACCATCGCGGATCACCTGACGGTTGAGGGTGCCGTCCCGATCAAGAAACACCGCCGGCCGAAGTCCGGCGGGGGAGGGGCCGGCGCCGGGCGGGTTCATCCAGTAAGGTGGCCGTGCTGCTTTCCCCGCCGCGCCCTCAGGGCTTGGCGGCCACCGACTCCCACTTCGTCTGGTGGGCCTTCAGCGACGGATGGGAAACGAACAGATGCCAGATGACCGCCTGGAACGCCTCGCTGTGCGGCGTGATGTTGCCGGGGTTGACGGTCGGGACGATCACGCAGGCGTCGGCGACCTGCGCGGTATAGCCGCCGTCCTTGCCGACGATCCCGATGACCCGCGCGCCGACCTGCTTCGCGAGCTGGAGGGCGAGGACGAGATTGGGCGAAACGTTTTTCTCCAAGTTGCCGCCGCCGACGGAGAGCACGAGGAGGGCGTCCTCCTTGCGCAACCGCGAGCCGCGCAGCCACTCGGCGAAAACCGTGGCCCAACCCTCGTCGTTGGTGCGCGCGGTGAGCTCCGAGACATTGTCGGTGGGCGCGTAGCACTCGAGGCCGCCGATCTTGCGGAAGTCGTTCACGGCGTGCCCCGCGTTGGCCGCGCTGCCGCCGACGCCGAGGATGAAGAGCCGGCCGCCGCGGGTGCGCACGGCGACGAGTTCCTGGACGCATTTCTCACACGCCGCCGCGTCGATGCGGGCGACGATCTCGGCGGTCTCCTTCAGGTGCTGGGCGGAGTAGGACATGGCTTGGATTTTGGCCCGGAACCGTGTCGAGCCCGCGCCCGCTTGGCTAGGCTGGATTCTGGCCGGTGTTCGCTCCGCCGCTCCGCAGCAAAGCGTCCAGTTCGCGCAGGCCCTCATGGGAGCCGATCTCGTAAAAGCGCTCCCTGATCTCGTGTCCGGCAAGCTGGCCGCGGCGGCAGAGATCGGTCTGGACGGACGCCAGGTCGACGACCGCGTCGCGCGGGCAACCGTCAAACGCCTTCGCGCGAAACACCCCGAGACCGTAATCGATGTGGCGCATGGCGGGGGTGCGGTGGCGCTTGTCGTAGACGCGGATCTCGCCACCGGAAAACTCGACGTTGCTCGTGTCGTAGCGCCCCTCGTTGCCGTAGACGGTCATGAGCCCGAGCCGCCCGGAGCGCAGGAAATGGTCGCCCACGGCGCGGTAATCGACCGGCAGGTAGCTGTCGCCGTAGAGCACGTAGAAGGCGTCGCCCAGTTTCGGCAGCGCGGCGATCAGCGCGCCGCCGGTGCCGAGCAGCCGCGGGCCGTCGAACGAGTACTCGATTTTCACGCCCCACGCCGAGCCGTCGCCGTAGCGCTCGACGACCTGTTCCCCGAGGTAACCGACACACAGGACCAGATGGTCGAGACAGTGCCGTTTCAACAGCCGTCGCTGAAGGCCCACCAGACGAATTGGGAGTCGGTGGCCGCCAAGCCCTGAGGGCGCGGCGGGGAAAGCAGCACGGCCACCTTACTGGATGAACC
>JBJTCH010000028.1:0-3770 GCA_046091745.1 Opitutaceae bacterium
CGTCGGCGGCGGCGCGAGTCTCATCGGGGAAACCTACATGCACCCGAGTTGGACCGTTCCCATCAAGAGCGACGCCGTCCTGCTGATCGAAACGATGGTCGGTTACGCCACGCGCTTGGGGAACATTCCCGCGAACTTACGTCTCAACGTGCGCAATCTCACGGACGAGCACTACCTCAACGGCACCTTCCAGTACGGCGAGCCGCGAACCTTCCTCGCCTCGATCGGACTCAAGTTCTGAGGCCGCGACCCCTGTCCGTCGCCACGACCGCGCCGACCCGGCGCGGTCGTTTCGTTTTAGGGAAACGCGATTGCCGCGGCGAATCCGCGGCCCAATTCTTCAGACACCCCATGAAGAAATCACACCTCCTCACGCTTTGCCTCTTCGTCCTCTCCGCCTGCTCGGCCACCCTGAGCGCCGCCGACAAAAAAGTCCTTCTCATCGCCGGCACGCCGAGCCACGGCGCCGGAGCCCATGAGCACAACGCCGGCGTGCTCCTGCTCCAGAAATGCCTCGCCGGCACGCCCGGCCTGAAGGTCGACATCTCGCTCAACGGCTGGCCGAAGGAGGCATCGTCACTCATCGGCGTCGACGCGGTCGTCATGTACTGCGACGGCGGCGTGAAGCACCTCGCGCTCGCCGAGAACCGGCTCGCCATCCTTACCGCCCTCGCCGCGCGCGGAGTCGGCATCGGCTGCGTGCATTATGCCGTCGAGCCGACCAAGGAAAAGGGCCAGGCCGAGTTTCTCCGCATGATCGGCGGCGCTTTCGAGACCCACTGGTCGGTGAACCCGCACTGGGACGCGAACTTCCAGTCGCTGCCCGTGCACCCGATCACCCGCGGCGTGAAACCGTTCACCATCCGCGACGAATGGTACTTCAACATGCGCTTCACGGACGGCCGCCGCGGCGTGATGCCGATCCTCGCCGCCGTGCCGGACGCATCCGTCACGACCCGCCCCGACGGTCCCCACTCCGGCAACCCCGATATGCGCGCGCAAGTGGCGCGTGGTGACGCGCAGGTTGTGTCGTGGGCGTTTGAGCGACCCGACGGTGGACGCGGCTTCGGCTTCACCGGCGCCCATTACCACGCGAACTGGGGCAACGAGGACTTCCGGCGCATCGTGCTCAACGCGATTCTCTGGCTTGCGCGGATGGAAGTGCCCGCCGGCGGAGTGAAATCCACCGTGACGGCCGATGACCTCGCCGTGAATCTCGACCCGAAACCCGCCGCGAAGAAGAAGGCGGAAGGCAAAAAATAACACCCGGCGAAGCGGAGAATTCACCGCGCCCCCGGAGCGAAAATGTAGGACGCGGCCGCGTTTCAAATCGCAGTTGACAACCCTCGCGCAAATGAGGGTTGTTTCGCGCTTCTTTCGAGGCTTCCTAGCTCAATGGTAGAGCAGCTGACTCTTAATCAGTAGGTTCGGGGTTCGAGTCCCCGGGGAGCCACCAGTTTTCCGGTCTGTTTTTTTCCAGTCCCAGTTCGGCACTCCTCCAGCGCCGGCGTAGCTCAATGGTAGAGCACCTGTTTTGTAAACAGGCGGTTGCGGGTTCGAATCCCATCGCCGGCTCCACTTTCCCGCGCCGCCGCGCCCCGCGAACGCCGTGATTTTTTGCCCGATGGTGTAATGGCAGCACAAACGATTCTGACTCGTTTTGTCTAGGTTCGACTCCTAGTCGGGCAGCCAAATGACGCGACGCCAGCCGCTAACGCGCGCCGGAAAAAGGATCCGCGCGGCCCCCGAAAGTCCGTCCGGGAAACGCTCAAAAAAATTTGTGAGTGAGTGCGACAAAGTAAGTTGACAGGCCATCTAGCTCGACACCTATTGCGCCTCTTCCTTGTTCCCTCCCCTGAATTTCCCCTCCCAGAACGCGACCCGCGTCATTAGTGCTTTCCCCTGCGTCGCCGAGAATTTTCGCTGAGAACGGCTCCCCTTTTCCGCTTTTGGCCTGCTGCTTGCTGTTTCAAACTTACAACCACCGTTAACGACCAAAACAACTAAGCTCCTGTTATGATCACTGCTAACCTCCCCCTCGCGCTCCTGCTCGGCGATGCCACCCCGATGGAATTGTTCATCAAGGGCGAATGGATCATGTGGCCGATGGCGCTGGTGTCCTTCGTGATGATCACCGTCGTGGTCGAGCGCATCATCTTCATCGTGCGCGAAAACGGGACCCGCGAACCCGAGGTGGTCGAGAAGATGCTCGAGGCCGTTGAGCGCCGCGACATCGAGGGCGCGCTCGCCGTCGGCGGAAAGAGCAAGGACTTCATCGCGCAGATCCTTGTCTACAGCCTCTCGAACCGTGAGTACTCGCTGTCGAACGCGTTCGTGCGCGCCGCCGGCCAGCAACTTGCCCGCTTCACCCAGGGCATGGCCACGCTCGACACCTGCATCACCGCGGCCCCACTCCTCGGTCTGCTCGGCACCGTCACCGGCATGATGCGCACCTTCGGCGCCCTCGGTGGCGGCGACATCGGCGCGGCCGCCGGAACGATCACCGGTGGTGTCGCCGAGGCCCTCATCGCCACGGCCTGCGGTCTGGCGGTCGCTGTTATCGGCTTGTTCCCCTACAACTATCTGAACGCACGCGAACTTCAGGCCAAACAGGAGGTCGCCGACGCCTCGCACGCCTTGGAAATCCTCCTGAAGAAGGGCGAGACCAACGCTCCGTTCGCGCTCAAGAAGAGCTGAACCCCTTCCCCGGCCGGCGGAGTCGCGTGAAAACGCGGACCCGCCTCGGGGTTTCCACGCAACAACCGACTAGGGTACGCCCATGGCTGGCTCATCCGGTGGAGCAACATCCGACGGCAGGAAGAAGGCTCGTATTGAGATCATCCCTCTCATTGACGTCATCTTCTTCCTCCTCGCCACATTCGTTCTGTTCACGCTGTCGCTGAACAAATCGAATGGCGTGACGGGAATCAATCTGCCGTTCACCGACAGCAGCGAAGCGCGCGACCCCGCCGGAACCGTGACCATCTCCGTGACCGACGCCGGCACGATCGCGTGGAACAAGGACTACATCAGTCTGGCCGAATTCATCGACCGGCTTCGCGCCTACAAGGCGGCCGAGCCCGAAGGTCGCATTCTGATCAATGGCGACGAGGCCGCGCTCTTCAACGCCGCCCTCTACGTGTTCGACGAGGCCCGCAAGGCGGGATTCCAGAAAATCTTCATCGAGACCAAGGTGCGCGCCCAAGGCCGCTGAGTCATAAGACCCCCACACCACTACCATGGCAGGTCCCACCCTCAATCTCGACACTGCTCGCAAGAAGGCGCGCATCGAGATCATCCCCCTCATCGACGTCATCTTCTTCCTGCTGGCGACGTTCGTGCTTTTCACCCTCTCCCTCAGTCGAATCCAGTCGTTGCCGGTCACGCTCCCCGTGGCGCAACCGCAGAACGTCCAGTCCAACCCGAACGACACCACGATCTACCTCCAGGTGTCCGACGAGGGGACGTACTATTGGAAGCAGGGCCAGGGTACCGCTGAACTCATTTCGGCGGTCGAGATCGCGCCGCGTCTCGCTGATTACCGCCGCACCGAGAACAATCCGCGTGTCCTCATCCGCGGAGATACCAAGGCGCGCTTCGGAGCAGCCGTGTTCGCCTTGGACGAAGTACGCAAGTCCGGCATCGAACAAGTATCGGTCGAAACCGTCTCCAGCCCGACGGGCAAATAACGCCTCACCGCCATGACCCGCGACCTGATTATCGGCGTAGTTCTCTCCCTCGCGCTCCATCTTCTCATCCTTTTCGGGGAC
>JBJTCH010000029.1:0-11330 GCA_046091745.1 Opitutaceae bacterium
CGCCAACGGACCCGGCTCCGGCGTCCGGTGCCGTTACGTCGAGGTGTTCTTCAACCAGGGCAACGGCACGGTCGACTACGCCGACTACCGCGGCGTGTACCTGCTGATGGAAAAGGTCTCGCGCGGGAAGGAACGCGTCGATGTCGCCAAGCTGAACGACAGCTAGAGCGATCCATCGCTGATCAGCGGCGGTTGCATCTTCAAGAACGACAAGACCCCGTACGAGCGGCGCATCAACGCCGCCTCGAACCCCGCGGTGCCCGGCTCCAGCCGCGACTACGACATCTACGATCCCGAGCCCGTCACCGACGCGCAGGCCGCCGCCCTCACGGGCTGGCTGAACCGCATGACGACCGCGTTGGCCTCCGCCGACTTCAAGGACCCCGCCAGCGCCAATTACCACGGCCGCTGGCTCGACACCGCCAGCTTCATCGACCGCACCTTGTGGCTGGAACTCTGCAAGGAGGTCGATGCCTACACCTTCAGCTACTACTTTTCCAAGGACCGCGGAGGACCGATGAAGGCCTTCCCGCTCTGGGACGTCGACCGCAGCCTGGGCAACGCCAACTACGCCTACTCCAACGCCAGCGCGGGGATGAAGTGGTGGGTGGCCGGCTCGAATTACACCTACTACACACGGTTGCAGCAGGACCCCGAGTTCGTCGACCGCTACTGGAACCGCTGGACCGCCCTCCGCCGCAGCCATTTCTCGCGGGAGAAACTTTTCTCTCGGATCGAGTCGGTTTACTCGCTGCTCTCCGACGGCAGCCGCGCCGACATCGTGAGCGCCACGACCGCGGCCACGATGGCGGTGCAGGCCCCGGCTGCCCGGCATTACCGCAAGTATCCGATCCTGGGTACCGTGAGCCTCGTGCAGGGGCTCGGCGGGCAGGCCAACCGCACGACCTGGCGCCAGGAGGTCGACGCGTTGAAGACATGGCTCGCCGAGCGCCTCGAGTGGATGGACGGCGCCCCTCAGGCGATCGACGCAAACACGCTGGTTGAGCGCCTCCGGCCGGTGGAGCCCGTCGCGGCCTCGAGCGGCGAACCCGCCTACGGCGGCATCGCGCCCTCCGCGTACAGGCTCCGTCTCAACAACCCCAACCCGCGCGGCGGTATCACCTATTACACGATCGACGGCCCGGACCCCCGCCAGACCGGCGGCGCGCTCGATCCATCCGCCCGGACCGCCGCCGCCGGCGCCGTCACCGCCTCGACCTTTCTCGCCGCCGGGCAGTCGTGGCGGTGGTCGCTGCCCTCCGCCGCACCCGCCGCGGACGCGACCGGTCTAGCTTGGACTTCAGCCGCCTACGCGGACGGCGCGTGGAATTCCGGGACCGCTCCGCTCGGCTACGGGGAAACCACCGGCCTCGCGACCAACATCTCCCCCGTCGCGCCCAACTACACCGCGGCCTACAGCGAGCCGGGCCCGGCTTATTTTCGCGCAAGTTTCCAGGCGAGCGGTGTCAGCTCGCTCTCGTCCGCCCTCCTCGAGGTTCTGGCCGACGATGGCGCGGTCGTTTATCTGAACGGCGTCGAGGCGGCGCGGATCAATTTTCCCCAAGCCCCGACGCCCGTGACCTACGGCCAGGAGGCGCTCGGCCCGGTCGATCCGGGCAACAACTACGGCCCGATCGAGACGATGTTTGTGCGCGTGCCGATCGACGCGAAGCTTCTCCGCGAGGGCGACAACACCATCGCCGTCGAGGTCCACCAGGCGGCCTACGAGTATCCGCCCAACGCCGGCAACGCCTACCCGCGGAATGATTTTTCCGACCTCCGTTTTGATCTCCGCGTGATCGGCCTCACGGCCTCCGCTCCGGGCGACGTGATCACGCTGCCCGCGACCGGGGCCCACACACTCCGCGCACGCGTGCTGGATGGCACCACGTGGTCTCCCCTCACCGAGGCGACCTACGTGATGGACGCCGCACCGGCCGGACCCGCAAACCTTGTCGTCAGCGAATTCCACTACCATCCGTCCGACCCCACGCCCGACGAAATCGCGCGGGGATTCAACAGCGGCAACGATTTCGAGTTCATCGAGCTGATGAACATCTCACGCAGCCAGACCGTCGACCTGACGGGCGTGAAACTCGAGGACGCGGTCGCCTTCGACTTCAGCTCCGTCCCGCCGGCACTGCGCTTGCTGCCGCCCGGCGGGCGCATCGTGGTGGTGGAGAACGCCGCGGCGTTCGCCGCTCGTCTCGAGCCGGGCGTCCTCCCCGTCGTCGCCGGCGCATTTTCCGGCAACCTCTCCAACGGCGGCGAACAGATCATCGTCCGTGCGGCCGACGGCGGGATCATCCGCCGCTTCACGTACCGCGATGCGTTCCCGTGGCCGGAGGAAGCCGACGGCGGGGGCGCCAGCCTCGTGCTCAGCAATCCCGCCTCCAATCCGGACCACAACCTCGCCAGCAGCTGGCATGCGCGCACGCCGCGCGCGATCGCCGCCGCCAAACCGCTCCCGCTCGCTCCGCAGATTTCCACACCACCGGCGGGACGCGCCGTCCTGCTCGGCGCCGATGTCTCCCTCGCCGTGAACTCCACCGCCGCGGGACCCATGTGGTACCAGTGGCTGAAGGACGGCGCCCCCATCGAGGGCGCCACCAAGGCGACGCTTGCGCTCGGCGCCGTGACCCCGTCCTCCCCGGGGACCTACACCGTCGTGGTGGGCAACGAGGGCGGAACCACGACCAGCCTGCCGGCCCGCGTCGCCGTTTCCTCCGCCAGCTCCCTCACCAACCTTTCGGTGCGGACCAATCTTGCCGCGGGGCAGACGCTGACGCTCGGCGCCGTGATCGGCGGGGGTTCACGCACCGTGCTCATCCGCGCGGCAGGCCCCGTGCTTTCCGCTTTCGGGCTCGCCGGCATGGCCGACCCGCGCCTCGACCTCTTCCTGCCGGGAGCGACGACCGCCTCCGCCTCCAACGATGACTGGCCCGCCGCGCTCGCCCCGGCCTTCGGAGCCGCCGGCGCCTTCCCGTTTCCCGCGGGATCGCGCGACGCCGCGCTGAGCCAATCGGTCAGCGGCCCTTTCACCGTCCGCGCCGGCGGGCCGGCCGCAGGCATTGTGCTGGTCGAAGCCTACGACACCGGCGGAGCGGCCGGCGCCCGGCTGGTGAACGTTTCGGCGCGAAACCGCGTCGGCACCGGCGACGACATCCTCATCGCGGGCTTCTCCGTGACGGGCGCCGGCGCGAAGCAGGTGCTCATCCGGGCGGTCGGTCCCACGCTGGCCGCATTCGGTGTCACCGGCTTCCTGGCCGATCCCACCGTGCGGGTGCTCGACGCGAAGGGCGCGAGCGTCGGCGTGAACGACAATTGGACGGCGGCCTTGTTGCCGACGTTCACGCAGGTCGGCGCGTTCCCGCTCACGGCGGGCAGCCGCGACGCCGCGTTGCTGGTGACCGTGCCCGCCGGTGCGACCTACACCATCCAGGTATCCGGCGTGAACAACGGCACGGGGGAGGCGCTGGTGGAGGTTTACGAGGTCTTTTGAACCCTCCGAGGGGGACGCCACGCCGCAGCGCATCCGCCCGGCGCCCGCGGGCGTAACAATGCCATGCGCTTTTCCGCGGTTCGCCTCCTTCTGCTGCTCCAACTTCCCTTCGCCGCCATGGCTTACGAACAGGCTTTTCCCCCGACCGCCAGCGGCGTGAACGAGTTGAAGACACTGCCGGCCGGCGTGCTCCTCAAGTCAGCCGGTCAGGGCGAGTACTTCGATCGTGCGAACGACCTCTTCATGCCGCTGTTCCGCTACATCTCGCGGCACGACATCGCGATGACCGTGCCGGTCGAGGCCCGCATCCGCGACGCTGCGATGTACGTCTGGGTCGCGGAAAGTCAGCACGCGAAGGTCACCGGCAGCGAGGGTGCGGTGGTGGTGGAGAAAATCCCGGAACGGCGGGTCTCCAGCCGCGGCGCGCGCGGCTCCTACTCCCGCGCCAATTTCGAACGCACGCGCGACGAACTGCTGGCCTGGCTCGCCACCCGCCCGGACGTGGAGGTCGCCGGCGAGGCGGTCGCGATCTTCTGGAGCGGCCCCTTCACGCCGTGGTTCGTCAAACGCTACGAGGTGCACGTGCCCGTGCGCACCCGGGCCGGCGGCTCCTGACGTACCGTTTGCCCACGAAACCTCGGGAGGCTTCCCGCTCCGCCGTCGGATCGTCTCAACAGCAGCGAAGATTCACATCCGCCGCCGCCGCCGGAGCCAGACCGCCCCAGCCGCCGCGCCGCTCAACAGCATCACCCACGTCGAAGGTTCGGGCACCGCGGCGGGATTGTAATTCAAGACCAGCGAGCTGCCGAGGGAATCGGTCACCAGGCCGACGCTGAACTTGTAGTCGGGCGCCAAGGTGGCGAACGCGGAGGAATCCACCACCAAGGAACCGGCCGTGAAGCCGGTGATCGAGGTCGCCGACAAGATGGGCCACGCGTAGATTTGGCTGGCGTCGAACCCGGCGATTCCGGGGGTCAGGAGACCCAGCGCCCCCAACGGAGCCATTTGAACCGTGAACGGGGCGGCGGTCGTGGCCCCGATGGACACCGCTCCGGAGACGTTGATGCGGTCCCATTCCCCGCCGGGCGAGGTCGCGTCGCCGATCTTCCAGCGGTAGGCGCCACCACTAAGCAGAGACAGCGCGGTCTGCGCGGTCGTTGCCGCGGTGAAACTCAGCGTGCCCGCCAGCTCAAAACCGGGCTGCAACTGGACGCCGGAACCGACGCCGAGCGCGGTGGCCGTGACGACACTTCCCTCGCCCGCGAGCACACCGGAGGTCAACGTGAGCGCGTTGGTCACGCTCACGCCGCTCGCCAAGGCCAGCCGCCCGCCTTCCAAACTGACGGCGCTCTGGCCGAAGGCCGAAGAATCACCCGCTACCACATCGATACCCGGACGAATCCTCGTCGTGCCGCCATAGGAACTCTGGCCGGTCAGGCGCAGCTGCGGGATATTCGCGCCCGTCGGACCCGTGCCGGAGAAAATGAGCTCGAACGCCCCCCCGGTGGTGACCGGAGCGAATGTTCCGGCAAACACCCCGGTCGGATACCCGGAGCCCGCGGGGGCGCTCGACACCGTCGCGCCCGCTGCGGCGGCCTTCGGGTTTATGGTGAGCGTCTTACCCGCCGCCACCTCGATGCGCGCCGCGGAGGAATCCGCGTAGAGATCGCCCAACGCGATCGAGTCCATGAATCGCACGGTGGCCGCGGAAGTACCCTCAAATCTGACCTCGGTCACGGGAGCGGGGGACGCGGCGCCGTAGACGAAAGTTCCCTGGTCGATCGCCAACCCGCCGGAATAAGCGTTCGCCCCGGTCAAAGTGACCGTCCCCGTTCCGGTCTTGGTTAGCTTTCCGCTTCCGGAGACCACGCCGGCGAGCGTGAACGAATACGGACCGGTCAGGGCGAGACTCCCGCCGGAAAGCGTGATCGCGTTGGCGAAGGCGAGCCCGTCCGCCGTCGCGCCCACCATCGGTGCGACCAGCACGCCGCCGCTGTAGGTTGATGAACTTCCGATCGAGAGCGGGCCGGTGCCGAGGGCCTTGGCGTGACCGAGGAGCAGCAGGCCCGAAAGCAGGTTGGTGCCGCCGGGATAGGAGTTGTTCCCGGCCAGGGTGACGGTGGAGATGGAGGCGGGATTGATCGGGCTCGCTTGGAACGCGCCGCCGGATGTGTCGCCGATCTGGACGGAGCCGGTGGTCAAGCTGGTCGTCACCACGAGTTGCCCGCCCTTATAGGCTCCGAAGCGGTACACGGTATCGCCGGCGCGCAGCGTGATCGGCCCGCTCAGGGTCGCCTGCGAGGCGGTGCCGAGCATCACCTGCGGGGAGGCCGCCAGGGACGGGGTCGGCAGTTTCCCGAGATCGATCGTCGAGGAGATCGCCGCGACGGATCCGCCTGGCGCGGTGTCGAAACCCACCATCACGGAGCCGGAACCGATCGCGAGTCGCGTGAGGAACGCATCACTGGACGTCTCCGCGCCGATGTAACCGCCGTTTCTCACGGTGAACGTGCCTTCGTTCGGGATGGAACCGGGGGCGAAGATCAACGCGGAACCGGCCACATCGCCGCCGCCGCGGAACGTGTTGGCCGACGAATTGAGTCGCAGCGTCAACGGGGCGAAACCGCCGAATGACTGCGGGGAGGAGACGGAGAGGTTCGTTCCGCCGATGAGGGTCTCGGTGAGCGCGGAGTCGATCTGGAGCCAGCCGCCGCCTCCGCCGAAGGCGTAGGTGTTGAGGGCGGGCCGGATGGAACCGGAGAGCCGCGCAGTCGACGCCGAGCCGAGTTTGGCCGAGGTGGAGAAGTCGGTCAGGTCGATTTGCTGCGAGAACAGGTTCGGCGAATTCGGGGCCGGGTTCAGCAGGAGCTGACCGTTGAGGAGGGTGTCGAGGCCAATGGTTCCCGAGGCGCCCGGCCGGTCGAACTTCCCCAGGAAATCAGTCTGGAACGACCCGGCCGTCGACGCGTAGCCGATGTACCCATCGTAGCCGGGTGCGAGGATCGAACCGGTCGGAATCGCGGCCGCTGAACCGAAGACGATCCGGCCGGAGTAGTTGGAGGTGCCCCCGGAGTAGGTGTTGCCCCCCGAGGCCGGATTCAGCACGAGCGTGCCTCCGCTGCCGTAGCCCATCTTGAGAGGACCGAGGCCCGAAACCGGTCCCGTGATGTAGAGGGGCTGGGAGTTCAGGTACCATTCCATCGGCGAATTGATCGTCACCGCGCCCGATAGCGTGAGGGGGCCGGTGCCATAGATCGACAATCGGTCGGAGGAACCACCGCCCTCTAGCACGACGGGGTTGGCGAGGGTCTGCGCGCCCAATGCGGAGAGACCGGTGGAAAAGGAATTGGGGCTCGGCGCCACCCGCAGCGCGCCGGTTCCGAGCGGTCCGCCCGCCGGGCCGCTGCTGCTCCCGATATAAACCACGCCATTGTAAAGGTTCACCCCGCCGCTGAAGGTGTTCACCCCGCGGAGCGTGACATCGTTGTAGATGTCGAGCCCGCCCGAGCCTCCCGCCGGAAGATTCCCGATCGTTCCCGTCAGCGTCAGCGCGCTCGTGGAGTAAGTGGTGTAGGGGCTCCCGATCGCCAGCCGTGTGCCCAGGAGAAAGTTGTTCGAAAGCGTCACCTTGCTGGCGTCCGCCGTCCGCAGCGCCGGCTGGTCGGCGTTGGCCGGCACCGTGATGCTGCCCAGGCCCAGCGGCCCGGAGACGACGGTGCCGCGGACAACGCGCTGCGAGGCAGCCGCCACGAGCTCGCCGGATAGCAGTGTCGTGCCGCCGGTGTAGGTGTTCTGGCCGCTCAGGATCACCGAGCCGTTGGTCTTGAGCAGCGAAAGGCCGCCCACGGTTATCGAGGACGCGTTGGCGTCGGCGAGCCGGGAGCGCACCTCGAGTTCTCCGCCGTTCACGCCGGCCAGTCGGAGCGATCTGGATCCGCCGCTCCCGACCGGGCCGGTCAGCGTGCCCAGCAGCGTGGCCTGCGTGACGGTTCCGAAACCGATCGGCCCGAGCTGGGAAAAGTCCAGCCTGTCGGAAAGGAGTCGCCCTGGGCCCGAGCTGCCCCCGGTCCCCGCGAGGCGGTCCGAAATGAACTGGGTGGAATCGATGCCGAGCACCGCGCCCGGATCGATGGTGAATAATGGGAAACCCGAGGGGGTGAGCAGGCTGCGAAAACCACCCGCACCGAGCATCCCGGCCCTTTCCGTGAATCCCACATAGCCGCCCGGCTCGATGCTGATCGGCCGCGCTCCGCCCGGGAGGGCGTTCGCGGCGTCCAGCAGCAGGAGTGAGTTCGCGACACGAATCCCACCGGAGAACGAGTTGGCCGCCTGCAGCACGAGCACGAGCGAGTTGTCCTGCACGGCGGTCGAGGAGACGACCTCAAGCGCGCGCGGGCCGGCGGGGGCATCGATGAGCGTGGCGCCACCCTGCAGGACCAGCACCCCGCCGCCGTTGCCGAACGCGTAGGTCGAGGCCGGCGGCGTGATCACCCCGGTGAGCACCGCGCCCGTCATCGAGCCAAGGGTGAGGTTGGGACCGAAGTTCGCGAAGTTCACGTTTTCCGCGAAAACTCGCGGCGTCATGGCGTCGGCGAAACTGTCGAAACCAAAGGTGCCATTGAAGGTGGCCTTGTTGGGCCCGACGCGATCGATGAACGACTGCACGGGCGGCGTGGCTCCCTGCGGTGTGGCGGGAGCCACACCGAGATAACCGCCGGCCGTCGCGTTCAGGGTGGCGTTGAGGTTCGTCGGCAGCGCGGAGAGGATGAGACCGGCGCCATCGGCCGAAAGGGAACCGAGGTTGGGGCCGGCCGCGCTCCGCAGCGCGAGCAGACCGCGGTAGCCGGGCCGGGAGTTGACAAGGGTGAGCGACGTTCCGGCCGCGCTGGCGTCGAATCCGCCGGAAACGACGGTGCCCACATAGCCGCCCAGACCCAGGGACGCCGCCGTCGAATTGGCTGCCGGCTGCACCGTGACCTGCCCCGCGAGGTTGAGGCGGATGCCCTCGTCGAGATCCCATGAGCCCAGCAGCGCGCCGGAGTTCAGGTTCACCGCCTTCGCCAACACCACCTCGCGTGAGCAGGGGGACGTCCTCGCGCCGGCACCGATCACGGCGCCGGAGGCCACGCTGACGCCGCCGCCAACCGGAGTGGCTCCGGCGACCGGGGCGAAGGAAGCCCCGAAAAGCACGGTTCCCTGGTTCACGTTGAGCATTCCCGCCAGCAGCGCTCCCGAACCCTCGAAAAGCGCCGCGCCGGGTCCCGTTTTCTGGACGGCTCCGGTGCCGGCGAGGGCCGCGGTCACGTGAAGGTCGACGGACGGCGAAACGGCGGATGCATTCCGCAGCACATTGATGGAGCCCCCGGCGTTGAAGTTAAGCTGGCCGTTGTTGATCGCATACTCGTCGCCGATTCGGGCGGCGTACCAACCGCCGGTTCCATACACCGTCAGCGAACCGGCCGTCGTGCCGCCAAGCGTGAGCACGCCGCCGGACCCGATGGCCACGGAATTCCGAGCGACCTGGGATCGCACGGAGGCACCCAGCGTGAGCCCGGCGAGCGACTGGGAACTTCCTCCGAGCAAAAGGGACGCCGAGACGGAGGTCGCGTCCAAGGTCACATTGGCGCCGGCCGGCAAGGCACTCGTCACGGGAACGGACAAAGTGCCGTCGTTGATCACGACGGGACCGGAAAAAAGATTGGCGCCGTTGAGCAGGGCCAGGGTGCCTGCTCCCTGTTTGGTGCTTCCGCCCGTTCCGGAAACCACCGACGTGATGGAGAGATCCGTGGACGCCAGGATGGATTCTCCGACGTTGAACACCCGGGAGGATGACCCCAATGCGAGGGTGCCGACCGAGATGTAGGCCGGACCAGGCTGGGATGCGGCGTTGAAAAAGACGCCACCGCCGAGATTCAGCGTGCCGCCGCCGGTGACGGTTGAAACCGCTCCGCCCGCCCCCCGGAAAGTCAGGGCACCGAGCGCGGCGGTGCTGACGCCGTTGACGTCCAAGGTCACCGAGCCGCCGGAGACCGGATCGAGCACGACGCTGCCATTCGCGGGCAGGGCTCCGTTACCGCCCAGGCGCAGCGTGCCGCCGGTGACGGTGGTTCCACCGGAGAAGGAGTTCGTTCCGGAGAGGGTCCACGTTCCGCCTTGCACCCGGAGAGCCCCTAAACCGGAGATCACGCCCGATAGGGAACCCGAGCCGGTTCCGGAACCGCCGAGCGCGAGCGTCCCGAGAGACGACGAAAGCTGGATCGAACCCGAAAGCGTCAAGCCTCCGGCGCCATTCACATTCACCGGAGTGACGCCCGAAAGGAAGGAGACCGGCGCGGCGATTTGCTGAGCGCTGGATGAGCTGGAGGCGATACCGCCCAAGCCAACACTCAGAAATGAGCTTCCGGAGAAAAAATACGAACCCGCGGACGGCGAGAACTGGATTCCCTGGATGGAGCCAGCCGCGCTCACCAGAACCTGCCCTCCTGTGACGCTGGAAAAAACCACTGTTGTCAGGGAATTGGGGGAGCTGGACGGCGACCAGTTGGCGGCATCGGAAAAGTTCCCGCTGGATCCGACCCAGGTGATGGAAGTCTGCGCGAATACACCGCCACAAAACACGGCGAGCAGCAGAGGGGCGATGAACCTGAATCCACCGGCGGGCATCCGGAATGGGATGCCCAGCCGAAAACTCCCCTGCAAGAGGGAAACCCCGGCCCGGCAACAGATTGATTTCACCTCAACAGCGTCGCGCCGCCGTCGATGTCGTAGGCGGAGCCGGTGATGAAGCCGGCTTCGTCGGAGCAGAGAAACGCGACCAGCGCGGCGACTTCCTCGGGACGGCCCATGAGGCCGATCGGCTGGGCGGAGGAAAGTTTGTCGAACATCTCCTGCTCGCGGCCGGGATAGTTGCGCGCGAGGAAGCCGTCCACAAACGGCGTGTGCACGCGCGCCGGGCACACGCAGTTGCAGCGCACCCCGCGGCCCACGAGGTCGCGCGCCACCGAGAGCGTCATCGTCAGCACCGCGCCTTTGCTCATCCCGTAGGCGAACCGATCGGCCAGCCCGAGTTTCGAAGCGATGGAGGCGAGGTTCACGATCGCGCCACCGCCCGACGCCAGCAGCTTCGGCACGCCGAAATGCAGGCCGTGGTAGACGCCCTTCACGTTGACCGCGCACACGCGATCGAAGTCCTCCGGCGTCGTGTCGAGCACGCTGCCCACGTGCGCGATGCCCGCGTTGTTCACCAGGATGTGCAGGCGCCCCACCCCGGCGAACGCCTCGCGCATCGCCGCGGTGTCCGCCACGTCGGCCACGATCACGCGCGCCACACCACCAGCCGCGCGGATTTCCGTCGCCACCGCCTCGCCCGGCTCGGCGCGAGCCTCGAGGATGATCGTCTCCGCGCCCTCCCCCGCCAAGCGCAGCGCGATGGCGCGGCCGATGCCCGAACCCGCACCCGTGACGAGGGCGGTGCGTCCGGCGAAACGCGAAGGGGCGGAGCTCATCGCGGCAATGAGGTTCACCACCGCGTGGCGGCGAACTTCCAGCCCGGAACCTTTTTCTGCATCTCGATCTCGTCGTTGCGCTCCTTAAGCCCGCAACGGAGGTAGGCCGCGTGCGCGCGCTCAAGCGCCGCCCGGTCGAGCTCGACCCCGAGACCCGGCCCCTTCGGCAGCGCCACGCTGCCGTCCTCGATCGCGATGCGGCCGCCGGTGATGATCTCCTCCCATTGCCACGGGTAATGCGTGTCGAGCGCGTGCGTCAGGTTCGGCATCGCCGCACCCAGGTGCGTCATCGCCGCGAACGAGATGCCCGCGTGGTTGTTCGA
>JBJTCH010000030.1:0-6240 GCA_046091745.1 Opitutaceae bacterium
CCCCCACGCCAAGGGCTACCGTCCCGACAAGCCGCTGCCCGCCGCCCCGGTGCCCGCCGCCAACCACCAGGTCGCGCCCGCCCCCGGCACGCGCCAGCTGCTCCTCGAGCTCGGCGCGCGTGATTTCGCCCGCTGGACCGCGCGCCAGAAGCGCCTGCTCGTCACCGACACCACCTGGCGCGACGCCCACCAGTCGCTGATGGCAACGCGCGTGCGCGGTTTCGACATGCTCGCCGTGGCCGACTCCCTCGCGCGACGCGCCCCCAACCTGTACTCGCTCGAGATGTGGGGTGGCGCGACGTTCGACACCGCGATGCGCTTCCTCAACGAGGACCCGTGGGAGCGCCTGCGCCAGCTCCGCGCCCGTGTGCCCAACATCTGTTTCCAGATGCTGTTCCGCGGCGCCAACGCCGTCGGCTACACCAACTACCCCGACAACGTCGTGGCAGGCTTCGTGAAGCACGCCGCCGCCAGCGGCATGGATATCTTCCGCGTCTTCGACTCGCTCAATTACCTGCCCAACCTCCGGGTCGCGATGGAGGCGGTGAACGACACCCACGGCGTCTGCGAGGCCGCCGTCTGCTACACCGGCGACATCCTCGACGACCGCCGCGACAAGTTTTCCCTCAAGTATTACGTCAGGCTCGCCCGTGAGCTGGAGAAGATGGGCGCGCACGTGCTCGCCATCAAGGACATGGCTGGTCTCTGCCGGCCCTACGCCGCGCAGAAATTGGTCAAGGCCCTCAAGGAGGCGGTCGACCTGCCCATCCACTTCCACACGCACGACACCAGCGGCATCGCCGCCGCCAGCGTGCTCCGCGCGGCCGACGCCGGCGTCGACATCGTTGATCTCGCGCTCGCCGCCATGAGCGGCAGCACGTCGCAGCCGAACCTGAACTCCATCGTCGCCGCGCTGCGCAACACCCCCCGCGACACGCAGCTCGACCTCGAGGCGCTCAACGAGTTCTCCGATTACTGGGAGGTCGTCCGAGACTATTACCGCCCGTTCGACACCGCGCCGCGCAGCGGATCGGCCGAGGTCTACCTGCACGAGATGCCGGGCGGCCAGTACACCAACCTCAAGGAACAAGCCGCCTCCATGGGCGTCGCCCACCGCTGGCCCGAGATCGCGCGCGCCTACGCCGAGGTCAACCAGCTGCTCGGCGACATCGTGAAGGTGACGCCCAGTTCCAAAGTCGTGGGCGACATGGCACTCTTCCTCTTCAGCCGCGGCATCCGCCCCGCCGACGTCGTCAACCTCGAGCCCGGATCGGTCCCGTTCCCCGAGAGTGTCATCGACATGATGCAGGGCGGGCTCGGCTGGCCCGAGGGCGGCTGGCCGGAGCGCGTTTCCCTCGTCGTGCTGGGCGAGAAGCGTCACCGCGAGGCGCGCGCCAAGTACGAGGCCGCGGGCAAAAAGAAACGCGGCGCTGGCGCGGCCGCCTTGGACCTCGACAAGGTCCGCGGCGAGCTCGCCGAGAAACTCCGCCGCCCCGCGACCGACGACGAAGTTTACTCGCACCTGATGTACCCGCAGGTGTTCGCCGATTTCTCGAAGCACGCGACCGCCTACGGCGACGTCTCCGTGCTGCCCACGCCCGCGTTCTTCTACGGTCTCAAGCCCGGCGAGGAGATCTCCGTCAGCATCGAGGAGGGCAAGGTCCTCATCATCCGCCTCATCTCGGTCGGCCAGCCCGACAAGGACGGCCGCCGCGCCATCAGCTACGAGTTGAACGGCATCGCCCGCGAGACCTACATCGTCGACAAATCGATCTCGCCGAAGTCGAAGGCGCGACCCAAGGCCGACCTCGCCGACCCGCGCCAGGTCGCCGCCCCGATTCCGGGACTCATCGCCCAGCTCTCCGTTTCCGTGGGCACGAAGGTCGCGAAGGGCGACAAGCTCCTCATGATGGAAGCGATGAAGATGCAGAACACGGTCTACGCGCCGGTGGACGGCGTGGTGGCCGAGCTGCACGTCACGCTGGGTGACACCGTCGAGTCCAAGGACCTGCTGCTCGTGGTGAAGCCGGCATCGTGAGCACCGCCGGAGGGCGGGGCGGCTTGAGTTCAAGGCCCGCCGGCCCAACGTTTCCTGCGGAATGACCCACGAACGGTTCAGGCTGCGGGGCGACTTCGAGCGGGAGGCGACCGCGCCCACCGTGTGGCTCGTCAGCGCGCTTGCCGGCGTGTTCGTCATCCAGTTCGCCCTCGAGCTGGCGTCCGGCGGGAGCAACGGCGGGCTCGCCGACAGACTCGCCCTTTCCGCGGGCGCCCTGCGGGAAGGCCGCTGGTGGACCCTGGGCACGTTCTGGCTCGTGCACAGCACGGCCAACCTCTTCCACGTCGGCGTGGTAATCGCGGGCCTCCTGCTCCTGGACCGTGAGCTGCGTGACCAACTGACCCCCAAGGCGATGCTCAGCGTGTTCGGTCTCGGTGTGCTCGGGGGAGCGCTCTGGTGGACGGCGGCCAACTGGCCCCGGAGCGGTGAACTCCTCGGCGCGACGGCGGGGGTTTACGCGTTGCTGGTCCTTGCCGCGCGGTTCTCTCCGGAGCGCGAGATGCGCTTTCTGCTGCTCTTCCTCTTTCCCGTGACCCTGCGCCTGCGCCACCTGCTTTGGGGTTTACTCGCGCTGGACGGGTTGGCCTTCGCGCTGACGGATCTGCTCGGCCAGCCATTGCCCTTCGAATACGCCGCGTCCTCCCACCTGGGTGGCATGGCCGCCGGCTGGATCGCCAGCCGCCGCCTCGCTTCTCGTGCCGCGGCGGATATCACGGAGCCGACCGAGGAGCCCTCGCCTGACGCCGGGGAAACCACTCCCAAGCCGCGCACGGCCACCCAACTCCGCGCCGAAGTCGACCGCGTGCTGGACAAGATCAGCGCCCGGGGGTTGGGTGCCCTGACCCCGGATGAACGACGTACGCTCGACGAGGCCAAACACCTGCTGAACCGCCGTTGATTCTCCCTCCCCGTTCGCGCGCAACACCCGCCCCGGAACCCTGTCCCATCTTCGCATGACCCACCGCCCAATTCTCGGCCGCCTGGCGACCGCGCTGCTGCTCCTCCTGCTGGCCGCCACTTCGGCCTGGTCCGCCACCGACCGCCGGAAATTCACGACCTCGCCGACGCTCGCCGCCGAGGCCAACGCCCTCATCAAGCTGCTCGCCGAGCTGCACTACAACCGCGACGCGGTGAACAACACCGACTTCGCGCAGGTGATCCCGGACTTCATGGGTGACCTCGATAGCCAGCGGCTTTTCTTCCTCGGCACCGACCGCAAGCGCTTCGAGGACGAGTTCGGCAAGAGCGTCTTCTACAACGCCGCCTTCCTGGGCAACATCAACGCCGCCTACGAGATCTTCAACGTCTACGACGAGCGGGTCCGCGCGCGGATCGAGTGGATCATGGCGGAGTTGGCCAAGGACCTCGACCTCACCGCGCGCGAGACCTACGGCATCGATCGCCAGCGCGAGAAGGCGCCCTGGCCGGCCGACGCGGCCGCGGCCGACGACCTGTGGCGCCGGCGCCTGAAGTTCGAAGTCGTGCAGGAGATCCTCGCGAAGAAGACCCCCGAGGATGCCCGGGCGCAGGTACGCAAGCGCTACGAGCGCATGCTAAAGAACCTGACCGAGATCGAAGGCAACGATCTCGCGGAGATGTTCCTGTCGTGCATCGCGCGACTCTACGACCCGCACTCCACCTATTTTTCCGCCGCCACCTACGAGGACTTCGGCATACAGATGAAGCTCCAGCTCGTGGGCATCGGCGCCCTGCTGGGCGTCGAGGACGACGTGTGCGTCGTGAAGGAGATCATTCCCGGCGGCCCCGCCGACGTCGGTCGCGAGCTCAAGCCCAACGACAAGATCATCGCCGTCGCCGAAAAGGGCGGCGAGCCGGTCGAGGTTTACGGGCTGAAGATCCGCAAGATCGTCGACAAGATCCGCGGCAAGAAAGGCACCGAAGTCGTGCTCACCGTGCAACCGGCCGACTCCGCCGACAGCTCCGTCCGCAAGCAGATCACCATCACCCGCGACAAGGTGAAGTTGAACTCGGCGCGCGCCCGCGGCGCGGTTTTTGACCTGCCCGACGCCGACGGAACCGTCCAGCCCTACGGCGTCATCACCCTGCCGGCCTTCTATGGACCGGCCGACGACGGGGATACTGATGGCGAAAAGACCACCGCCTCCCGCGACGTCGCCCGCCTTGTGGGCCAACTGACCGCGCAGGGTGTGAAAGGCATCGTGCTCGACCTTAGGCGCAACGGCGGCGGATTCCTCACCGAGGCCATCGAACTGGCCGGCCTGTTCATCAACCGCGGACCGGTCGTCCAGGTGAAGAACTACAACGGCGAGATCCAGGTCGACAGCGACCGTGACAGCCGGATCGCCTACACGGGGCCGCTCGCCGTGCTTGTCGATCGCTTCAGCGCCTCCGCCTCCGAGATCGTCGCCGGCGCGCTGCAGAACTACGGCCGGGCGATCATCGTCGGAGACAGCTCAACCCACGGAAAAGGCTCCGTGCAGCAGGTGATCGAGATGAAGCAGGTTTCCCGCGCGCTTTCCCTCGCGGCAAAAACCGGCGCCGCGAAGCTCACCATCCAGAAGTACTACCTGCCGAGCGGCGCCTCCACGCAGCTCAAGGGCGTGGTACCCGACATCGTTCTGCCCTCCATCGAGGACTACCTCCCGATCGGCGAGGGAGATCTCCCCCGCGCGCTGGTTTGGGATCGCATCCCGAGCAGCTTCTTCGAGGGAGAACCCCTGAACCCGAAGGTGCTCACCCCGCTGCTGGAAAAGAGTCGCGCCCGCCAGGCCAACCTCGAGGAGTTCGCCTACCTGCGCCGCATCGTGGAGCGTTTCAAGCTGCGCCAGGAGAAGAAGCAGCTCTCCGTGAACCTCGAGGAACGTCGTCAGCAAAAGGCGGAGGACGACGCGTTCCGCAAGGAGACCAAGGCGGAGAAGGAAAAAATCGCGAAGGGCGACTACGCGTTCCGCCCGTTCTATCTCGGACCGCCACCGACGCCGCGTATCAAAGCCGCCAAGAAGGACGAGGATGACGACGAACTGGCCGAGGCGGAGGAGGAGAACGAGACCTACGTCCGCGCGGACGTCCACCTGCGTGAGGCGCTCCGCGTCGTCCGCGACGCCGTCGAACTCGCGAAGGATCGCGCCAATTGGGTGAGCAATCGCGCGCCCTTGACGGCCGCCGCAGCCGGCGCCGGCGCTACCAAACCGCAAGGATGAAGCGGTCGCGACCGGTCAGGTCGCGCCGCGACTCCACCTTGGTGTAGCCCGCCGAGTTCGCCGCCTCAAGTAGAGCGGCGTGCTGGGAAGGTCCGGTCTCCAGCGCGAGGAGGCCTCCGCGGCGCAGCCGTTCAACCGCGCCGGAGATGATTTTCCTCAGGTCCCCCAGTCCATCGTCCGCAGCCACGAGCGCCGATCTCGGCTCGAAATCCCGCACCTCGGGCGCCACCTCCGCCAGCTCCGTTTCCGAGAGATAAGGCGGGTTGGAGACGATGATGTCGAAGGAACCGGCGGGAAGCGCGGAGAACCAATCCGAGCGCACGAACTCCAGCCGATCGCCGGCCGGCCGGGCCGACGCGTTCTCCCGCGCCAGCGCCAGCGCGGCCTCCTCACGATCCGCCGCCACCACCGCAACCGAAGGCAGGCGTTCCGCCAGGCCCAACGCGATCGCGCCCGTTCCCGTTCCCAGATCAGCGATTCGCGCCACCGGCGGATTATCCGCCGCCCAACCCGCCACGATCTCGACCAGGAGTTCGGTCTCGGGCCGAGGGATCAGGGCGCGGCGATCCACCTTCAGCCGCACGCCGGCGAAATCCACTTCGCCGAGGATGTGCTGCAACGGCTCGCGCTGGGGCTCAACCGCATGCGGCTTTACCTGGAATTTGAGCGACCGTTGACGGAGCCGGAGCTGGCGCGCATCCGGCCCCTGGTGAAGCGCCGGTCCCAGCGCGAGCCGCTTCAGCACATCCTCGGCGAGGTGGATTTCGCCGGAGTGCGGCTGAAGGTGGATCGCCGCGCCCTCATTCCGCGGCCTGAGACGGAACTGCTGGTCGAGATTGTAGCGGGTTGGGCGGCGGAGAATCCGCCGGTGGCGCGGATCGCCGATCTGGGAAGGGGAAGGGGCGCGTGCGGATTGGGCGTGGCGGTACGCCGGCCTTCGGGCGCGGTGGTAGCGGCGGAGCGCGAGGGGGTGGCGCTGGCGCTCGCTCGGGAGGACGC